>NZ_JHEG04000001.1:3821775-4174884 GCF_000760695.4 Tolypothrix bouteillei VB521301 | reverse complement strand
TTTCCCGCCGTAGGGGACTGGTGAGACCAGCCCTGCAGGCGGGTTTCCCGCCGTAGGGGACTGGCGAACCCGAAGGGCGAACCCGAAGGGCGAACCCGAAGGGCGAACCCGAAGGGCTAATAGCAACTTCGTTGCATAAAATCTTTAACTTGGAGCGATAAGTATTTAGCAGCACTCTTACTGGGGATTTCACTATGAAGCGCACCATCTATGAACTAGACGATATTCCATTGACTTTGCCCATCACGTTAGCAGCTCGCAGAACTGCGGAGAAGTTTGCGAACGAGCAACCCACTCCTGAAAAAGCTGCACAAGTCCGGCTGAATACTCTTTGTGTATGGGTGGTGCATCAGTACTTGGAATTTTTGGGTATTCCTACTAACTTAAAGAAAAGTGACAGTTGGAACCCAGTGATACGTTTGTGTGCTGACGTTGCGGATTTGGAAATGCCTGGAATCGGTCGTTTGGAGTGCCGTCCCATACAACGTTTTGAGCAATTTTGTTACATTCCTCCAGAAACTTGGGAAGAACGGATAGGATATATTGTTGTTCAAATCAATGAATCTTCTCAGGACGCCAATTTACTTGGCTTTGTCCCCAGCATCTCTACAGAACGATTGCCATTAAACCAGCTTCAACCTTTGGAAAATTTGATCGAACATTTGGGAGAATTGCAGAAAACCCCAGCGAAGACTCTGGTAAATTTGAGTCAATGGTTAACTGGTGTCTTTGATGCAGGTTGGCAGACTCTCGAATCGTTATGGAACCAGCCAGAATTGAGACCGGGTTATGCTTTTCGCAGCAGTGAAATTGTTGACCGCATGCCAGAAAGCGATTCACTTACCAAACGTGGAAAATTGATCGATTTGGGAATCCAAATTGCCAATCAACCCGTCATGTTAATAGTGGAAATTCGACCAGATATAAACTCACAAACGAGTGTTCGCCTTCAAGTGCATCCTACTGGTAACAGTAGTTACCTAATTCCCGGTTTGCAATTGACAGTGCTTGATGGGTCGGGAGCGGTTTTTTTGGAATCTCAAGCTAGAAGTGCAGATAATTACATTCAGTTACAGTTTCAGGGTGAACCGGGAGAACAATTTAGCGTTAAGTTAGGCTTAAATGATGCTAGTGTCACAGAACACTTTGTGATTTAGTGAGTGAAGGACGAAGGATAAAAGATAAAGGATGAAGGATAAAGGATGAAAATCTTTTTCAGCCGATTTTTGTTTTAAGACTTCATACTTCTACTTCATACTTCATACTTCATACTTGTGTGTTATGTGTAAATTAGTCGTATTAAAATTTGCTGACGGTAGTTTTGAGCAAGGATTTTCCGTTACCCTTCAAATTGGTGAAGAAGGTGAGCGTCCTTCAACTGAAATTACCGGAAGATTGCCTGCAGCGGCAGAAATGCCATTGTATTACAATCACTGGCAGGTTAGTTACCGACAGTTAGGCAGTCGCTATCGTCTCTCTGCTGACAAAGTACAGGTGACAAATGTGTCTGTGACTCAGGATTGTCAAAACACGGCACATATTTTGCGATCGCGTTTTAACACCTGGCTAAAATCTGAGGAGTTTCGTCCTGTCCGGGAGAAATGGTTGGAAAAACTCCAGCCTACGGATGAGCTACGAGTTATTTTACAAACAGAAGATTATCAATTAAAGCGTTTGCCCTGGCATCTGTGGGATGTATTGGAGCGCTATCCAAAGGCTGAGTTAGCTATAGCATCGCCAACTTACGAGCGAGTCACTTCCAAAAAAACACGTAACGATCGAGTAAATATTTTAGCCATTGTTGGGAACAGTCAGGGAATTGATACTGAAGCTGACCTGAATGTCCTGCAACAGCTTAACGATGCAAATGTCACTTTTTTGGTGGAACCCCAGCGCAAAGAATTAACTGACCAACTTTGGGGTAACAGTTGGGATATTCTTTTCTTTGCAGGTCACAGTTCCAGTCAAGGGAAAGATTGTACCGGACGGATATATTTAAATCCCACTGATAGCCTCACGATCGGCGAACTCCGATATGCTTTGAGAAAAGCTGTGGAACGTGGTTTACAACTGGCAATTTTTAACTCCTGTGATGGATTGGGATTGGCGCGAGATTTAGCTGATTTGCAAATTCCCCAAATGATTGTAATGCGCGAACCTGTTCCAGATTTGGTAGCACAGGAATTTTTAAAGTATTTTTTAAAAGGGTTTGCGAGTGGCGAGCCGTTCTACCTGGCGGTGCGGGAAGCAAGAGAACGGTTACAAGGTCTTGAAGATAAATTTCCTTGTGCTACCTGGCTACCCGCAATTTGTCAAAATTTAGCAGAAGCTCCTCCTTCTTGGGAACAGATTACTGGCAACGTGGAATTACTGCCTTTAGAACCACTTCCTTTGCCGCCACCGCCACCTTCACCTAAAATTACTGTAGCATTTTTATCTTCTGTAGTCGTGACTGCCTTAGTGTGCGGGTTGAGGTTTCTAGGATTGCTGCAAGGAGCTGAACTGCATGCTTTTGACAATACGATCGCTTTACGTTCGGCTATTGTGAATGAGAAACCTGACGATCGCTTGCTCGTAGTGACTATTGAGGATGCTGATATTGCAGAACAACGGCGCAATGGCGAACGTTTAGATGGAAAATCTCTTTCAGATACCTCTCTTAACAAACTATTGGAAAAACTCGAGCAATATCAACCCCGTGCTATTGGTTTGGATCTCTACAGAGATTTTAAAGCTCAAGACCCCAATTTGATTACCCGTTTCGAGCAAACTGAAAATTTAGTTGGGGTTTGTAAGGGGAGTGATGGAGTTTCATCTGTAAACGGTATTGAACCACCACCTGAAATTCCAGAAGAACGCTTGGGATTTAGTGACTTTGTTCACGATCCTGATGGAGTTGTGCGCCGACATTTGCTTTACATGGACCCTGAGGCTATATCCTTGTGTCCGGCTTCCTTTGCATTCAGTACACAACTAGCATTCCGCTATTTACTGGCTTACGGCATTCAACCAAAGTTTACACCAACTGGAGATTTACAACTTGGCAAAACAGTTTTTCCCGGTTTGCGACCTCGCACCGGCGGTTATCAAAGTATTGATACCAATGGCGGTCAAATTTTACTGAATTATCGTTCATCCAAAAATATTGCCAAGCAGGTCACACTGACACAAATTCTGTCTTCTCCTATTAATCCAAGTGCAGTTAAGGACAAAATTGTTTTAATTGGGGTAGCTGCTAAAGGTGATTACCCAGATTATTGGGCGACTCCTTATGGAAGTAAGTTAGACGAGCAAATGCCAGGAGTATTTGTACAAGCGCATATGGTAAGTCAAATTATCAGTGCGGTTTTGGATAAGCGAAATCAACTGCAAGTTTTATCTCCATTAGTTGAAGTCGTATGGATTTTGGGGTGGTCTGTCCTAGGAGGAGTGTTTGCTTGGCGAGTTCGCTCGTTTCCTAAATTGGTGCTTGTCATTGGTGTTTTTTCTGGCTCTCTCTACATACTTTGCTTTGGTATGTTAATACAAGGATACTGGGTGCCATTTGTGCCTTCTGCTTTGGCTTTAGTTGTGACTGTTCTTGCTACGTCGGTTCAGAAGTCGGGGGTAGGGGTTAAAGAGTAAAAGTTAGATTTATTAAATTTTAAGTAATTAGTTATGATAAGAACATCAGGTTTGATAAAACTAATTTTGGCAGTTGCCTTCGGCTGCTTCAGTTTACTGGGGAGTTCAACTTGGGTGACCGCCCAGCCTGCTCGCTCGGGTGCGACAGAACGCCCTAACCCCACTCCGCCTGAGTCTAAATCGAGAACTCGCAGACAACCTATACGACTGATTTTACCTCCACTTCCTAAAGACATATCCTCTCCTGGTGGTCGTCGTTATGGTGGAGCTAGACGAACTGGGTGTCCAAAAGACGTACCATTGCAACTCACTGCCTTAGTTCCAGCCACTGAGTCACAAGGGACTGTTACAAATATTTGGGGTTTGACGTCAGCAGAACGCCCTATCCTGTGGTTCTACACGCCTTATAATAAAAGTTCTAACTATCCGGCTGATTTTGAGCTGCTTGATGACCAGTCAACTCCAATTTATAAAACAGAGATTTCCCTTCCAAATGTAGCCGGAGTCATTGGCGTTCCTCTACCTCCCTTGACAGCTGGCAAACAATATCGCTGGTTCCTCAATGTTTACTGCGATCGCCAACAGCAAGAAACTCCCATTTTTGTTGAGGGTGTGGTGCAACGCGTCAATTTGAAGCAAGCCATACAAGAGCAATTGCAAAAAGCAGAACCAATACAGCAAATTGCTATCTATGCCAATAATGGAATATGGCATGACGCGCTAACGACCCTAGCACTATTGCGGCAGAAAAATCCCAACGATGCAACGCTTGCAGAAGATTGGAAGGATTTGCTAAGTAGTATTGGTTTAAGTCAGTTCGTGACACAGCCGCTAACAGTAGCCAGTGACCCGTAACCAAAAAAAGCCCCTTCCCAGTTGCTAGTATTAAACGGTTCATCTATATTTGATTGAGTGAATCCCTATGGGAGAAAACTGAAGCACTTATCAAGCGTCCTCTAACGTACTCAAGCAAATTCCGTTGTTAGCATGAAATTCCAACTGTTCCCAGTTTTTTTATTTTCCCAGATGAAAGTACGTCATTGGTGGCTTGGTATCCTGATATGGATAGCGATGGTTGCTCCGGCTCAAGCATCAGTGATTTTACGTGTCGCCATTGAGAGGGATGTTAATCAAGTTAAAGTCGGTAGTTCTACGGCGGCTGTTGTAAAAGATGGTAGTGGTCGTACTTTAGGTCAACTCCCTCAATTGAGTTCTTACTATGCTCAAGCTGTTCCTGGGGGAGTTGCTTTAGATAGATGGCAATCTAGTTTATTCTGGATTGAGCCTATAGGTAAAGGGTATGTCTATATCGGAGATCGTTGGTATCGGGGTAGAACTCTAGTTGTTCCTTCACAAAAAGGTTTAACTGCGGTTAACTGGGTGGATATGGAGGAATATCTTTACAGCGTTCTGGGTGGGGAGATGGACTCCCGATGGCCTATAGAAGCACTGAAAGCACAAGCGATCGCAGCCCGGACTTATGCACTTTACGAACGAGAAAGACAGCGCAACAACCCCATTTACGATCTCGGCGATACACCAGATCGCTGGCAAATTTACAAAGGCGTTGTGAGTGAATCGCCTACTACTTACGCGGCTGTAGATTCCACATCAGGTAAGGTACTGACTCACAAAAATAGAATTATTCTCTCCGTGTTTCACGCTTGTTCTGGCGGTCATACTGAGGATGTTGAAAATGTTTGGGGAAGCCATGAGCCCTACCTGCGTGCTGTTCCTGACTTTGACCAAAATATCAGAGAATGCAATTGGGTCAAAACCTTTTCACCGGCGGAAATTAGCGCTCAAATTCCTGAGGTTGGCAACGTTAAGCAAATTGTACCCGAAAGCACTTCACCTTATGGCAGTGTGAAAGCTCTAAAAATTGTAGGCGATCGAGGTGAAAAAGTGCTCAGAGGTGAGGATGTACGTACAGCACTCAAGCTCAAGAGCACTCGTTTTACCGTCAGTAATGGTAATGGTAGCTTTACGTTAAGAGGGCTTGGTTTCGGTCATGCTATAGGCATGAGTCAGTGGGGTGCGTATAATCTAGCACTACGGGGATACAATCACTTGCAAATTTTAAACTACTATTACCGGGGTGTCGCTCTCGCTCCAATTCAGGTGAAATAGGATTGGCAATTGGTAATTGACGATCGCACTTGCAGCAGCATATCTCAACAAAGTACGGAACGAGGCTCTCATTTTATCAATTGAGGATGCTTTATGTTGCCAAATGTCCGCCGATTTATCACGATTTATAAGGGCTATGAGTGGTCTTTTTGGCTGTCACAAATTTTGCAGGCGATCGCAACGATTTTTACCCTGCTCATTCCCCTGATGACTCAGAGCTTGATCGATCGGGGCTTATCCCAGGGCGATCGGGAAGCCACAGTGCAAAGCGTGCTTTGGATGGTTCTATTTGCCGTGCTAGCGGCGGTTTTTACCCTCGCCAATTCTTTTTATGCCGTTACGTTTGCCGAAAATACAGCCCATGCTGTGCGGATGTTTCTGTACCGCAAAATTCAAACTTTTTCCTTTGGCAACCTAGATCGTTTCCCCACCAGCGATCTCATGGTGCGAATGACCAACGATGTCAATGCAATCAAAACGACTATTCAACTGATAATCCTATCTGTAGCCCAAGTTCCAGTCATGTTTGTCGGCGCATTGGCACTGATTTATCTAAACAGTCCCAGTTTGATGTGGATTTTGTTCGTTGTTATCCCCGCGATCGTGGCGATCCTTTTTGTCTTAGTGGTGAAAATAGGACCACTTTTTCAAATTCAGCAACAGAAGTTAGATGCTCTTAACAATATGTTGCAGGAAAACCTGGCAGGGGTGCGAGTGGTTAAAGCTTTTGTGCAAAGTGACTTCGAGAATCGTCGGTACGATCGCGTCAACCGAGACTTACGCCGAGCCACCCTGCGTCCGATGCAATATGTGGCATTTCTGCCTCCGGGCTTGTATTTGGTCATCAACTTAGCATCAGCAACCGTCCTTTGGGTTGGAGGGTATAGTTTCGATCGGGGCACTGTGACTGTGGGTGAAATGCTAGCCTTTACCCAATACCTCGCTACTATTCTAGTGCCTCTAGTGATACTGGCAGCGATCGCGCCTCAGTTGACAGCAGCAGAAGCCTCTGCCCAACGGATGTTTGAAGTTCTCGATACCATCCCCACCATCCCCGAACCTACCACTCCCACCAAATTAACCCCAGAGACTGTTAAAGGACGGATTGTATTTGAGGATGTTAGTTTCAGTTACCCCAGTTACAATGAGCGGGTGGGGCAACCCGTTTTACAAAACATCAATTTGACAATTGAACCGGGACAGACGGTGGCATTCTTGGGGACGACAGGTTCCGGCAAATCCACCTTGGTGAACCTGATTCCTCGTTTTTACGATGTGACAAGGGGACGAATTACCATTGATGGCATCGACGTGCGGGACATTCCTCTGGAAACCCTGCACCAAATTGTAGGTGTATCCCTCCAAGAGTCGGTACTGTTTAGTGGCAAAGTACGGGACAACATTTGCTACGGCAAACCAAATGCGACTGAAGACGAAATGATTGAGGCAGCAAGGGCCGCAAATGCCGATGGGTTTGTGTCAGCCATTCCCGAAGGCTATGATGCCACAGTGGCACGGCGAGGAGCCAACTTTTCAGGCGGACAGCGGCAACGCCTCTCGATCGCTCGTGCGGTAACCGTCAAACCTAGAATTCTCATCCTAGATGATAGCACCAGTGCTCTGGACATGGCTACAGAGGCGCGGGTGCAAGATGCGTTGAAACGCCTAATGGCAGACACCACCATGTTATTTGTCGCTCAACGAATCAGTACAGTCATCACTGCGGACACTATTTTCCTGCTAGAAGGTGGAAAAATTGTTGACCGGGGAAACCACGAGCAACTCCTTCACAGCAGTTCTCTGTATCAGGAAATCTACCGTTCACAATTGGGAGGTGTCACCGCATGAACAAGCCCTTGCTGCATCGAAAGGTAAAGTTTAAAGCAGGAGACCCGCCCCCAACCCAGCCACGTTTGAAGGTGTTGGGACGATTGCTCGGTTACATCACTCGGTATGCCTTAGAGGTTGTCGGAGTTATTGCGTTATTGTTGTTGAGTACAGTGTTAAACCTGCTTATTCCCTATTGGCTGGGGGTAGGGCTGAACAATCTAAGCAGCACTCCCGATCTAAGGGTCATTACCCAAGTGGCTATCGGGATAGCGATCGCAGCTATTTGCAGTTCCGGTGTC
Organism: Tolypothrix bouteillei VB521301; assembly: GCF_000760695.4. Classification (GTDB taxonomy): domain Bacteria; phylum Cyanobacteriota; class Cyanobacteriia; order Cyanobacteriales; family Nostocaceae; genus Scytonema; species Scytonema bouteillei_A. The sequence continues at coordinate 4,167,001 of NZ_JHEG04000001.1, read as the reverse complement.
ATGCTCTGGCAAACTCTGATGCTGAATCGCGTAATACAACGGGCACTTTATCGTTTGCGGCAGGATTTGTTTGAGCAGATGCAAACCCTGTCGCTGAACTTCTTCGATCGCCAACCGATTGGTGACTTAATGAGCCGTGTTACCAATGATACGGATGCAGTTGCCCAATTTTTTCGTAACAGCTTGAATTTAGTTGTTAGCGAAACGTTGCAATTGGTCTTCCTTGTTTTAGCCATGTTCCTGCTGAACTGGAAACTGGCGATCGCAGCTTTGACAATTGCCCCACTGATTGTGCTGTTTTTAGGCTTCATCAGTCAGATTGCGGGACCTGTGTTTGCCAATCTTCAAGCACAGATTGGCGAACTCAACAGCTTATTGGAAGAAACTGTCAGCGGGCAGAAGGTGGTAATTGCTTACGGTCAGCAGGAAGAGGCGATCGCAACCTTTGAGGATATCAGTCATTTAGCTCGCTTAGCAGGTGTCAAGGCACGCTTGCTAGCATTAGTAAGCGGTCCGGTTACCCTCGTTTTGACGAACCTGGATGTGGCTTTAGTAGCACTAGTGGGGGGACTACTGACCTTGCGAGGAGAGGCTAATATCGGGGTTGTTGCTACTTTCTTACAATACACTCGTCAGTTCTCGATTCCAATTGCGAGTCTTGGTAATAACCTAGATACTTTGCTAGCTGCAAGCGCCGCCGCCGAGCGCATTTTTAGCATTTTGGATGAACGACCAGCCATTGTAGACCAGCCCAATGCTCCAGAAATGCCACCAATTCAGGGCCACGTACTGGCTCGCGATGTAAACTTTAGCTATATTCAAGGTAGACCTATCCTGAAGCACAACAGCTTTGAAGCCAGACCGGGCGAAAAAATTGGCTTGTGCGGACCGACTGGAGCAGGGAAGAGCACCATTATCAACCTGATTACTCGGTACTACGACCTCGATGGGGGCGAAATTTTGATTGATGGGCATAACATTGCCACCTTCCAACAGGACAGTCTGCGGCGGCAAATTGGCATTGTGTTACAGGAGGCATTTTTGTTCTCTGACACAGTTATGAACAATCTGCGCTATGCCCGTTTAGATGCCACCGAGCAGGACTGTATTGAGGCGACCAAACAAGCCAATGCTCATGAATTCATTTTGCATCTGCCAGATGGTTACAATACAATGCTGACGGAACGAGGCAGTAATTTAAGCCAAGGACAACGGCAATTACTAACCATTGCCCGCATGATGGTTCAAAATCCCCGCATGGTTATTCTGGATGAAGCGACTAGCAATATAGACACCAGAACCGAACAGAAGATTCAACAAGCCTTAGATCGATTAATGCAAGGACGTACTAGCTTTGTGATTGCCCACCGTTTGAGTACAATTCGCAATGCGGATCGGATTCTGGTGCTTAAGGCAGGTGAAATTATTGAAACTGGTACTCATGACGAACTGATGCAAAAACAAGGATTCTACTATGACTTATTTATGAGTCAGTTCAAAGGTAAATTGAATTATGAATTATGAATGCTGAATTAAAAATTTCATAATTCATAATTCATAATTCATAATTTATAATTCATCATTCTTCTTAAATTCTTGTTCTAGCAAATCCGTTTCAGTAGAGTAAGCTAAATCGTCAGTACCGATGACTTTTGCTGTGGCAAATTGACGGGCATAAGAAATTTTTTGCTCCAGTTGCGTATTTGGATCTGCTAACAATCTAGCACGCTCCTGTCGAACGCGGTTGCGGCTGCTAATTTTGCTGTTGCGCCATTGAATCCAAAAGTATCGGATTAAGGGGATCGCAAGAAAACCCGTTCCATAAGCTAATAACAGCCAGTAAATTCCTTGAACAAAGGCAACCAATCCCCCTAGCTGTGCTGCTACTACGCCATCTCTTAACAAACTTCCCAACACTAACGCACCGACGAAATTTGCGACTCCGAGCCCAGCACTTAACATAATTTGCCCTGATGTTGCTGCACTGAATCGCCAAGAAAATTCCATGAGATGGTCTGATAGGGGGTCATAATGCTGTTGAGCATCACTTCTCCTTACGGATTTGGCAGATCCCTGCGACGGGATACCGCCCTGTAGTACTGCACTCACTTGCAATTCTGGAAAATAATAGACAATTTCTCCTTCGGGGCTGACTGCAGGTTGTCCGTTAAAACGAGTCAGAACGGGCAACATATAATCTTCGTACTCTTTTGCAGAACCTTCTCCTATGTCATCAAGATAAGGCGCAATCTGTTCGGCAACGATCGCACCTCGATTCTTGCGAATGACGCTAGCAATTTCTTGCCATCGGCGTTCTTCTAAATTGGCATTGGGGTTACCATCACCAAATAAAAACGAAAACACGGCTTCAAAGAAATTGAGATGGCTTTTTTCTCGCCGTCTTTGTCGTTGGTGGGTATCGTAGTCAGGGCTGAGATACCAAAAGATATCGGGGAAATAAAAGAAACTAAAACTGCTACCCCTGTCATCCCCATCCCGGTCCGAGTTGGCGGCAGAGATAATTAAGATAATTGAGAGCGTTATCAGAGCAATGGAAGCAATGAGGAAAATTCCAAAGGAAATACGAATTAGGTAAAAAATAATTCCCCAAATTTTTTGCCACCATTCCTGCAATCTTAATTGAAAGTATTTATTACGTAAAATATCTCGAAAGTTTTTAGGAAATAGGTAAACAATATCACCAGTCTCTGAAACTTGTAGATGTCCGCCAGCATCAGAAGCTAGGGCTAGTAAACCCTGATTTGCCTCTGCAACATTTAAACCAGCTTGAGTTGCCACGTCTCCAACGGTGACGCGATAACCCAATTGTTCTACAGTTCGCATTATGGTGGGATTTGGAGCCATCGCTCTTCCCTCGCAATGAAAAATAAGCTTACTGTTTCTAGTATAGAATTTGAGTTTTCATTGAGTGCCGATGGCGTTAGTTCTGACGTATGCAGCAATGAAGTACCTACACCGACTGGTACTCAGTACGGTGTAGGTACGTTATAGGAGGTTCCCATTTACAGGAATTTGCGAGCAGCTAGCTAATAACAAGCTTGCAATTGCAATGACACTTAAATATTTGCGAATTGCTTTTTCCGAGCGCTGCTGTTTGTCAAGAACTTTGTATCTTCACTTTAAAAGTCAAGTCATTGAAATCTGGATCTTGTGCATTGAGTAGGTCTTCAAACCCAAACTGGTTGTTGTCTAACAGCTTAACATGATTTGTCTTGTCAAGATTTGCCGCTCCTTGGCTAAAGAATGCTTGGAGATTACCAAATGGATTGTTGAGAAACTGCTCTACTGTACCATTAGCGATCAGATAAGGTGCGTACAAAGCTCCACCATCAAATTGGCTGATAAGCTTGCCTGTATTCCGATTTATCTCTCCCCCAGATACCCGTTGTTTCAGTGCTGCTTGGGCATAGCCAGGATCTTCCGGATAAATCAGTTTGTTAGTCATGGAATCGAGAACTGCTCCATCTGCACTAGCGATTTTATAAAAGCCTGCAGAGTTATTGTAGAAAGCGTCACTCTTAATGTCGTCGAGGGTGACGGAGACTTTGCTATCGACCTTACCGTCTCGATCGAGGTCAACCGAACGCAGGTCAATAAGTAGCTTTTGGGAGTCAATAAAGCTATCGACAGGAGTCATAACTTGATAGTCATCCGTTTTGTTGTTGCCTTTGTTGCTACTCGCACTGCTCGGTACTGGAATCTGTCCGTTGGGAACAAATTCAAATGCACCGGCGTCAGGTTGACTGTCTCGGAGAACACCACGTTGGTCTTTTGTAGTAGCCCCATTTGTAGTTCCACCACTGATAGCTGGACTACCGCTCTCAAGCACGTACATCAAACGGTTTCCCACCAATTGGAGAGTGTCGCTAAGCTTAAGGTCATCTACGTATGTAGCAGTTGCTGTGACTTTTGGTCCTAGGTCGCCTACAGTTTTTTCTACGAAATTACCGCCACCATCTTTCAACTGGTAATTCGTATGCATCTGTTGTGGAGATGCAGTGTTACCAGCGAAGATAGTATTGGTCAGGGTAATGTCATCACTGTTGCGATCGTTTGACCAAATAGCTCCGCTGTATCGTCCTGCTGAGTTGTTGACAAAAGTATTATTTGTAATATTTACGGGTGTGTTATCCGGCGTATTTAAGGTAAGAGCTCCACCCATATCGTCCCTCGCCGAGTTACCAGAGAAAGTAGAGTTTTCAATGTTAACTGTTAAAGTGCCATCGATCCAAGCTCCTCCACCTTGGTGCTCTGATGTGTTATTGGCAATGGTTGTATTGCGAATAGTCAAGTAACCGCTGTTAACACGTAGACCGCCACCCTTGGAGTTATTTTCAGCTCCTCCTCCATAGGTTACTGAATTGCCAACGATTGAACTGTCCTCAATCAGAATTTTATCGGGGTTATACGTCCATAGGGATAACCCACCGCCAAGACCCTTAGCTTTGTTGCTTTCAAAAACACTCCTACGGATAGTAATTTCACCACCTAGGTCATCTTTTTCCGATTTGTCAGCTCCATCAGTGAAGACAGCACCCCCATCTCTAGTACTTTCATTATTCTTGAAAGTGGAATCTTCAATAGTCAGAGGACCAAGTAGGCTGTAGACAGCTCCACCTTCACTACCCTTGTTATTGGTAAAAGTACTGCCTTCAATCTTGACGAAGCCATTACCCGGATCGAAGTCAGGTATACCTCCGGAGCCATAGGTGGAAATTGCTCCCGCACTGTGGTCATCATTGGCGATCGAACCATCATTGCCGTCAAACGTACTGTTACGAACAGTGAGGGAGCCACCAAAGCCAACGCGAATGGCTCCACTCCGCTCACCAACATTATTCTTAAAGAGACTATTTTCAACCACGACATCGCTGAAGTCATGAATCCGGATAGCACCTCCTGCTGCAAAATCCTGGTCACTCGTAGTACCAGCAACTGCCCTACCATCTACGAACGCCAAGTCCTTGATAGTCACGTTAATACGGTTCTCTTGGTTGCCGATATTGAAAATACGGCTCTGTTGATTGCCACTAATTGCTAAATTTGATGCATCTGAGCCATCAAAAGTTAAAGGCTTGAGAATACCAATTTCACCACTAGTGAGAATTATCTTGTCGTTAGCAAGATTGGAGGCAAATTTAATCGTGTCTCCTGGTTGAGCATTTGCGACTGCCTCTCTTAAAGAACCAGCTCCACTGTCTGCGGCACTGGTAACGCTGATAATAGCCATGAGTCATTCCTCGGGTAACATTAGCTGGTAGAGCCCCCGAAGTCACTCTTTCGATGGTTGTGCGTCATTACTAGTATTAACCTTGACAACAACTACACTTATGTTTCCATCTTGCAGCAGTATATCATATCTTTATTTTTTCGGTAGTGTTTTGGCAGTTAAGGTAAAAAATTTACTTTGTGCTCAGTAGAAAATTACCTTCTCATATCAACTGCTAATTACCTAAATGCTTGCTAGAGTAAACTTTAGAGACGATTTATAGGAATTTTACAAACCTCTCGTTGCCGGAAATGTAACACAAAAACGGTTTTGTGTGACAAAATATTACAAATAAAGCCAGAATAGGTATGAAGCAGGAGTAGGCTCGCAAACGACAACAGGCGATCGCAAACCAACGCAGGTTAGATTATATTTAGGTAAGCTAAAAAATCATTTGCATATGCCAAAATAAATCGTTTAGTGACTTTATCTGGTTTTGCTGCTGCTGATTTTTTAGCTTGTTTTGCGTTAAAATTATTATCCCCGGCTTGATAAATAGCAAAATTTTTGCCCTACCATGGTTCAATACACTCTTGCTCAAAGCCCAGAAATTGTTCTTACCGTTCCTGGAAAAGATTCCACAAAAGCCCGTGAGAAAGCAATGGATCAGTTGATGAAACTGATGGATGAAGGTAAACTTCCTACAGAATTAGAAGATGGCTTTGGTCCTCAACAACTGATTGAACTGAAAGAAGCCCCAGTTGAGACAAATAGTGATGAAGATGCTATTTCTCAAGCTGTCCAAGTTTTAAGCAATCTTGCTACGCTCAAACTAAAAGTGCAAGAGTCACGCACGGAAGCTCTGGAAATTCGCAAGGCAGTTGATGTTTTGTTCTTAGATAAATCGGTGACAGAAGAGGAGATCGCTCGTCTTAAAGAAGGTTTTAAAGTTCTCAAAAATTATGCTCAAGCTAATCTACGCTATCACGAAGCAAGAACAAAAGCAGAAGAAGCTCGCCAAATTCTAGATCGGGCTTTGAAATCTCCTGAAAAGTGACGAGTCAATGGGTGCTTGTATTTAGAAAAATACTGAGTTTATAGTTGCGCCATAGCGCAACCATAAACTATTACCCATTAACGTTTTTCTCCATTCTTTCTCCTACAAGAAGTAGACTAAGAATTAATGGAGTCTAAAACTTCGTTGTGTCCAACTCTTTCAGCGCTCATACTCTTGTAATATTGCTGATAGTAGCTGTAAGAGGTTGTAGTGGCATCCTTTGATTTGTTGGCTATGACTCCTAAAATTGGCGTACCCGAGACCTGGAGTTCTTCTAGTGCTTGCTGGAACATAGTCCGTTTGAGCTTGCCCAACCCAGCAACGAGTACAAGACCATTTGTGTTAACTGCTAGCAAGTTAGCATCTGCAAAACCAACTAGAGGGGATGTGTCATAAATGACTAAATCAAACGTGGATTGTAAGTCATTCATCAAATCCTGCATTTTACGAGATGCAAGCAATCGAATGGAGTCCGGTGGCGTTGGACCAGCACTCAACACAAACAAGTTATCCTCTAAGGGCGATCGCTCAATAACATTATTCCAGTCTAAGTCTTGGGCAATAATATCGGTTAGTCCCTGAATGTTCATTAGACCAACACGACTGTGTATGGTAGGGTTGCGTAAATTGGCATCTACTAGCAAAACTCGATGCCCCATCGCTGCGGCTGCAAGTGCTAAGTGTATTGCAACGGTTGTCTTGCCATCTTCTTGTCCTGGGGAACTAATAACTAGCGAACGAATCGGAGCATCTGAACTTAGAAGAAGAATGTTAGTGTACAGAGAGCGAAAAACTTCAAAGAAGGAAGCACGGGCTGCTTGTTGCTCCTCACTTGCTGCTTCTTGCCAAGCCATTGCGCCAAGCTCTTTTCTTAGAGGAACGACTCCCAACAGTGGTAATCGAGTCGCTTCTTTTAGGTCTTTAGATGTGTAAAAAACGTTGCTCAGCTTATCTATCACCAAAGCTGCGCCTGTACCAAGTAGTAAACCTAACAACGTTCCCAAAGCCAAATTCCGTTTAGTACTGTCTTTAACAGCCTCAGGCTCTGTCACTTCTGCCAGCCGGGGGTCAAGTAACTTCCATGATGGCAATGATTGAGCTTGTTCGATTTTCAGTGCTTGTTCTTTGGCTGTAAATTGAACCAGACCATCCGTAACAATCTTTAAGTCCCTCTGAGTATCATCGTATTGACGAATAACACTGGCTAAATTTCTCAGGTAGGTGTTAAAGTAGCTAATTTTTTCACCCAAAGCGCGATCGCGAGCTTGGAGTGCTCGGATGCGGCTTTGATAATCTCTTTTGACGCGATTTTCTTCAGCCGTTAGCATTGGGAGTAAATTTGCTCGCTGTTCCTGCAAGAATTGCAGACTTGGATTTGTATCTGTGAATTTAGCTGCATCTTTTTTCACTTCAATTTCCACTGTTTGCAGCTGATCTAATATCTTTTGATAGCGAACATTTTCACTCAGCACTGAGTTACCAGCCCTATCCCCTGGTTGTTGCGCCAACTCCCTTTGCAAGTCCTGGTAACTCGCTATCATCTGTTCTAGCTGTACGCGATTTTCTGCCTGCTGTTGCGTCAAAGTAGCAATTTGAGCGGATACTTCTTGAGCTTTCTGTGCTGGCTCTACCAAATTATGCTCTTGTCGAATTTTTTGCAGTTTTCTTTGCCAAGCTCTAACTTTTGCCTCTAAAGGAGTTTTTTGTTCTCTCACAAAATTAATTGCCTGCTGAACTTCGCCTCGACGTTCTTTTAAACTATAGGCAATGTAAGCATCTTTCAGCAAAGTTAAAGTATCTCGGACTAGCTCCTCGTCTGGGCTAGTAAATTTAACTTCTAAAATATTTTGTTGTTGTGATTCTATTTCTAAAAGTTTTGTAATTTTCTGGTAATCCAATTTTGGATATTTAGTTTGGTATTTAACTTGGAGTCTTTTAACGACTGGATCTAGCATCCCACGGCTTTTGAGAACTTGAATTGTTGTGGCAACGGGTTCTGCTTGTTCGGGAGGTGCTATTCCTTTGCCTTGGGACTCCAAGGTTTGAGGAACGTTAGCGACTGCGCGACTTTCTCCAGTCACTGGTTTGGTTAAAATTTCAAACTTTCCTTCATAGACTGGAGGATCTGTTTCTGCCTTTAAAACTGCTGCTGTAGCCACTACACCTGTTACACCAGCGATTAACAATGCACGGCGACGGAGAGATGCTCCCACTTGACCTAAATTTAGCCCCCCTTCATCTTCATTTGACTGAGTGGCATAGGCTTGCGATGACGGGTGTTGATATTGTTCTGACTTCAGCATAGCCTTGTATAAATTTTCTAATTTGTGGTTTTACGTAGTTGCACAGTGCAGCTCTATTGTGGATACACACTTACGTATGTCGAACTGCTAAGTGGTTTGACACACTCGATCAATGAATTCAAGCGCTAATTGCGTGTTCCTGACAATCTTCAGGAGATGCAAACTTTATCAGAAACGAGAGATCGACTTATTCACCCTGTTTGAAGTTTTGAAGAGTAGAAGTTACACTGAGGCGATGCACAATTATAGATACAGTATCATTATGCAACATAAATTTGCCAGTTACCTGTCAACTCAGTAACAATTGCGAGGATTATCGCATAAAATTACAGGGTAGACTCTTTCATGTCTACCCTGTTAAATACTGGGGCGCTAGGATTCGAACCTAGGGATGGCGGGACCAAAACCCGCTGCCTTACCACTTGGCTACGCCCCATCACATTCACGTTAATTAATATAGCAGTAACTCCAGGGGAAGTGTCAAGTACTTTGACAATTAATTTTAGGCAACCGGATTTGTCATGTTCTTCGACCCGATGCTTTCTTAACTTCTACCTTTAGGTAGTAGCTTTTTTAGCTTACATTCGCCATCTAAGGCTGACATAACTTAAAATAACAATCTATAGGTTTAGCTTTTACTTGGTATTCATTTTCATTTTAGGTTTTGATTTCTAGCCCTCATCAGGGCATCTCTCATGCCAATTCTCTGTAAATTTTCAAAAAACTTATGTTTTTTATCAGGTCAGGCATCAACTTCAATATCGTTTGTTTGTTAATACTGAACTTTCTACTGAATAAATTAAAACGCCAGAAGAACAAAACTTATGATTACACTCAGTATATTTGCGGTTGCGATTATGTATTTGAGGTAGCAGAGGGTGGAACGACAGGTTATATGACGGGACAAGGTAAAGGTATCAAACCAGGAGATTACATAATTTTGCGGGATGGTTCTATTTTATGTCGATATCAGGTTGCAGAAATTGATTATTATGCCGAGCCACCAGATATGTGGATGGCTTTACTCCAAAAGGTGACGGTTGATTCACAGTAAAACTCAGTTACAAGAATGTTTCTATCCAAGTTTGGTTAATTAAGCAATATCAATTGAGGAACATATTTTAAAAGAGAATTGAAACCTTTCTTGACAAAAAAATAGATTTCACTAGGATTATCAAATATTCATTTACAATTTCTTAAAATTAATATGTTTTTTTTATAAATTTACTTATCGTTTTAGAAACCTCATTGAGCGTATACTAGAATGAGAACGAAATTGAAAAGCATCTCCAAATTGGGAATATAGGGTTTTGTGTTTGGGTTGAGAATCTACCACTATACACAGTGAAATGTAGTAAAGCCTTGAATCTTTGAAAACTATGGTATCGGGGAAACGCTGCTTCAAAAAGATGTGAATGTAAAAATTGTTACAACGTAATTTTTTTCAATAAAGTTTCGTTGTCAGGCTATTATGCTGCAAGAATCACTGCCAATAAAATTGTTAGGTTGGTCGTGCAACAGAATTAATAATAGTCTATAGCAATCATAAATGATTTACAAACACCTCTTCCTTGTCTTCCTTGTCCTCCTTGTCTCCCTGGTTTAGATTTCAAATAGGATTGCTATATCTGGATGAAAAAACCTTTGCAATGAAAGATGGGAAGGTTCGAGAATCATCTGTTACTAAATAATTTTTGGCTAAAAATTTATAGCAACAGAGTTTTTTGTAAAAATTTTGAAAAAAAGTATTGAATCAAAAAGGGAAAATCTCAAGCTTATGGCACAAAAATCACTAGATGGGAAAGTGTTAGAGTCATCTGTAGTGGTAGCTGTTGGAGAGCAAATTTCTTCAGATCTGGGTGGAGAAGCAGTAATTTTGAATCTCAAGACAGGGGTTTATCACGGATTGAATCAGGTTGGTACACAAATTTGGAATTTAATTCAGCAACCTCAGCATGTAGAGAAGATTAAACAAGTGCTTCTACAAGAGTACGAAGTTGAAGCAGAAGTTTGCATGAGTGACTTATTAGAACTGCTAAATAATTTAAAAACTACAGGGCTAGTTGAGGTAAGGGATGAGACAGCTACATAGCTTGTTCAAACTTTCAGGGAGCGATCGCTCTCTGTTAGCAATAACTGTGATTCTGTTGGGAACTATCAGGATGGGGTTATGGCTGTTGGAGTTTCGCGTATTACTTAAACTTCTGAACAAGATCGGTCAATCGAATTTCCTGATTTTTACTTCTCCTAGCAGTTCTGTTTCTGTGAGCAAAATTATTTGGGCTGTAAACGTAGCTAGCCGTTATATGCCATATGGGGTAAAGTGTTTGGCGCGTGCTTTGACTGCTTGGGTGCTAATGAGCCGTTACGGGTATTCGTCCGAACTACGGATAGGTGTTGCCAAAGACACAGCAGGAAGGTTAGAGGCTCATGCTTGGATTGAGTATGAAGGACGAGTTGCGATTGGTAATTTGATAGACCTCTCTCGATTTACTCCACTGCCATCTTTACAAGGAGTCAAATTATGAGCGGTATTGTAGGGATATATTACCTTGATAATCGTTATGTAGAGCATCAAGAGCTACTGTCAATGACTGATACCTTGGTACACCGGGGACCCGATGGTGCAGACATTTGGGTTAGCGGGTCTGTAGGTTTGGGACACCGAATGCTGTGGACGACGCCAGAATCTATATTCGAGAAACTACCACTCGTTAATGAAACAGGCGATTTAGCTATTACCGCAGATGCTCGTATTGATAATCGAGAGGAGTTGATCTCTAAGCTAGATTTCTGCGATCGCCCAATAGAAAAAATTACAGATAGTGAATTTATCCTTGCTGCTTATAAGAAGTGGGGTGAATCTTGTCCGGAGCATCTTTTGGGAGACTTTGCCTTTGCGATTTGGGATAGGCACAAGAAATGTTTATTCTGTGCGCGAGATCATTTTGGAGTCAAGCCTTTTTATTACTATTGTCAACCGCGTCAAGGCTTTTTATTTGCCTCTGAGATCAAGGCATTGCTGTGTTTAGCAGAAGTACCTCATTGCCTTGATGAAGTTAGAATTGCTGACTTTTTGACCTTGATGATGGAAGACAAAGGCATCACAACCTACAAAGACATCCTACGGCTTCCACCAGCGCACAGTATGGTTGTCAATGAATCAGAACTACGCCTGTGGTCTTACTGGTCTCTCGACCCTAACCGTGAAATTAAGTTAGAGTCTGATGAAGATTACGCCGAGGAATTTAAAAAAATTTTTACAGAAGCAGTGCGTTGCCGTCTGCGTAGCGCTTTTCCCATAATCAGCCACTTGAGTGGTGGATTAGATTCTTCTGCTGTAACTTGTGTAGCTCGAAACTTATTAACTGAATCAGAAAAATATCAATTATATACAATCTCAACTATTTTTGATAAGATTACCGAGTGTGACGAACGTCCGTATATTAATGCAGTATTAGACCAAGGAGGATGCATTCCTCATTATGTTTATGGAGACCAGCTGAGTCCGCTATCTAACCTCGATTGCATTTTTCAGTACGAAGATGAAGCCCTGCTTGGTTCCAGTTATTTTTATCCTTGGAACTTGAACCGCACTATCAAGAATTTAGGGATGCGAATTTGCCTTGATGGTTTTGACGGTGACACGACAGTTTGTCACGGTATGAGCAGGCTTACAGAACTTGCATATCAAGGAAAGTGGAAAACCTTTATACAGGAAGTAACAAAAGTTTCGCAACACTTTAATTTCTCTCCTAGTGCTATGTTTCGGGGTTACGGTCTGCCTTACCTCAAGAATTTAGCAAAACAGTGGCGTTGGATAGAATTTGCCAATGCCGTGCAGTTAATTCACAAGCATTTTGGTAGTTCGCGCAAACAGTTAATTTTGCATCACGGGCTTAAACCTCTACTTCCAAGAGTACTACAGAAGTTTTTCCAGTGGCGGAGAAAGCAGAAGAGGTCACTAGCTTCAGCAACTTCCCAAACTTCTCTAGTCAATCGTGACTTTGCAGAAAGTATTGATTTGGATAAACGTATCCAGCAGTTAGTTAGTTCCACCAACCAACCCCTAAGTGTAAGAGAAGAGCATTGGCGTAATCTAACTCAGGGTATATTAGCATACACCCTAGAGCAGATGGATCGGTGTGCGGCAATGTTTTCCTTGGAAGCTCGTCATCCATTTATGGATAAAAGACTGGTTGAATTCTGTCTGGCACTACCTTCCGAGCAAAAGTTGTACCAAGGTTGGAGCCGGATGATTATGCGCCGTGGTTTGGCAGGTATTTTGCCAGAGAAAGTTCAATGGCGTGGGGGAAAAGCGGATCTGACACCCAATTTCAATGACGGGTTTTTAAACCGCGATCGTCAACTTCTAGATGAGGTCATGTCTCACAAAATAGAAAGCATGGCAAAATATATTGATTTGGATTTTTTGCAAGCAGCTTATCAACGAATCTTATCACCAGGGAGTCAAATCGCTGACAGTGATTGTATAGCAGTTTGGCAAGCAGTGATTTTGGCATTATCGCTGGAATTTAAAGGATTAGTACCCTAATTACGTAAACTTGGCAGGTGGTGAATCTGTATAGATAACAGTGCGATCGCCGTAAGTCCAGTTAAGCTGGTGCATCACCACAGACTGAGAGCTTGGCAGGTTGTGGTTTTAATCAAAAAGCTACGCTGTAAGTCCAGGTTGGTGCTATCTGCAACAAATAACTCCGTTAACTATATACTCAAAATCAGGAGATAGATTCATGAAAAGTAGATACACAGCTCCCAAGCTGACTGTTTACGGTAATGTTGCTGAGATTACCCAAATTCTTGGCAGCTCATCAAACAATGACTTTTTGTTCTTCAACGGCAATGTTAACTCCAGTGCTGCGGCTTCCCCCGACGCGGGTTCAAGCGATCTTTGTATAGGACCTGCTCCATCTAACGCTAATTGCGGAAAGTTGGAATAAAGTTAGACGCAAAGGCGCAAATGTAGGAATCCTATTGGACTTTTGAAAGATAAAGTAGGGTGGGCATTGCCCACCTTACGAAACTTTTGGTAGGCAATACTTATCTAACCTCGGATTTATTATGAAAATCTACAAAGCATACAACTTATGCATTGCGTCAGAATTGCCACTTGCTCAATTAATTGAAACTGAGGATGAGCCTGATATAATTGTACGATTTGGTAAAGTAGATCGTGCAACTGCAAGGGAACAAGAAGGTAGCAAAAATGTTGTGGGAGGAATACCAGAAGTAGGTGAGTTTTTGATTCGTGACGGACAGGAAATTGTTATGAATCCCGTACCGCATGTGGACGAAACTCTTCTAAGCACTGTAATTTTAGGTCCTGTATTATGCGTACTGCTGCGTCAAAGGGGACTACTAGTTCTACATGCAAGTTGTATTCGTATGGACAAAAAAGCAGTGGCGTTTATGGGTGGTTCCGGGTGGGGTAAGTCAACTTTAGCAGCAGCATTTCATAGTAAAGGGTACGACATATTAACAGATGATGCCATGGCTATTCAATTTGCGGCAGGCAACCCGATTGTTATTCCTGCTTATCCTCAGTTCAAACTTTTTCCCGAGGCACTTACTTCTTTAGGACACGATACTAAGGGGTTGCATCCGGTTTTCCAAAATGCATCCAAATTATCTTATAAGTTTGCTCGTGGTTTCTACTCATCTCCCTTACCGCTTGAGCGAATTTATGTACTTGCTAAAGGAACATCTCACGAAATCGTCAAGCTACAACCTCAGGAAGCTTTTATTGAGTTAGTACGTCATACTCGCGCCATGAAAGTCATGACAGATGCAGAATTTATGAATTCTCATATGCGTTTGTGTGGCGAGCTTATTAAAAATATTAGTTTCTGTCGTTTCACTCGCAAACCCGGCTTAACTGATTTACCACAACTTGTAAAGTTGATTGAGAATGACTTGATACCAACATCAAATTGTGACCAAAAAACGATGGCGAGAATTTTCTAGCTGCCTTTTATCGTTTACTGTTAGCTGTCAAGTGGCTTCAAACTCTATTCTTTATCCCTAATATTAAGAGGTGCTGTTACGTTGTTAAGACAATTTAGTAGCGCGAATAAAATTCTATTTCAAATACATAAAATTTTTAGCTTGGTTTGGGCCGCATCGCGATACTGGACTGTAGCTTGGATAATTATGCTGCTAGTTCAAGGATTGCTTCCCGCTATCTCCATGACTCTGCTTCGACAACTAGTAGATAATTTGGTGGTAGTTGTTGGAGGCGGTGTTTCTTGGACGAGCATCCAGAAGATTTTGGCTCCCGTAGGGGTAATTGGAGGTTTGTTACTCGTAGGCGAGTTTTTTAGTAGTGCGGGTGAATGGATTCGTACTGCTCAATCAGAACTAGTACACGATTATGTCACTGATTTGATTCATAAACAGTGCGTTGCTGTTGATTACTGCTTTTATGAATCCTCAGAGGATAACGATAAGCTTAACCGAGCTAAGGAAGGAGCAAGTGGGCGAGCTCTCGCATTACTAGAAAGTACGGGTAGTTTATTGCAAAATAGCATTACTCTGTTTGCTGTGGCAGCAATCTTGTTACCCTATGGTCTTTGGCTGCCGATGATTCTAGTAGTTAGTGCTTTCCCTGCATTCTATATATTAATGTATCTAAATAAAATTCAGTATCAATGGTCGCAACGAACAACAACTGTTCGTCGCTGGTTAATTTATTATGACTCGCTTTTGACCGGTGACCAAACGGCGGCGGAAGTACGGCTGTTTGACTTTGGTGATTATTTTCAGTCGTCTTACAAAAAGTTGCATCGACAACTCACACAAGAAAAACTTAAGCTACTGAAAAAGCAAACTTTAGGTCGATTTGCTGCTGCCATCTTTGTGCTGCTCGTTTCTGGTGTTGCTTTAGCTTGGATGGGAAGGCAAGTATTGCTAGGAATTCTGAGTTTAGGGGATTTAGCCCTCTTTGTTCAGGCGTTTAATCAAGGACAGGGTATTGTCAAATCTTTGTTAGGTAACTTAGGGCAGATTTATCGTAATGGTTTATTTATCAGTAACTTGTTTGAGTTCTTGCAGATCCAACCCAAAATTGTAAATCCGCCTAATCCTTTGCCCGTACCAGCAATACCCAAACAGGGAATTCACTTTCGGCAAGTTACGTTCCGCTATCCCGGTACAGAAAAACCAGTGTTAGAGAACTTTAACCTAATATTGCCTGCTGGCAAAATTGTGGTAGTTGTTGGTGATAATGGTGCAGGAAAAAGTACGCTGATTAAGCTTTTATGTCGCTTTTATGACCCTGAATCAGGAAGCATTGAATTAGATGGCATAGATATACGTGAGTTTTCCGTACAAGAACTCCGTAGGTTAATTACTGTTTTGTTTCAGTCTCCAATTCCCTACTACACAACAGTTAGTGAAAATATTGCTTTGGGTGATATATGGGCAGCATCGAATCAGACAGAGATTGAAGCTGCTGCTAAAGCCTCGGGTATTGACGATAAGATTATGCAACTGCCCCAAGGGTATAACACGATGTTGGGTAAGTTGTTTCCAGAAGGAACCGATTTAAGCGGTGGCCAATGGCAGCGTCTGGCTCTGGCACGGGCATTTTTTAGACGCGCTCAAATCATTATTTTGGATGAACCTACAAGCGCTATGGACCCTTGGGCTGAACACGACTGGCTAGAACGATTTCGCACCTTGGCAAGCGATCGCACTGCTATTGTCATTACTCACCGTTTCACTTTGGCTATGCGGGCAGACATTATTCATGTTATGCGTGCCGGTCAGATTGTGGAGTCAGGTACTCACGATGAACTCTTGGCTCAAGACAGTCTCTACGCTGAATCTTGGAAATCACAAATGCAAGCTGGTACAAGCAATTCATTTGAAAGTAGTGTGGTTGGAAGTTTAAAACAACACAAAGGTAATTCAACTCATTTATGACAACTTTATCTAAAAACCCAGAAAATCAAAATTTACGAATTAGTACTAAACCCGAAATAGAGCTAATACTTTGTTGTATCCGTCCAGAAATTGATGATGTAACTACGCAAAAAATTCAAATATTGGTTCAAAAAAAGATAGATTGGGAGAATTTAATTCACTTAGCATATACACATGGTGTAATACCTTTGCTATACACTCGCCTTAATACGATTTGTCCAAAAGATATCTCTGAATCTACCTTACAAAAGTTCCGCAGCATCTTTCAATCTATTGCTACGCGTAACTTATTTCTTACTGGAGAACTTCTTAAGCTCCTAAATTTCTTGAAAGAGCAAGGAATTGTCGCCGTACCATACAAAGGACCAGTTTTAGCAAACTTAATATACGGTAATGTAGCTTTGCGTCAGTTCGTAGACTTGGATATCTTAGTTCAGCAACAAGATATCTTTGCTGTTAAAAAACTGCTGATTTCTCAGGGATATCAACCCAAACTTGAAATGACTTATGCAGAAGAACTTGACTACTTGAGAGCTAAAACTGAGCATACCTATGACTTTTTTCACCCTCAAAAAGGAATTCTTATAGAAGTGCATTGGCGAATTGCTCCAAAGTATGTGTCTTCCATTGAACCCAAACACTTGTGGCAAGATATAGAACCGTTTTCCTTTGCAGGCACAACTATATCCAACTTACCTTTAGAAGATTGGATACCAATTCTCTGCGTACATGGATCTAGGCATATGTGGATACGACTAGCATGGCTGTGCGATCTTGCTACGCTTGTTCAAAATCACCCGAACCTAAATTGGGAAAAAGTCCTCGAATTGAGCCAAACTTTAGGCTGTAGGCGGATACTTTGTTTAGGGCTATACTTGGTGAATCATCTTTTTGGAGTTGCTTTACCAAAAGAAACATGGCAAAAGATAACAGAAGATAATATAGTACCTACTTTGTTACCTAAAATCTATAACGAGCTTTTTGGTGAAGTTAGAACTTCAGAAAGGTTTCTTGGCAAAAGCCTTTACCATCTTCAAGTAAGAGAACGTTGGCAAGATAAATTCTTGTATATCCAATCTTTCTTATATTGGTTAATTTATAGAAAAGGTGCTAAATACTTAGCATTTCCTCTTAACCATAAAGTGGACAATGCCAAGATTACCCACCTGACAAATTGAGGTTTTGTGTAATTCGTTAACAGTATTCGACACTACCTCGGAGCGGGGACTGCTTTGTAACCGACATGAAGCACGTTACGATCCGAGACACCACTGCGGGTCTTCACCGTGTTGCCACGCACTTCCTTTACTGACCAATCGTAACCGGCATGACCGTGGTTGACGACGAGATAGATAAGAGAATGTTCGGAATCATAGCTTTCAAAGATAGCTCGATTTTTGGCCCAATCCCCTAAGGCATAAATGTAGCCGCCTAGCAATTCAGTTTTACCACCATCGAATGTTTTAATAACAGTCTGATTGCCCTCGTATTTTAATCCAACAATACGTAACGAGCCACCCTTGTTGTGAATATACCGCTCTCTTTCTGGATTAAGAGCCCAACCATAGGCTTTTTGTCCTTTGGCTACTGTAAAGGAGCCACAGTAATCTTCAAAATAGACATTGCCTGCTCCTGGAACAGATTTATAGTCAATACACGAGGATTTAATCAGCAGGGTACGCGATCCAATGTGATGGATTCCGCCACCGCCTGGGGTATCCAGGATGAGTGGAGTATCAGTTTTTTTGCCACTTACAACGTAAAGCGATTTGCCTGCGGGAAAATTCGTAGTTTTATCGTTGCCTTGATACCAGAAATTGATCCGCTTAACGTGGGAAGGAACGATGAGTGGTTTACGGAAGCGAATAACATTAGTGGGCCATGTATCTTTGGATGGAAGACCCGGAATCTGTGCAAATTGAATGACTGGCTTGCCAGATGCAAATGCCTTTTGAATTTCGTCAGTGTAATCATGTCCGACCCAGTTACGAGTTGGACCTTTTGATTCAATGATATACCAGTTTTTTGGGTCGTTGCAGCTATCGCACTGAATAGAGGATGGGACGGGAATATTCATTGACACGTCTGGGCTTTTGGAGAATAGCTTGGACTTTTTCGATGCGTACTCGCGAATAAAACCACTTAATTTCGTTGTATCCTTTATCAAAGAGTATTTATATCCTTTGATAGTCGCGTTACGTAAGAAGCTTTGGGAAGCTCCTACATCGAATGCAGGCGTATCAGTTGCTTTTTTCCCGGTATATACAGCAACGGCATCAATTATTGTCGAATGCTGCTCTGGTTGTTTACTAGATTGGAATGCCGGTACCGGATTTTTATTGCTACTCACAAAATTACGCACTACAGCGTAATTGTTATCATAAAAGCCGACTTTCAATTGATCCTTGAGGATAACTTTCTCAAAGAAAACGCCGTATTGACCGCTTAAAAGTTTGATGCCGTAGTCAAAGCCTTCAACCTCAATATCTTTGACGAACGAAGGACCAGGCCACCTTTGCAACATACCCAGCCCAACCGCACCACGTTTTTGAGGATCGTCGGAGCGGATTGCAACGTTCTCGATAGTACCATTGTTGTTAGCAACGTAATCAACTGCTACTACCCCAAGATTATTGGCTCCTGTCCTGATACTAAGGTCGCGTACATAATTGTTGTGCGCGTCGTTCTGCGCCCGGTTGGAATTTGCCATTTTCCAGAAGACCTTAGGTCGATCGGGATTTTTGAAACCTGGCGCGTTATCAACAAGCTTAATAATCGAATCCTTTGGACTATCGCCCAATACGGATAAATAACGGGGAAGCTTTTGCCAACCGTTATTTGTAAAATCAAGGGTATTATCGAAATAATAAACACCTTTAGGAAAATACAATGTTTTGATAGCAAATTGCCGATTAGCAACTTCATCAATTGCTTTTTGAATAGCAATGGTATTCCGCCTTACAGCCTCTCGGTTTTCGGGATTAAGGTTTGTTTTGACGCAGAAAGGGTAGGCTGTAACGTTGACAAAATTCATTTTTTCAGGGTATTTGCCCTGAATACCTTTGATGTTCGGCGTACATGATGTACTGGTTTGAACCTGCGCTATGGAGGAAATGCCTCCGTAAACGCAGCCTAGCAGTGGTATAAAAAATATGACTGATGAAAAATGTTTCATTTTTACCCACAATAGTTCCGTCAAAATTACTTATAAAATATAATTGACGTTACAAGAGTTTATAGAATACCTCAACGGTTCATAACCGACCAATCTATTACTTAATGACTTTCAAAAAACAAGCATTAAAATCCAGATTAAAATTACGTATAATGTTGGGATAATATCTTAAAATTCTCTAAAATTTACGATCTTTAATAAACATTATAAAATTATTTAAAAAAAATACTATCGTTAGTTAGAGCGATTGATTAATAGCTCCATTGGGGTATAGAAAGCTCTTCCGGGTAGCTCTGATAATTTGACGTTCTTGCCATGCCAAACCAATGAGCATTGCTGTAGAGAGCATATATCCAGGTTCTTCCATCTGAGTAAAAATAAAACCATAAATCATTACAGTAAGTAACTGAAACCTGGAAAAGTCATCCTGGCAAATCCGACACCAGACGATTGAACAGATAAACAAATAAGCTGCCAGACCCAAAAATCCTAAATCTCCCCAAATTCCTGCCCAGCCCCATAAAGGAGCGAAAAAACTTGAGTCCAGCCAATAATACTCTGGACTGAACCAGAAAGACCAAACAGCTTGACTAGCAGGATGAATAGTAGCACCTAATGGCTCTAATAAACTACTATAGTCTTTTAACATCCACCCCCCCAACCGTCCAATAGTGTGACCGGGACCCAAACCAAATAGCCAATTTAAGGATGATTTATAATACGAAGGAATTATTTGAAAAGGTACACTCTTAAGTATTGTAGCTTTACCTTCAGGACCGTAAAGTTCTGGTCTAATCCAGCCTTTAAAAGCAACAAAGGCTTCCACGTTGTATATACACCAATATAGCAAATAACTAACCAATATAGCAGCTATTATATATTGTAGAGCAGTTTTTATGTCTTTTAATCTAGTTAGTACCAGTAGTACCCAGGCTATCATCCAGACTACGATTACCTGCTTTGCATCAGCAAATAAAAGTTGAATGAAGGCTGTAGTAAACACAGAAGCTCGCAACCAGATTGGGGTTCCTTTTGTACTGAGCCAAAAGTACAAACCAAAAGACATAGAAACAGAAGCACCAACAACATGGCCAGAGCCAGAAAGGTAGAAAACTCCTTGGACATTGTCAAAGGGCTGCATACTAGTTACTCGAAGAATGCCAAAGGTAATTAGAAAGTGCTGGGCAAAAGCCAAAAAAATATGTAGGCTAATAAAGCCCATAATCCAAGTTTTAAACTTTTTGAACCTTTCAATAGAAAAGGGGATAGAAACCATTGCTATAATTACTAGAAAAGGCTCAGTAAGCAACATCCAATCTAAGAAAACATTAATAACTCCAGCTTGATTTAGAAGAGCACTAATAATCATGACACCTAGTAGGACGAATAAGCTTATTAAGAGAATTTTCGCAATAGATTTCTGCTTTTTATTCCTAACTTTAGTTGTACTAATTATAATTCCACAAGCAAGAGGAACAATTACAAAGTGAACAAAATTAATAGTTGGAGGTGCGCCTATAGCGTCTATAATTCGAGGAAAGAAAGCAGTAGCAAATGCTAATAGTAATAGAATGGAGTTTCTAACATATCCGTCTTTTTTTTTATAAAGCTCTATTTCCGATCTCATTTATTACCCTTTTTCTGCAATTAATCAAGCTACAATCTTATTAATTTTAGTATAAATTTCAATAAGCTTTTGGTAGTTTTTCTCAGCAGTATACTTGGCTTCAAACTCAGCCCGCGCTTCCTGACGCATCTGAGCTAGCTTTTTTGGATTCGCTAAAACCCACTCTACCTTTGCTGCTAAATCCCCTGCATCCCCAGGACAGAAATGCAGCCCGGTACGACCAGAATCTACAAGTTCTGCAATAGCACCAATATTAGCAGCTATGACTGGAGTTCCTTTGGCAAAAGCCTCAATTGCTACGCGACCAAAGGTTTCATACCATTTCGACGGAAACACTAAAAACATTGCTTCACCCATTAAGGTATAAACTTCTGACATTGGTTTGCGTCCTAGCCATTCAACTTGAGGAAGTCGTTTTGCTGCTTTTACGACTTGGTCAGCTAGGGGACCATCACCGACAATTTTGAGAGGGATTTGTGTACCAAGGTGCTCCCAAGCAGTTAATAAAGTATCTAAACCCTTTTCTACAGAAAGTCTCCCTACAAAAAGCGCAAAGCCACCAGACTCTGTACTAAAACCAGGATCGTGACTCACAAAGTTTGGTTTAACTAATATCTTTTCTTCAGGAAGACCACCTGCAATAAATTTTTGTTTTGCAAACTCTGTAAGAGCAATATATGCATCTACCATTTTTGTCCAGGTATTCATACTTCGATGCAGGCTAATCATTGTTGCTACTCCGCCACTAGCAATTTGACTGTTGCGATAACAACTATGCATCACTGCGGGATAAGGGATTAACTGACCCAAACAGTCTTCACAAATGCCTCCGTTTCGGAAAAATAGAGCGTTCGGGCATAGCAGTCGATAGTTATGTAAAGTTTGAACTACAGGTACTCCCTCTTCCTTGGCAGCATAATATACTGAGGGAGAAATTAAAGGAAAAAAATTTTGGATGTGGACAATATCGTAGGGTGCGCTACGAAGTTTTTGTTTGACTATATTGTAAGCTTCTTTTGACCAAATTGTTTTCAACCCTAATTGTGCTGGATTTAGAGATGCAATTTGCTGATTATCTTCTTCATACACATCTACTTGGTGACCCATCTCTTGCAGGAGCTTTTCTTCAGATTCGCGAGATTCATCTTCTCCCCCACGGATTTGATACTTGTTATGTACACTTAAAATGTGCATTTTAAAAATCCTCTTGAATTAATTCATAGATAACTAATTTTTCCTTTCTTTTTCCAGAAGTTTTTCATAAAGAGTGGCAACTTGCTCCGCTGTTTTCTCCCATGTAAACATTTTGACCCTTGCTAAACCGCGTTCGACTAATGATTTTCGATATAAAGGTTTTTCTAAAAGCTCGCCTACAGCCTTCACCATCGTTGTAACATCGTTTGGTGCTACTAAAATAGCAGCATCACCCGCGACTTCTGGAAGTGATGTTACATTAGAAGTGATGACAACTGTCCCACACGCCATTGCCTCTAAAATTGTTATTCCAAAACCCTCATAAAGTGAGGGAGATAAAAGCACATCAGCTGCGTTATAAATATTAACTAAGCTCTCTTTGTCTGGCTTACCTAAATAGGTGACGCAGTTTTCTAAGCTGTGTGTTTGAATAAATTTTTTTTGCTCGGCAGTAAAATCTGCACCTGCTTTCCAAAACTGAATAGATAATCCTTTATCTTTAAGCGCTTTAATGACTTTCAATGCTGTAAAAATATTCTTGCGTGGATGATTTGAACCCACATTGAGTATACATAAAGTTTCTGGTGAAACACGGTGTTGTTGTCTAAACGATGCTATATCATCCTGAGGAAGGAGGTGAAAGATACGCTCAACTCCGTTTGGTACAACTGCAATCCGCTCTGGCTCTATCTTCAATTCACGCACGACATCTTGTGCAGTGTGTGATGAAACAGTGATAATACGATCGGCTTGGTGCATTCCTCTGATAGAAAATTTCCAAGCTGCTGTACTGACAAAAGATATCCTTGCCTGGTCGTAGATGTTCTCTGGTTGAATTAAATTAATTAAATCGTGGCATGTTACTACACCTAGTTGATGATTTCTCTTAAGCCAACGGGCTAGATGACCATCACTGTGATCTATGATGTGGAAGATGTCAGCTTGTTTTTTTCTTACCACTAAAGGATAACGCCAGTAACGTTCATAATAGCTCCAAACACCATATAACCAGGACTTCTCTTTTTTATCGGGATTTAGTTCTGGCGCAAATTCAACAATTTCCCAAGAAGGACGAACCGCCTTAAGCCCACTAACCAAAGCATCAGCATAGACATCCATGCTGAAAAAAACTCCTGGCGTTCTACGAAGAATTGCAACGCGCATAGTAACTTTTGATAACTAGGATGATTTGACAGGTATTCCGTTGGATTTTGTTTGAAGCAGTGTCTGCTGTAAGCCCACAGCCGCTTTTCCCTGCTTGCTTTTTATTTTGCTAATAATTTCTAAAAATGCGTTTAGCTCGCAGTTCAAATCTTGATGTGAAAACACTTCTTTAGCGCGTTGGCTGTAAGCGTTACGGATATTACCGTCAGTTAAGGTTAGTATTGCTTCAACCAAAGCATTGACATTACCGCAGGGATAAACCAGTCCATTGTAACGGTGTTGAACAGTGTCATTATAGCCCCAGTTACCACAGCGATCGCTGAGAATTGCTGGACAACCTGCAGCCATGGCTTCCGAAATGACTAGTGGGTGGGGATCGATACGGGATGTGGAAATAAAAATATCCATTGCTGCGTAATACAGCGGAAGCTGACTTTGGTTAACGAAGCCTAAGTTAAGAACTTCTCCATTCAAGGCGGCGAGGTGTTTGTTGATTTCGGTTTCCAATACACCGCCACCAATCATAATTCCTCTGATACGAGGATCTCTTTGATGAGCTTTGGCGATCGCCTCTATAAATTCAAATGGATTTTTCCGCTCAATGTATTTACCTGTAAAGCCATAGAGCAAGGTATCGTCATTCCAGCAAAGTTGTTGGCGGATTTGTTGAATTTCCTGTTGATGTTGCGTAATTGTTGCTTCAAACCTATCCCGATCGACAGGGTAGCAACCACGTACCATTTTTTCATCAGGGATTCCATAATGTCGCAAATAAATTTCATTATGGTCACCACTAGAAATCCAGTAATCTGCCAAATTAAATGTCCATGGATAAAGCACAGAAATTGCAATTTTTCGGGTTCTCTTATAAAAATTATCTGTGATAATAGTTGCATCATTCTGCATGATGATTGGGATACCCCGCAACTTACACAGAAGAACGGTTAAGCGGTAAGAGTATGTCGATAAACTAGGTAGAAAAACTGCATCCACATTTTGCGGTGTTAAGCGAGTCCATAACCCAGGATTGAACAGTTTTTTGTTGACCTGAGAAGAGATTTTTCCGGTCAAAGTTTTTAGATACTCGTATTGATAACCACTGACTAGATCCACGTCCCAAGGTTCTGTGCTTCTCAGTTCTGGATCTCCTCCCACTTGGTTCTCATTACAGAGGTAAAAAGCCGATACTGAAACTCCGGGTTGTTCATTGAGTTTTCGCCATAAAGGCGCGTGGTGTTGGGTTGGATGTGTAAATACAACACCTAAGCGAAATTTATCTTGCATAATAAAGCCTTCAACTTTTGTGGATGAGGAGCGATAGGGGATTCTACTCTCTATTTAGTAAACTTTAAACAGCTACAGAAATAGGCTGCGTGAATTCCCTCGCCTTGTAAGAGTAACTAGATGTTTTTCTCCCTTCCACAATGACAGCCTCAATAGTTCGATCTGATAGTTCGACTATCTCTACGTCGTCAATCTCACTTTCAAAACCCTGCTTGCTAGCAACCTCAAAACCAATATCAGACATAACCCGTAATAACGTGGGAGTGTCATACATACACTTATGAGGAAATCGAATAAATGGTGCTAGTTTTTGCTTCAGGAATCCGTCGTCAGGCGACTCATAGCTGACATGAAGTTGGTCGAGGACTTCATCGGCTGCTATTTCACCCTGCTGATACTTGTCAACAATCGCTTTTAAGTCTGGAACTACGATCCGAATAATGCCATTGGGCTTCAAAACTCGATAACATTCTCTGAGAAAATTTAGTCCTTCAGTTTTTGACAAATGCTCTAGAGTATGAGAGCTATAAATAATATTGACTGAATTATCTTTCCAAGGAAATCTTTTCCTGAGGTCATGCATGAAAATTTCATCTGACCAATCAATGTTAATAATTCTAAAAACTTTGTTTATGAGAGAAAAAACTGGTAGCTTTGCTATCCAAGCGCCAAGCGCATAATCTACATTTACCCAGCCATTTGGAGTTTGGGAACCACAACCAAGGTTTAGTTTCAGCATTTGACAAATCCCTTTTTATAGAAAGGACATTAGGTGTGCGAAGACCAACGTTTAGCTACAAAGTATTACAGAATGTTACATGATGCTAAGCAAGCCGGTAGTGGCTCAATTTTGTTTGGACTAAAGTACTTCACCAATTTCAGGAAGGGCGATCGCGCTTTAGTATGTGGGCATTAAGTAATAATATTTTCCATGGCTTCAGGCATCTATCCGGAAGGTTACGGAACAGCCAATGGTATTCGGCTTACAAGACTTTCAATTACCCACCCACAAAATTTACAGTTTGCTTGCGCTTAAACAAAAATCTTGCTATACGCTTAAGGGAACCAGAACCATAAACTTGGTCAAACAAGAATACAAAAAATGCATCGGGACAATACTGACCCCATTGCACTAACCACTTTTGAAATAAAGCTTCCCCAAAATATTCATGAAATTGTGGGTGAGAAACAAGCTGTTGGTGAACTTGCTTGCGCTCTTTTCCTGGTTTATCTCGAAGACGAGCAACTAAGTAACGAGCATTGCAGACTAACACACTGTGCTTCAAGTCACTTAGTCTCTTTGCTATTGATGCACCATAAACCTCTGTTAAAAATCGTTTTTGTTCTTGGTGCAAGCGTTCAAAAACAACTTCCTCTCGTTCCAAACGTTCTGCTGTTACAGTCAATAGGCTTGTTGTATTTGCTCCGTGGAAACGGAATTTACTTAACACCTCGCTTACAGTACCAATGACTGTTATAAATGGCGCAAGACGAAAGATCAGACTATCTGCATTGCTTCTAAAGGTCTCATTTAGAGGAAATAACAAGTTTGTTACTTCACGTCTCATACTTAATGCAGAAGCTGGAGGTATATCGTAAACAAATCCACCATTTTCCAGTGCAAATTGTGCCATCCAACCTATCGCTAATTTCCGGTAGTGGGGAGTGGAATTGATAAAGTTGCCTTGAGCATCAATTTTAATCACATTATGAATAGCAAGACCACTTTGAGGGTTGGATTTAAATACCTCTAAAATTCTTTGCAGTTTGTTATTCATCCAAATGTCATCTGCATCTAGTAGGCAAATAATCTCTCCCTTACTTTCGCGATATGCCCGATTTAGAGCAGTCGCAACTCCTCCATTCTCCTTATCGATCAGCTTAATTCTAGAGTCTTTCTGAACATAAGTTTTGACAACTTCACAAGAGTTATCGGCAGAGCCGTCGTCGCAGACTATAACTTCAAAATTCTGATAAGTTTGGCTAAGAACACTATCCAAAGCCTCCCCTATGTATTTGGCATAGTTATAGTTTGGAACTAATACTGAAACTAATGGATTATCTGGGATTGGGGTAAGATTAATAGGTTGTAGCTGCTCAGTTTGTAGTGTTTGCATAAGGTAATGCTCAGACTTAAATTTTTGATTGCGCTTGTATTTAAGCTGTTAATTTTGCTCATTGAGCTTGAGATATTCTTTCCAAAATTCAAGGGTAGTGAAATCTTTGAAAGCCTCTCTCCATTCAGAACTGTTCGATTTCCATTTAGAAGCATTTTTAATAACAAGTTGGAACCACCTCAACAAAATGGCAAAGCATACAGTTCTACTTATTTGATGACGCACAATAGATGGGTTACTTTCTCGGCATATAAAAATTTGCTTTTTTGCAAATACTTTAGTCCACCAGTCCTCATACTCAGAACCAATCCAGTAAAATACATTCTCATTACTTAGTAAAAAATTTGGTAATAAATGACCATTAATAGTTATTAAAAATAGAACTTTGTAAAAAGTATTTTTCTTACTATTATTAGTTTCTTTTTTGATTTTAATATCGCCATGGGATGTATCATCAAATTGTATATTTTGAGTTTTATAGCTTTGACTTAGTTTCAAAATATTATTATGTATTGTTTCCGGATCTTCGGTTTTAAGTAGCGAAGGTCCTTTCATATAATCCTCAAAAGACCTTAACATCATTTCCGCTGAGTTGTAATCAAAAATCAAGAGTTTATGCAACAAAATTTTAGTGAGAAACTTGACAGCATTTAAATATTTTAATGAATCACGGATAGAATGTATCACCAACTGGTTCCGAGATGAATAGTAATCAGTCCAAACAGGATTTTTAGTATAAAAAGGTTCGTGCCAAACAGCTATACCAGGGAAAGCTACTATTTGTTTACCAAGGTGTTTTGTAATCCTTAAGCCGAACTCTATATCATCTGCCCTTATAAAGAAAGGCATTGGTAAACCTATTTCTTCAATAATTTTTCTCGAAAAAGCGAAAAACCAAAATGCTCCATACTCTGGTTTATCTTCAAATATTAAACTGTTTTTATCTGCAAAGTTATTAAGATTAAGATTCTTTTTCAAGGGAACAACTGCAAATGGATTGTATCCATAGCTACCATCAGTATTTAAGAATTTAGAATATAGCGCTCCTGCTTCATACAATATATGCTTCTTATACAAATCCAACATACTACCAGAAATTGCAAAATCTTGATTTGCATACTCATACAAAGTGAAAAGCCTGTAAATAGATTCACTTTCTAACTCTATATCATCATCCATAAATAGGAAATGCGTGTGAACTGCTTCCTGAAATGCTTGTATTAAGCCTCTAGTAAATCCTCCGGCTCCACCTAAATTTCTGTTAGGAATTAATTGAACTCTTGAGTCTATAAAATCATCTTTTTTTAATGTTTTCCCGTTATCAACAACAATTATTTTTAGTTTTTTATCTTGCAAAAAGTTGTCTTTTATAATAGTGTTAACTGTATTTTTAACATAAGTTTCTTTCTTAAATGTACAAGTCACAATACCCAAGGCTACTTCCCTAACTCTGGGTTGCTCGGTTGCTATGAATCCATTCTTGAATGAACCACGTTCACTTAAGCAGGTTATTTCCAAGTAAACTCTACCAGCATCTTCACTCCGCCAAGAATTTGGTAGCAAGATTTTTACAGGTTGTGAATTTTGGCAATTTTCAAAGATCTCTACGTGAATAAGCTCCCTGTTTTCTTTATCATGGAATTCTCTGTAGAGAGAGACTTGAAAATCACCTTCAAGCTTTAATAAGTAATACAGAGAGTAAAGTTCTGTATATTTAGCATAGAATTTCTCGTATAATGAATTAAAGTAAGAATTGAAGGATAAAATACCATTTTTTGTTAAGGATACTTCTGTATTTTCTTCATAAAAATTAAGCACTGCTGCCTCATTGCATTTCATGTACAACCCAGAAGTTTCGGGTGTACGAGGAAATTGAATTCTGCTAACAATGTTCATTTGGTTTATACCTATTCAATACATATTTTGTTTCTTTAGTAGATGCAGTACCATGATTTAATAGAGCTTTACTCATTGAATAGCTAGCTATTACCTTTTTCTCTCAAATATTATTTTTATTTTATTGTAGTCTGTGCTATTTCTTTTTCAAACAAACCAAGTGCTCGAATAACTGCTTGATCCATATCGTAGTACTTATAATCTGCCAGACGCCCTGCAAATAGTACTGTACCGTTGAGTTTCTCTACTTCTTTTAGGTAAAGCTCCAGACATTCGCGGTTCTCCTCATTGAGGATAGGGTAATAGGGATCGTTTTTCCCTGGTACATAAGCTTGAGGATATTCCATGACCAAGGTGGTTTTGGGTGAAGTTTGCCCTGAGAGATATTTTTGTTCCGTAATGCGGGTAATGTCGTAATCGTTGGGGTAGTTGACTGTACCAACTTCTTGATACTTTTCTTGGTCTAAAGTCTCGAACTTAAAGTTGATGCTACGGTAAGGCAACTCGCCGTACATATAATCGAAGAAGGTATCAATCGGACCCGTGCAAATTATTCTGTTAAACTTAACTTCGTTGATAATCTCACGGTAGTCTGTGTTTAATAGGACTTTAATATTGGGGTGAGCTACCATTTGGCGAAACATTTCAGTATAACCAAGTTTGGGCATTGCTTGATAGGGGTCTTGAAAGTAACGGTTATCCCGACTAATGTACACGGGAACACGTCCGGTGACTCCCCGATCGAGTTCCTCTGGTTTCACACCCCATTGCTTCATAGTGTAGTGGAGAAAGACATTGTTATAAATGTAATCAGCTAGGAAGGTTAGATCGCCACTAGCGCTCTCACGCAGTTTCAAAATGGGTACTTTGACTCCAAAACCAAAGTGCTCTAGAAGCAAATTCTCTAGCTTTTCTGCATATTTTGGAGGAAAAAGAGCATAGAGAGAGTTGAGATTGAAAGGGATAGGAACTTTTTTACCTTCCAACACTCCAAGCACGTGATGATAGTAGGGTCTCCACTCTGTAAATTGCGAGAGATAATCCCAAACTTTTTTTGATTTGGTATGGAAAATATGGGGACCGTATTTATGAACTAAGATGCCATGCTCGTTGTAGTAATCGTAAGCGTTACCACCGATGTGGTCTCTCTTCTCGACAATCAGTACTCTTTGCCCAAGCTCATTAGCAACTCGTTCAGCTATTACACAAGCAGAGTATCCAGCGCCTATAATTAGCCAATCAAATTTCATACTGTCTCTCCCTAATTATTTATTAAATTGGAGGTCAAGTCTCTGCTACCAGTGAAACCGTTATCAACTGATTGTTTCGTGGTTCTGTTTGCGACTTGTTGTAAGTGTTGTTCAATCCTGTCTACAAATGGCTGATATGCTGCTTTAGGGGAAAGTTTTTCAGTCACATACTTGCCGGCTTGTTCTTCCATATATTGGCGTTTTTCTGCATTAGTTAACAGTGTATGTATAGCTGTTGTAAAATCTTCAGGAGTATCTGCCACTAGAACAGCACGACCTGCTATCTCAAGCAGCCCTTGAATACCAACAGTTGTTGAGATACATGCCCGATTGTGTGATAAAGCTTCTACAAGCTTGATTTTTAAACCGCTACCAATGATCAGAGGAATGAGGCATACCTCTGCACTACTGTATTCGGGTTTCAAATCCTCTACTCTACCGAGAAAGCGAACATTTGGAAAAGTTTTTTCAATTCCATCGCATACAGAACCGCAAATATGAAGACTGCAATGGGGAACTGATTGTAAAACAATCGGCCATACATTGCTGAGAAACCACTGGAGAGAAAGCAGGTTGTGATCTGCGGAACTTCCTACAAATAAACAACGCCCTGGTACTTGTTTTCCAACAGGCGTATGAGACAAGGCTGACATAGGCAAGTGAATTACTTCGCACTGAGGTGCCATTTCTTGAAAGACTTTTGCATCTTCTTCCTGAATAGCCAGCAATACTTCTGCCTTACGTAATTGTATAGTTTCTTTCTCCTGAGTCCAGTCCGACTCACGAGCAGTAACTGCTAATTGTTTAAAATAAGCAGTTCTTTGATGACGGACATCGTGAGTTAGGATGGCTTTTAATGCAGTTTCATCTAAAGCAGGAGAGTCTAAAATATTTCCTAAAAAAGCATAATTAGCAATGACAACATCAGGTTTAAATTTGACAAATCGTGAATTGGCAAAAGCGATTTCTTCAGGTTTTGCTAGAGCATCCCACCCTTTAGGGCGATCGCTCGTTTGTTGTTTATCTCTAGCAAAACGGTAAACATTCTTCAACCTGTCTGGCAACCACATATAAACCAGCCAAACAGGTGCAATGAGCCAGTCTGATAGCTTAATTTTAACTATAAGCCGACCAATGCGTAGATAATCCCTTGCTGACACATGGGCTAGTTCTGCCAATTTTGATGGAATGACATACCAAGGAATTTTACCATTGAGTGGTGAGCTAACAAGTGTATACTCTATTTCGTAGCCCGATTGTTGTAAGTAGCCTATAAAATCTAAAATATAAGTAGAATTACCAGCAGTATTTTCAACTGGAATGTCTCTGCTAACAAATTGAATTTTAGGTTTTTTTTGCATTTGGTTTATGAATAAATTTGTAACGCTACCAATTGATTATTTATGTTAGTATTTTGAATTGTTAATTTTTATATATGGCAAATATTATTTTCATTTTTTTCTATTGATGGCGAAATATTATTGTTTAAATATTTTTCCAAAGGATGAAAAAGTTCTTCATTATAGTTTTTAGCAAAAGAGTATGCATTGTTGGATAAATTCCTAGATAACACTAAATTGGTTAAAGTTTCAATCAAAAATTCTGCAAATTCCTCTGAATCATTTGCAATCAAAAAAGCTTTTTTATCTCCTCTCTCTAGACCTTTAGCACCTTCTGGCGTAGTTATCAAAACTTTGGATTGTCCTAAAGCTTCAATAGTTTTAATTTTTAGTCCTGTTCCAAATAAGATAGGATTAATAACTATATCAGAAGTATCATAAATATCGTTCAAATTATTTACATACCCAAGTTTAATCAGATCCTCATCGTCTTGAATTACATCACATATATTTCCAGCAATTAATAATTGCACATCATGAAGCTTTATTCTTACTTTCGGAAAAACTTCATGAATAAAATAATTAATTCCATGAATGTTAGTATCATTATTAGAAGCAACAAAAAGTATTTTTTGACGAACTTCTGATATATACCTTGGTTGACGTAATGAAACTGTGTGACCTACTGTAATGACTTTATTTCCAATTAAATTTTGAAAATACTTTTCTTCATCCTTCTGTATGGAGAGAATTAAATCAGCTCTCCGAAGCCCTTTAATTTCCTCCTTAACAGTTGTAGAAAACCAATAATATTTTTGACCCTTTACGATAAATTTCTGCTCTGTTAGCGAAAATATCATGAGTATCGATGATTTTAAACATCTTTACCAAAGCACTGCAAAATTTAGAGAAAAAAACATACTCAGTAATAACAACATCAAATTTTACTTTATCAT
The DNA here is from genome assembly GCF_000760695.4 of Tolypothrix bouteillei VB521301. Classification (GTDB taxonomy): domain Bacteria; phylum Cyanobacteriota; class Cyanobacteriia; order Cyanobacteriales; family Nostocaceae; genus Scytonema; species Scytonema bouteillei_A. The sequence goes on along the minus strand of NZ_JHEG04000001.1, from coordinate 4,134,464 downwards.
GCAATTCTACTAAGAACTTATTTACAGAGTTATCATACCAATCATCTATTGCATTGGGATATTTAGGATAACCCGTGAAATAGCATCTTAACTTTCTGACAATTTTTTGAGATAAGCTTCGTTTTCGTTCTATACCTCCTGTATAGGGTAAAGAATAAAATTTATCTCCCCAAGCTTGGCGCATTAAGTCAACATCTTTTATTTCTTGTTCAATATGTAAAAAATGTACTTCATGACCAAGTTTTTGTAAGTTGACTAGGAGTCCATATATTCTAGCTCTATTGCCAGCATCTTGAGGGGCAAAAGGTACAGGAGATATTACTAATATTTTTTTGAACATTTTGAGTACCTAAATTTTAGGTTTTCTAAATCTTAACTAACAAGTAAAGATTGTTGACAAAAGCTAATTATGTGTAATTTGTTTGTTTAATATTTCTTGGATTGCTAGAGTTTCACCTCGTTTGTGAGCCCAGTAGAATCGGCGTTCTCTTAAAGACATACGCCAAAAACGATAAAATTCATAAAATTTACCTTTCCAAGACTTTTTTGGTTGAATCGGTATCTTACCTCGAAAAGAATTCAATATTAAAGTCGAGTAGCTATTGCCTTCAGCTAATTTCACAAGATAATCTTCTTGAAGCCGTTTTGCTGGTATTAGATGAATTAGTTTCAAGGCTACAAATAACCCCATGCCTAAGCCAATATCACAAGCTGTGAATGCTAAGTCCATGTCTCCACAACCAAATAATAAATTTCCTTTTCTATCTAAGTTAGAACGCTTTGAGTTGTGCAGTACCAAACTAACGTATTTTTCAGCTACAACTTTTCGGACACACATTCCAGCACCACAAGGATATACATTAGCTTCTATTATGTTCAACCAAATATCTTTATCGAACTCTCTAATAGCTAACCATTGCCAATAAGGTTTTGTCCATTCTGCTGGAGGTTCATCAAATTGAGGCCTTATCTGGCCACCCCAAGAGCCAAGAAATTTCCAATCTTTGCTAATTTGTAGTGTTACTTCTAAATAATCTGAGTCTAAAACATTATCATCATCAACAAAAACTAAAGTTTCAGCTACTGCCTCTTCAATACCTTTTAAGCGAGCAGGAGTCAATCCTAGTTTTTCTTCACGAATGTGACGTGATTGAGGATGCCAGGTTAAGTCAATTTCTGACGAAAGACGTTTTTCACTGGCATTATCCACTAGTAAAAGTTCCCAAAACTCGGTCGATAAAGACTGCTCCTTTAGAGCTTGCAATACCATGTCTAAATAATCTCTTCGTGGATTATGAGTGCAAATAATAACGCTTAGAAGTGGTTTCATATTTAATATTTGCTTTTTTAGCTGATAGAGGTTTTTCCTAATTTAGTATTTAACCTTAATTTAATTAAGCGAAGAAATCCACGTGTCAATAACTTTAAAGAAGCATTAATTACTTTTGGGGAGAAATAACATTGCAAAGCTTCTTGAATTTGAATCATGGCTGCACTTGTATCTCCTTTTACAGCAAATGTTCTTGCATAATTAAGTGCTTCAAAGGCATAAAACTCTAATGCTTTACTCGAAATATAACTAGCTTTGTCTGGAGGTAAATATTGTTTGATGATACTAATCACTTTACGTAAATCTCGTATATTCTCACCAGTACGCATAGAATGTCCACTAAGAGAGGCAGAGTGCATTCGATAAAATGCTAAAGGCTCGACTTCGTACCATACAGGGTATTGTGTAGCAATTCTTACCCACATTTCCCAATCTTCACCATTACAACGTATACGGCTATCAAATCCACCTAGTTTTTCGTACACTTCACGTCGTACTACTATTGATGGAGTCTGGATAATTTGTCGTACAGCCATTCGCTCCAACCAATTATTGAGAATGCCACTCTCAGACTGTTCTAGTGCAGAAACAGCATGCCAATGACCATGTTCATCCATAAATATGTGCCGACAGAAAGCAGCACCAATTTCGGGTCTCTCATCAAAACCACGTTGTAGCTTGCGATAAAAACCATCTCTAATGCAATCATCACCATGTAGTAGATGGATTAACTGGCCACGCGATCGCTGTAGGCAAGTTTCAAAATTTTTGATATAGCCTACGTTCTCTGGTTGCTGATAAAAGCCTACACGACCACGACCTAGTTCTTCAACAACTGCTGCTGGGTCATCTTTAGTGGAGTGGTCATCAACCACCTCTATCTGCATCAAGTCTTTTCCTGGATCTTGCGCTAACACACTTGCTAGTGTCTCGCGCAGATAGTTAGCGCAATTGTAAGTGGGAATCATCACTGACCAGAGAGGCCGTTGTATTCCATCACGAACAGGTAAAATTGTAGCACGGTAAGAATGTGATTCATTCATTTGGATTCATCAATTATTTCTGAGTTATTCGATTGAGGAAGACATTATTCTGGATAACATGAACCAGTTGTTGTAACCGTACTGAAGACTGTATCTCTTAGTTTTCATTGATTTAAAAAAAATCTTAAAATGAATGAAAATTCAAGTTTAAAGTTGTATCCAGTTTTTGGGAATTAAATCTTTAGTATCTAAGAAATCATCTTTATACCACGGTATGCAATCTTTAGGAAGAGAATACTTTGTATCTTGATATTTCTTTCTAAACCATTGCTGCGGTACACAAACTATTTTATCTGGGTTTTGATTCAACCATGCTCCCCACCAACTAAAACTACTATTAGCAATAATATTATGCTTGCACTGGCTCATCAGCCGTAAATCTTCATAACTTCTGAAACCGTTATTATATTCAATAATAGTAATGGGAAAATTTATTTGAAATTTTTCTTTTACCCATTGCAAATCATTAGAGAAAATAAAAAAGTGAGGATTGCTAACTCTCTCAGCTATATAAGTAATGGATTTATTGTAGTAATCTAAACTACAAACTTCATGTAATTGATTAGTTTCGTCATTATTAATATAATCTCCTCTTCTAATATGTATAGCAGTAGATTCATGAAATTTAATTTTTTCATTTAAATCTCTATTTGTATCGTCCTGAGGATATTTAAATGAAAATTCATTTATTAAAATATCTTGAATATCGATAAAGTACTTTTCAGATTGCCAAAATCCATGCAAATACGTATTATTAGGTGCTTCTAAAACACAAGGATCGAAATGAAAATATTTCTCCAAAAAGAAATTTTGGCTTGGTCTACTTACTTTACCAATCTTATTCAATAATTTATTATTAAACCTCTCGAATTTATTTCTTGGTCGCTTTAATAGAGCGTCAATTTCGTCTTGTGTTGCTATATGTTCTTGAATATTAAAACAGTGTAAACCATATTGACGCTGCTTATTTGATTCAAAAGATGAAACATCTAGCTTGAGTACTGTTGAATGTTTCTCAGCTAGGCGTCTAGCCATAGCATACTGAAACATTTGATTGCCCAATCCTTCAAAAAGAGAAACAATGATCATTTGAAAAACACTCAATCAATAATTGTTGTCACCAAAAACTTTCTTCTAAAAGACGAATTAATACTGTGTGTTGTATTCGGCTACATAAGGCGATAAAAATAATATGAGGTGTCTGATAAAAGCTTTATGGACAAGGCAAATGCGTCAGATTCGGTAAGTGCCTTAAAGCCAATGAGCCAAGCGTTTATAATAGCTTCATTACGAGTTCCGATCGTATGTGTCTTATTTGTAAAAGATTTGTATACATTTTTAAGCATTTCCTTTAACAACTCCATATTATTAGCTAAAAAGTTTTGACCAAAATATTTCAGAAGTTTTTTCAGGAGAATGTTCCAATCTAACTTTTATACAAGCTGAATCAGCCATCTTTTCATAAATGGAAAGATTGTTCAAAATGTTCAATAAGTATAGAGACACTTCTTCTGGTTCGGTATACATTATGCAATCCTCTCCTGGTTGAACACTAATATTTTCAAACGCAAACTTGGAGCCAATTCCTAAAAGACCAGTAGCGAGAGCATTCAACACCTTGCCTTTGGTTCCTGAACCTACTGCAATCGGAAAAATCTGAATTTGTGCTTTTGAAATAGCTTTGGAGTAGTTTTCAACCCAGTTAAAATGCTCAGCAAAGTAACCAGAACTGATTAACTTTTGCTGAAAGACTTCATAGTCATTACCAATGAATAAGAACTGAAACCTAGATGCCAGTGTTTCAGATGCATCTACTAATGATTTAATTATTTGCTCAAGATGAGTTCCTACATATACTGTGTGACCACCTCCAGAAAACAAAACAGTTATTTTACCCTGTGTTTGCGTAAGTTTGTTTTGTAAAGGTACATAATCAGAATGTGGATGAGGTACAAAATATGCTTGACCTCTTGTTCCTGAAATAAATTCGTATTTACTTACATCTTCTATTCCTACCATATGAACCTTTACAGGTTTTTTACCAAGCAACTTTTCAAGATTAGTATTTTGTCGAAGATTATGAACTTCTGATGTAACTTCATCAATCGTTGACCATCCCCCATACCGGAGCATACGTTCAGAATGTAAAACAGAGCAATCCATACCTGATACAACAATCTTTTTAGATTTTAGATATGTAATCCAATTAATAAGCCAATGAGGGTAAAGCCAAATTACATCAGCTTTTGATGCATTAATTTGATTGATAGCTTGTTGCTCGATAGGAAATAATGTAACCCCACCTGGTAAATCTTGCTTACGATTCCGCCAATTGATGTATTTTTGAATCAAACGATTTGGGCGCTGCAATTTATAAATTTTTTTTAATCTTAAAAGATTAAGTTCTTCTAATAAAGTCTCTTGAGATTTTTCTGTTTTATACCAAAGTGGAAAGTAATATAAATCAATTTCTATGTTTTCTGGGGCATACTTCAAAATTTGATATGGAAGAGCAGTTGGTGCCTTTAAATTGTCTTTGGCAGGTGGAAAACCACAGATTAGAATTACTTTCATGATAATTTATATTTTTCCTGCATATATCACTCTACTTTCTCAAGATAGATGCGTTAGAGAATTACACTTAATTCTACTTCGTGTAAGCAATTTATTCGTGCATATTTATTTAATAAAAAAACTCATATTATTTATCCTTTTTAATTTTATTAAATTCTCAGGTAATGTTAGAACTATCTAAGACAAGGTTTTGAAGATTGTGCAAACTATAAAAAAATGCATCCAAAAGAAGAAATAATTTTTATTAGTTATTTTCATGTTTGCGCTCATGATTCTCCTTCCAAAATACTTTTCTAACAAAATTTTATTTAATCACAACATTAAAGTCAGGTATAGTTGCCGCTTTTAGTCCATCCAACACTTCAGAATAGTTAAAATGACTTGATGCTAAAACATTACAAACATCAATTTTTTCTGCCCAAAAAACTTCTTTGTTATCAGGATATGTATATATGTACAATGTCATATGGTAGTTACCTGGCGCTAGATTGGGTGATTTTATAAGATATTCAATATGAAAATCTGTGTACTTATCTACACTAAAACCCTCTGATACAAATTTTGATTTTAGATGTATTACGTCGTCATTTCGTTCATTAAAAATTTCACAATCAATATAAAAATTTTCAATTTTTTGACTATGAGTTTTGAAGTGCAACACCAAGTTCAAGTCATCTGCATGACTTAAAGTATTTAAATCTTGACGATTTGCAATACCTTTCCAAGATAACTTATCACTTACAACATGATATATTTCTCCTCCAGCATTTCCACCCAGCATATTTGAATAAGTTCTCATCACAGAACTTACATGACCAATCTCTATAACTTGACCAGTTTTTAATAAAATAGCTTTTGAACAAAGCGCTTCTACTATCTTCATAGTATGACTAACAAATAGTACTGTTCTTCCCTCTTGCCCTATATCCTTCATTTTTCCTAAACATTTTTTCTGGAACTGGGCATCTCCCACTGCCAATACCTCATCCACAATTAGTATTTCTGGTTCCAAGTGAGCAGCAATTGCAAACGCCAAACGCACATACATTCCTGATGAATACCGCTTCACTGGCGTATCTAAAAACTTTTCTACTTCAGCAAATGCCACAATTTCATCAAACTTTCGTTGAATCTCTAGCTTGCTCATGCCTAAAATTGCACCGTTGAGAAAAATATTCTCTCTTCCAGTCAACTCTGGGTGAAAACCTGTTCCTACTTCCAGTAAACTAGCAACTCTCCCCTTAATCCGGATAGAACCGCTTGTTGGCTCTACAATTCGGCTCAAAATCTTTAGTAGCGTTGATTTCCCGGCACCATTACGTCCAATAATACCAACACGATCGCCCTGCTTAATTTCAAATGAAACATCCTTTAAGGCCCAAAACTCTTCACGATTCGGGTTGATTTTTTTCCGTTCTGAAGGCTTCAGTAATTTTTGAGCTAGAGACTTGGTTCCAGTTGCGATCGCATCGCGCAATGAATTATAACTGCTACTCCCTCCTAACTGCTGGTGAGCCAAAACGTACTTTTTACTTAAATTTTCAACTCGAATGACTGTATCAGACACTTAGCTCACTCCTCGCTAAATTATATCAGCAAATTTACGTTCCGTTTTGCGGAAATACCAAATCCCGCTCACAAATACCGCAACAACTACCCCTAGAGACAGCACAAATCCCGGCACATAAATTCTTGATGTTCCTCCCAAAATCGCCCACCGAAAACCATCAATGACCCCAACCATCGGGTTCAAAGAATAGAGCAACCGCCATTCTTCCGGTACAACGTTGCTGCTAAATCCTACGGGAGAGATATACAGCCCAAACTGAACAATAAACGGCACAATAAAGCGAAAATCTCGGTACTCCACATTCAACGCTGCCAACCACAATCCTGCACCTACTGCTGCTGCAAATGCAATCAAAATAAATATTGGTAGAGTTAAAATACGCCACTCTGGAACAAAGTTGTACCATGCCATCAGCCCCAGTAGGATCATACCGGAAATCATAAAATCTACAAAACTAACAATCACTGCACTTGTCGGCACGATCAATCGAGGAAAGTAGACTTTAGAAACCAAGTTAGCGTTATTAATTAAGCTGTTGCTACACTCACTAAGCGCACCAGAGAAAAACTGCCAAGGCAACTGTGCTGAAAACACCAAAATTGGGTAAGGTGTGTCTCCCTCGGAGGGTAACTTCGCAACAACGCTAAACACAACTGTAAAGACAACCATCGTCAAAAATGGTCGAATCAAGGCCCAAGCAAGTCCGATCGCAGTCTGCTTGTAGCGGACTAAAATATCACGCCATGCCAGGAAGTAGAAAAGTTCCCGGTATGTCCACAAGTCTTTCCAATATTGTCTTTCGGTTCGACCCGCCTCAATAATGAGTTCTTTGCTGTTCATCTACTTATCCGTATGTTGCATCAATTAGACAACTTGCGATCGCTTACAGTGCATGTACTTAAGTCCCCCAAAAAAACACTGTCTTTATTATTCTTTTATTTTCTTCATTGCTCAATCTTAATATCAGGACATATCTGTATCTTTACTGAGGTTTTTATCCGATCTTTAAAAAAAAAGCTATTATTTAAACGAGAATTGTAATGTAAGTGTATCAAGTCTTCTTAAGAGCACTGCTCTATAGGCTTAAAACCGTAGAAGTACTTTATAAACTTTTTAAGACAAGTATTATCATGAGGAAAACAAATATCTAAGATGCCGCTATTTGATACTGTTGTATAGTGGAACAGTTTGACCAATACCCATCGACGAGAGCTGTGCGAGGGATAGTTCCTTTACAGTTCCTGCTCGCTCTTCTCTAATGTGAAGTGGATAATCAAATCGATTCGAGCCGCTTGCCCTGCTATCCTATATGCAAGCGACACCTAAAAGTCACGAATTATCGCAACAAGTGTATTAGCTGGTGCATCCTGATTGGGACGAAATACTCAACCAAGAATCTCTGTTTGACTTCCTTTGGAAGCTTCAAGCACTGTATAAGCATCTTCAGTCTTCATAGCAAAGATCTAGACTTTGCCGCCCACGTTACGAAGTTGTGGATTCTGACATTCACTATTAAGTTGACGTGCCCAAACATTCTGAGGATGGAGACTTGAGAGTTTTGCAATAACATCCTCAATGAAGAGGTCGCCCGTGCCAGCAGTTGTGTTAGTGTGCGATGAAAAATCACAATGGCGAATAGCAAGGGATTTCTTAGAGGAGTGGGATACTGTACTGCAGTGGCATAATTCTTTACACTTACATTTTTTATGAATAATCTTCCAGCACTCTGCACACCAACACCGTTTTTTCTGGCTTCAGTTTCCCCGTTAAGGTAGGAGTCAGCCACAATCACAAATCCATAAGAACTATGTACAGATATGACGGGAACATCATTAGTACTTTTTAGCGCCCTTATGCTAAGAGTATTCTTGTCATTCTTTCTTCCTGCAACGCGCTGTTGTTTCAGCAAGATATCTTCCAATGTTATGTGGTACTCATATTGTCCTATGCTAATTCCATAATGAAATCCAACGATAGAGACATTTTTAATGAGTGCAGGACCGGGAGCAAAGCGGTGCATGGAAATGCCTGCAATACCTTCAGTACTTGAAGAGTTAATTGTGACGTCCTCAATAGCTCCTGTCCTTTCAAGAGATTTTTCTAATGTTCGGGATATTCTCCTAAAAATTAGAGAGGGGCTTGAAGCCCCTAAGTCACCATCGTCACCAATCTACTAATCCACTATCTTCCACCCCAAATACCGTTCGCGGATATGTAATGGTGTACTGATAACAGAGGGTGATGCCAATAGTTGCTTAAAAGCCAGCCACACAAACGGTGGAATAGTTGTTGTATAACGATTCCAAAGGCGGTGGGGTTCTTGCAGCAATCGGTAGAGCCATTCAAAACCCAAATCTCTTACCATGCGAGGTGCTCTTTTATGAAGCCCTGCATAGACAGGGAAAACACCCCCTAAACCAATCATGACGGCTTTGATTCTATCTTTATGCTGAGCCATCCAATTCTCTTGCTTTGGACACCCCAAAGACACAAACACTATTCCTGCACCACTCGAGTTAATCTTGTCAACCAGTGCTTCGTCTTCAGCAGGAGTCATGGGACGGAAGGGCAAAGGTTCCATAGCTGCTATTTTCAGACTGGGAAATTCTGTCTCCAATCTGTTTCTCATACGAGAAAGAATCTCTGTCTGAGAGCCTACAAAGAAAACACTGACATTTTGCTTTTGAGCCAACTCGCACACAGCTAACAATATGTCCATCCCTGCAACACGGTCCTGATAACGCGCCCCTAAAAGCTTCATCATCCATACAAGAGGCATACCGTCAGGAGTCACTAAATCTGCGTTCTGCAATACAGTTCCAAAGTCTGGATTCCAATAAGCCTCCATCAGCATATGGACATTGGCAACACATACAGTTTTGCTTTCGCGAGCTTTAGCCCACTTAAGTATTGTCTGCATCTGATCGTTAAAGCGCAAGGCAGTAATAGGAAAATCTAACACTTTTTGAGTAGGCCGAAAAGCTCCTCCTACCATAAGTCACTCCTTGTGTCCAACAGAATATTAACAGGAACTCGACCCTTCGTAAGACTGAAGATAGCTAGTGATGTTATCGCAGTCTATCTTTAAGGCTTATATCTAGGTCAAAAGTTAACACATGGAGATGCAGCAGCTTGTTCAGTAAATCTCTAACTTCCCTGGTAGTAATTTGTTTATCTGAGCCTCTATAGCAATCTACTCTAAAAAGATGCCAAATTAGCATTTCTACGGACAACTTTACAATAAATTTATAATTGCTTTAAATTAATTTCATAAATTAGATAAAAAGGTAGAAAAGTAACAATCAAAATCAAAATTCTGAAAAAGAAAAATATTTAATTCTAACGCTTCAATTTTTAAGAAATAACTGTCAACTAGTATACTTTTTTCATAAAATAATCAATATATCTAGCCAAATTTTGTTAGTTCTGCATACAACTGCTGTTGTTTACCAAACGACAGATACATTTTGTTTTTGTCAAAAAAAAGGGGGGAAGATTAAGCTTTCTTCCCCCCTTTTTTTTATTCTTACTGTTATCTAGCTTGCTCTTAGGCGATCGCTCGCCTTCTTTGAGTTTTTTGCGAAGCATTTGCTGTTGCTTCTTCAGTTGTCGCTGCCTTGCAGACCCACCTCTACCTTTGTCATTCCTACCTTCTCGTCGTGGAGACTCCCACCTTTTCAATCGCATACCTATCACCTTGACTTCAAGAAATATGAAACAAAACTCAGAAAATAAACCTTGACTGCTACATATACATTTGTCTTTCGTTTTCAGTATCTATATAAATTATAATTCGCTGTCCTTCTACCGTCAAATTGCGCTCCCAAAAACATAAATAAGAATGAATATTAAAGTCGTGCATATTTTTACCATTTCTTATCCAAAGAGAGCCTTGCTGTAGACGAAAAGCATTACTTTTTTTCTAGAAAATATCCTGGATATAAATCTAGAAATAGACGTGAAAGATCCTTAAAATCACATCTTTTAAGTACATAAAAAGTGCGATGCACGGAGCATCTGCCACAGGCGATCGCAGTTTCTCTTCTTTACTTATAAAGTGTTTTGACAAAAGAAAACGCACATTGCTTCATCAAAAATTTACACTTACTATCAGTATTCGCTATGTGTTTCGGTTATCCGGACATATAGGTAGAAATCCAAAAGAAGAAGTTATAAAGATATCTAATGGAAATTTGGTTCAACAGAAAAGGGTTGGTTCAGTTTCTGGTGGAGTTCCCAGTCCAATTTTTCCTTCCGATACACTATTCTCATTTCCTATACATCAACTTGCTTGAAAAAGCAGAGGGCTGCTATGCTAAAGGAGACAAAAGATTGATTCGTCCTTGTGAGATAGTTTGCGATCGCTACTTGCAGCCATTTTTTGGTAAATGACCGTGCTTCCAAGGGCACAAGCATTGCGCCCTTGCAAAAGGTGTGGTTTATTCAGCTAAAATCGGCTGTAATTATGTATGTTAACTTTGCCATACATCGATTTGTATAAACTTTCAGGTAATTTTTTATCAAGAAATTAACCTAACGGCGCGAGATGGGAACTACCAACCCCATTCAAATCCGGGCATAACCCACCCCTACTACCTACAAAAACATAGATTCCACAGTATAAACCGTGCAGTCTTGTGTAAATAAGGGTGATTTTCATCAAAGATTTTAACCAAAATACAGCGGGTGAAGCTAAGCCTCCCTAATCCTTCTGAAAACTAATTTTTGTTTCCCGATCTAATGGGCAAGAGGAGAATCGAACTCCTATGACCGCAAGGTCGCCACATTTTGAGTGTGGTGCGTCTACCAGTTTCGCCACTCGCCCTTGGTAGCAACTTCACTATTATAACCTATTTTTTGATTTTGCAACAACTTTTGATATTCTTTGCTGCTTGCCCAGCGATCGATCTCTCTAGCTCTCAGTACGGGTACCGGATGAGTTAACTGAGATGTCCGGGTAGCTTTCACCATTTCACCCAACTCTGTCTTGCTAATCTCATCATAAGCACGAGCTTGGGCAATGAAAGCATCCAGGTTAAGCTGCGGTGCTAGAGTCGGCGAACCACCTGCAAGTTTCATCAACACCGACATCACGACCCTAGGATTTTGAGTTGCCAACAACGCGGCGCGATCGCAAGTAAACTCAGCACAGCGTATCCATTCCAAAAGCTGTGCTTGTATTGCCTGAGCCAAAAAAGATCCAACATTTGGCACCACTGCTGCTGCCAATATCAATATATTCACTGGAGTCAAGTAAACACTGTGGTCGCACTTGAGATGTCCCAACTCATGAGCAATCACCGCCTGAATTTCTTCGGGTTCGAGCATATCAATCAAAGAAGTATGCACCACAATAAACGGCTGTTTCCCCCGCATGGCAAAGGTGTAAGCGTTAGGCGCGGGATGCTGTCTCACATACAACTGAGGTGGCTCTATATCTAATATTTTGCAAGCGTCTAGCAACAACTGGTGTAAGTGAGGCAGTTGTTTTTCACCAACCAGAACACTTGATGCAATATTTTCTACATAAAACACCTGCTCCGCCAGAGGTCCCAAGATACTCCGTACTATCATATCGACACCAGGGATCTGCTTCAGTGCTTGAGTTGCCTCCAGATCGAGTGGATGGCGAAAGGAATCAGCTTTGAGACCAATCAATTGAGTTTTGGGGAGTAACATGGTGAAAGTGTTTTTGACCTTACCATTGTTAGTATAGCTTTTTATGAAGACAAGGGAGACAAGGGAGATAAGGGAGATAAGGGAGAGAGTTTAAGATGTATGAACGGAGCTGATATTCTCGCTCAACATATCAAACAAAGGAGTTTGCTATTCAACAACTTGAAACAACTTCTGATGAAACTCTTGAGGAAATTCTTGAATTACTTCAAATTCGATCTTTTGAAGATAAGGAAGACATTTTAGTCCGCATGGGAGGCGGAGCCTCCTACAAGTCATTCCCAGGCGGAGCCTGGGAACGAGATGGGAAGAAGCACTATGCAGGCTGTAATTAGTCCGCACGGGAGGCGGACTTCGGTTGTATAGGCGCGAATTCTATTCGCCAGGTATTTTTACAAAACAGGGATACTCTCTCTCAACCTGATTTAAACCGCCGCCGACTCTTGAGGATTAACAACCCTAGAGGTTTCTTCTGCATTCGTATCTGGAACCGCAGGTAAACGCTCTACTTTAGCACCCACTTGCTGTAATTTCATATCGAGCCTGTCATAACCCCGATCCAAGTAACGCAATCCTTGAACGACAGTTTTTCCTTGTGCGGCGAGTCCGGCGATGACTAACGCTGCTGATGCTCGCAAATCCGTACCGAGTACTGGTGCGCCTGAAAGCACGGGAACTCCTCGAACAAATGCTGTGTTCCCCTTAACGCGAATGTCAGCCCCCAAGCGATTTAACTCCGAAGCATGACGCAAACGATTCTCAAACACGGATTCATTAATTACACTATCCCCTTCAGCCAATGTTAGCAATGCCATAAAAGGTGCTTGCATATCTGTTGGGAAGCCGGGATGGGGTAGAGTTTCGATATCAGCCGCCCTCAAAGTCTCTGCTGGCAAAGTCCGCAAGCATTTAGGGGCTTCCTCAACAATCGTGACTCCGATCTCTTTAAGTTTGGCCATCACGGGAATGAGGTGCTCTGGAACGACTGGCGATAGAAGAAGTTCCGAACGGGTAATGGCTGCTGCTACTAAAAAAGTCCCTGCTTCAATGCGATCGGGAATAATATCATACTCCGTGGAATGCAGCTCGGGTACGCCAACAATGGTAATCGTACTGGTTCCCGCACCGTGTATTTTTGCTCCCATGGCAATACAGAAGTTTGCCAAATCGATCACTTCCGGTTCGCGTGCAGCATTTTCAATGATAGTTTCGCCATCTGCAAGAGTTGCAGCCATCATTAAAGTTTCTGTTGCACCCACACTAGGAATATCTAAATAGATCTTTGCTCCCCTCAATCGGTTGTTATTGCCAGGAACATAAGCATTACAAATACCATGCTCGATCTGAACTTCAGCCCCCATTGCTTGCAATCCTCGAACATGGAGATCCACAGGTCTTGCTCCAATGGCACACCCCCCTGGTAACGGAACTTGTGCTACTCCCAACCTTGCTAGAATTGGACCGATCGCAAAAAAACTTGCCCTTAATTGCGTCACCAGTTCGTAAGGAGCCTTAGATGTTGTAATCTCTCTGGCATCAATCTCTAAGATTTCTCCATCTTGCTTCAAGCCAACACCCAAAGCTGACAAAACTTGACCCATCCGTGCAACGTCCGTCAATAGCGGCACATTGCGAATATAACATTCTCCAGAGCATAATAAAGCCCCGGCCATTATGACTAGTGCCGAATTTTTTGCCCCACTAATTCTTACATGACCGTGCAAACGATGCCCGCCCCGTATTTGCAAGACTGAGGAGTCTGCTTCAGAAGATTTGGCATCTGGTAAGCCGCTTGAAGGAATAATAAGCCTACCCTCCATAAAGAACTATTTTATACGATATAAGTTGGTTTCGATTCTACACGATAGATTCTGATTGTCCACTATTATCTTGAAAATGGGGAGTGGGGATAGGGGGTAGCCGGTAGCAAAATTTAGATTTTCCTAGTTGACAATTGGAAATCATTGAGAGATAATGAAAACTTGTGAATAAAATAACACAAAAAATACACGCGGAACTGGCGGAATTGGCAGACGCGCTAGATTCAGGTTCTAGTGCCGCAAGGCTTCCGGGTTCAAGTCCCGGGTTCCGCATAAAAAATGATGAATGATGAATGATGAATTATGAATAGCAAGTTCAACATTCATCATTCATAACTCATAATTCATTCTATGTTAACTAGTTTACAAAACACTCTGGTAAAGCAAATTCGCAAACTTCACTCTTCTAAGGAGAGACAAAAAATGATGAATGATGAATGATGAATTATGAATAGCAAGTTCAACATTCATCATTCATAACTCATAATTCATTCTATGTTAACTAGTTTACAAAACACTCTGGTAAAGCAAATTCGCAAACTTCACTCTTCTAAGGAGAGACAAAAAATGATGAATGATGAATGATGAATTATGAATAGCAAGTTCAACATTCATCATTCATAACTCATAATTCATTCTATGTTAACTAGTTTACAAAACACTCTGGTAAAGCAAATTCGCAAACTTCACTCTTCTAAGGAGAGACAAAAAATGATGAATGATGAATGATGAATTATGAATAGCAAGTTCAACATTCATCATTCATAACTCATAATTCATTCTATGTTAACTAGTTTACAAAACACTCTGGTAAAGCAAATTCGCAAACTTCACTCTTCTAAGGAGAGGCACAAGCAAGATCTATTTTTAATAGAGGGAACGCATTTAGTAGAAGAAGCTGTAAGCGTGAATTATCCTCTAGAGGTGGTATGCTGTACTTCGGCATGGCAAGCAGCAAATTCTTCTCTATGGCAGCAAGTTTGCAATCTCAGCGAAAGAGCAGAAACTGTCAGCGAAGAAGTTTTAAAAGCGATCGCGACTACAGTACAACCCGATGGTATCGTGGCAACAGCAAAAAGAGGCGATCGCACTCTGAAAGTTCCGTTTACCGATATCGTGTTAGCATTAGAAACAATACAAGATCCCGGCAACTTAGGTACAATAATTCGTACTGCCGCTGCGGCTGGTGTATCGGGATTGTGGGTGAGTGAAGATAGTGTGGATTTAGATAATCCAAAAGTGTTACGTGCTTCTGCAGGACAGTGGTTTCGCTTGGCAACGGCAGTTAGCCCGGATCTCAGAACAACAGTACAGCAAAGCCAAGAAGAAGGAATGCAAGTTGTCGCAACCTTGCCAAACGCGTCTTTAACTTACTGGGAAGTAGACTGGTGCAAACCCAGTTTGATTTTGTTAGGAAACGAAGGTGCTGGTTTATCAACAGAATTGACTGCGATGGCAGATGTACAAGTCAAAATACCTTTACAACCCGGTGTAGAATCTTTAAACGTTGCGATCTGTGCTGCGTTAATGCTTTACGAAGCTCAAAGGCAAAGGAATTATAAATTATGAATTATGAATTATGAATTATGAAAATAATATTCATCATTCATAATTCATAATTTTTCTTTGCCATATATTGCTCGATGTCAGCAACTGCGTCTTCAAAAGCTTCTAAATCAATTGCTGATGCATCGTTGGCTTCCTGTGTTTCACCAATACAAGCATTGGGCAACTCTATGGTTTCTTCATTTTCAAGAGTGTCCTCATGCAGCATATCTTCTAACTGATTGAGAGATTTAAGAAACTCCTTAGCAGCAGCACGGCGCTGTTGTTGCTCGTTTTGATCCATATCTGTTTACAATCCCCTTTATCACTTACTCCTATACTGTTACAGCACCCGCACCTCCCTATAAAGTCAGATCTTTACAGGCTAAAGGTAGATCATACTCTTTCATAAGTCAAACCGCCACGCCTACGTGATGATTGGTCAGATTTTAACAACATTTTTTACAATTACATACTTATTTGTAAGAATTTTTCTTGCAAAAGATTTGGGATTGCTCGGGGACGCATTGTTTTAACATCCACCCATACCCACAACGCTTCAGCCGTGACCAATAAATCTTCTTGGCTTTGCTTGCGAATTTCGTACCTTCGATAAGCACGAGTCCCTCGCATTTCCTTGAGCCAAGTTGTCACCTCAAGGGTATCACCCGCGATCGCAGGACGGAGGTAGTCAATTTCTACTCGTCGCATAACAAACACGCCACCTAATTCTCGATAGACATCCAGAGTCAAACCTAAGTGTTCCGAATGTTCTACAGCGGCTTGTTCTAAGTAATTTTGGTAGACGGCATTATTAACGTGTCCCAGGGCATCCATTTCGTAGTGCCTGACCCGCAGTAATGTTTTAAATGGTTGCATGAGTGGAATGAACGGCAGAAAGCAGATGATATTGTAGCAGTATTAATCCGATAATTGCCTGTCACTTTTTGTTTATATTTTTAGCGCGAACAATAATCAGCATTAAGTTTTTTCTCAAGAAAGTGCGATCGTGCAAGTGTCAACTCTTACTTGTGAGAGAATAAAAATATATACAGAGAAGAAATATCTTTTCTGGAATCGTGTTTATTGAATTGGGAAAGTGAGTTTAAACACTCATATTTAGTGGAATTTCAAGACATAAATTGTACTCTAGCGATCTCCTGCATTCATTGTTGTGAGTTCGTTTGCTTAGATACCCAACTTCTTAAAGAAGTCGGGGAGCTTGCAGCTTCTCACAATTAATGCGGTCAAGTGCTAGTGAATCTTAATGGTTGAAATTCGGTTAGTGGCGTCTGGTAAGAGCTACTAAAAATCGGAGGGAATTGTTATGGCTACTCGTCAAAATTTAATAACTAATTTCTGGCATAAAGTACAGGAAGATTCTGTAGGTTGGGGTTCGTTAATGCTTTGGGTGGTTGGAATGGTTATGCTACTACTAACGATTGTTATGTTTTCTACGACTTAGTACTTTTTTACAGCAATGAATTTCTTTAAAGTTGTAGCAGCCAGTATACTAGTATTAAATACTACCTACTTCACTGCTCTTGTTAATGCTCAAGATTCGCCTGTGACTCCTCCTACCCACGGAAGTCAAGTTCCTGATGCTTGTGTCCGCAACCAAGCAGAAACTTTACCCATACCTTTTAGCGATGTATCACCCGACCATTGGGCGTTTAAAGCAGTGATGACAATGTATTACTGTGGAGCATTTCGTCAAGCGACTCCACCCTCATTGCGACAACAACCTCAATCCTCAGAAAAGGAGCAGTTACCCCAAAAAGATTCTCGCTTGCAAACAGAGCAGTCTTAAAGGGAAACTTGCACCAAAATTGTAAAGTATAGTGAAAAGAGCCTGGTTTTGAAAAAACTGGGTTTCTTTTTGTAAGTAAAAAAATATAAGCCGATCGCTAGAGCAAAAAAAACGAATTCACAGCTAGTATGTAAGCACTAATCAACCATACAACTGTGAAAAATAATGTTAAAATGAATTAAGAAACAAGAATTTTTAGTTCCCAAGGAGCTGCTTGGGAATGCACGCGGAGAGCCTCAGCCTTGCCTATTCAGTAGAGTACAGGACGCAGTAACCCATCTGAAGTCATTGCCAGCCAGAGGTTGGAAACAAGAGTGAAGGGATGCCCCAATATTTATCATGAAAACACTTGTATCTTCTTATCAAGAAGAAAAACAAAAACTGAAAACTCAACTAGAGAATATAGAGACATCCGAGCAAGCTGTTCAGCTAGTACAAAACGAGATTAACAGACTTGCAGACTTTAATAGTGAATACATCAACGGGTTGACGCCACAGCAAGCACGTCTTGCAACAGTCATGCTAAAAATGCTCGAGCGATACACAAGTATTTTGATATTGGTTGAAATGCAAAGCCCCAGTCAAGATACTCCTGTAATGAGCGCCGATAATATGCGATCGCAAAACCAGGAAGGCTTAACCAAGTTTGGCTTGAGTACTCTATTGCCATTGCACAACATTGCTCATTTAGAGAAATACTTGGGCGATCGCAAGCAAGCCATCTCGCAACAAATCCAACACAATCGCGAAGTCATTAGCAGCTTACTCGCCGGAGGTGTAGCGGGAACTTTGGCGGGAGGTTATTGGTGGGGATTAATAGGAGCAGTTACGGGAGGAATTATAGGAAAGATAGTTCGGGAAATCAAGTTACCTGAAAATTCAGATAATATATCACAGGTAGAATTGCAGAAAGAAGCAAAAATAAGTATCAACATTGATAAGTTACTAGACCACCTCTATCAAGCTTTTCAGTCAATAGATTTAACTGTTGCTGCTTATGGAGTCAGAGAAGAAAAAGCATCCAAACTAGGGTTGGAAAATAATTTAGATTTATTAGAGTACTTACAAGACTTAATGGCAGACGCCTTAGATAAACAAACTCAACTTCCAACTGCTGTACGCCGACGCATTGAACAAGCAGCAACAATTTTAAGACACTATGGAATTGAGGCTCGAGTTTATCAACCCTTGCAGGAAGAGAACTTAGAGATGGAACCTTTATCAATGTTTTACTTTGAGCCCAGTCTCGATCCACAAGTCACAGATTATATTACTCTAAAACACGCCTTTATTAAAGATAATCAAGTCCTTTTACCGGGATCTGTTATTGAACCTGTTAGTAGTTAGTTGTTAGTCGGTAGTAGAAGACAACTAACAACTAACCAACAACAACTAACAATTAAAAAATAATAATTTACAATGCACGACTATCAAGAAATTAAAATTATCGGGTTTGATTTAGGACACGGGGAAACAGCACTAACTTGGGTTAGAGCCGATAATTCAGAGTCAGAACCGCAAAGCTTACTCATCAATAATAGAAAAAGCCAAATTACTGCTATCGCCCATCATCCTAATAAAGGGGTGATTATCGGTGAAATGGCGTGTCAAATGTCTGATGCTACTCTCTTTGAAATAGCTTTTAAAACTAGAAAATTTAATGTTATAGAATATAAAAAAAGTCTTCAAGAGTTTGTCAAAGCTATTTACAAACATCTCATTGATACAAAACAAATTCAATTAGATGATATCAATCACTTTTTTATAGGTTGTCCGTCAGGATGGTGGCAAGAAGAAATTGAAACATACAAGAAACTTCTTTCGGAAGAGGGATTGCAAAATATCACAGTCGTGAAAGAGTCACGAGCGGCTTTAATGCACGCCAAAGAAAGTGGCATATTCACTATCAATGAATTGCAAAAGTCAGTATTAATTGTTGATATTGGTTCTTCTACAACAGATTACACTCTTGTGAAAGGAATGTCTGATACTCCCATAGATTTCGGACACGATTTAGGTGCATCTCTGATAGATAAAGAAATTCTCAAGACAAGCCTTAAATGTCACAAGCAATACAGGGAAGGACATGAAGAAATTTTACGACTGGGAGAAGTCCTCAGAGATGAAGAAATTTTACAACTAGAAGAGATTTCACAACTTGAAAGCATGCTCGAGCAAAGCCCATTATACAAAAATCGCTGCGAACTCCGATGCCGAAAAGCGAAAGAAGAATATTTTAATTATGAGGATTCTTATGACAAGAATTTAGTGAATGTCGGGATTGAAGATATTCAAAGAAAATTTAGATTTTTGCCTGTAGTGAATGGCAAAACGATGCAAGCTATCCTCCATGAACCTTTGCCAGCGCTTGGGAATAAAAGTTGGTATGATGCTTTTCACGACCAATTGCAAGAAGTCAAACAAAAATTGGAGCAAATAGGAATTCAACCGAGTTCGATTCTCCTCACAGGGAGTGCTTCTAAAATGGGCTTTATTGTAAAAATATCTCAGGAAGTCTTTCCAAATTTATCTTGCAAGCGAGATGGAGAAGCAGAACTTTCTATTGCCAGAGGATTATCGCGTTGGGGACGAGTTTATGTTCGTACAGAAGGGTTTTTGGAAGAGATCGGTCAATTTCTTGACCGAGAATTGACAGGTATTGTCGGAAATCGCATACCTGCTTTTCTAGAAAAGTTAGCAGAAGACTTAGCAGATGGTTTGGTAGACCAAGTTATTGCTCCTAGTGTAAAATTATGGCGCGATCGCAAAATTTTAACCCTCTCTGCTCTTGAATCAGAAATACAGCAAAAAGCCAAAACTTGGTTAACAGGAAGTGAAGCCAATGACAAAATGGCTGCTAGTTTAGTTCGGTGGCTGTTAGATGTTCAAAACGAGGTGAGAGAAAAAACAGATTCCATTTGTCTCAAGTATGGTTTACCCATTGGGACACTTGGAAATAAAAGCATTGATTTGGGCGATCGCGCTGAAAAAGTCCCGACTTCCATCTCATTTAATGATTTTACAGGGCTTTCGGTCTTTGTCGGTCACCTTGTCGGTATTATCGTCGGAGTTATTTTAGCTGGCTTATTTCATATCCTGTTTTTTACGGGAATTATTGCACCGATTGTTGGAGTCTTAGCTTACTTTGTGGGTGAATCTCTCATTAAAGATACAGACATACCCGCTTGGATACGTAAATTCGTTTCAGACACTAGAATTGATGAACTCGCACGTCAGAAGAAACCGGAGTTACAGCAACAAATTCAACAAACTTTCATACAAGATCCAACAATTTCTGTCAAACTTGGTAAATCCATTGGCGAATGGCTCAAGGAAAGCGTTCAAGAACAAGCCGATAAAGCAAGGTTGTTAATTGCTAATGGCTAATGGTTAATGGCTAATGGTTAATGGCTGATGAAAAACAACAATTAGCAATTAGCAATTAGCAGTTAGCTATTAGCTATTAGCTATTAGCCAAGATTTAGTTTTAGAATAGACTGTGCGTTTATAAACTCATCGAACAGCCCAACACATTCATGCGTATCTCACTTAAATGGTTACAGGAACTCGTCGAATTAAAACTTAGCCCGGAAGAGTTAGCAGAAACACTGACATTAGCTGGGTTTGAAGTAGAAGATATTGAAGATCGCCGAACTTGGGCAAATGGTGTTGTTGTGGGGAGAGTCTTGGAACGTCAACCCCATCCTAACGCTGATAAATTGAGTGTTTGCCAAGTCGATATAGGTAAGGGTGAAAATCTCAATATTGTTTGTGGCGCATCTAACGTCCGAGCAGATATTTACGTACCAGTAGCGACTGTAGGAACTTACCTACCTAACATCGACTTAAAAATTAAACCTGCAAAATTACGCGGTGTCCCATCTGAAGGTATGATTTGTTCTTTGAAGGAACTGGGTTTGCCTAACGATGTGGATGGAATTCACATTTTTGCTCAAGATAACTTACCCTTGGGTAGCGATGTGCGTCCGCTATTAGGTTTAGATGATGTCATTTTAGATGTGACTGCTACTGCTAACCGTGCTGACGCTTTATGTATGGTAGGGATAGCCCGTGAAGTTGCAGCCCTAACTAATGCAAAGCTATCGCTCAGCGAACCTGGTGAAACATCAAGTTCGGAAGGTAAGTTTAATTTATCTCTCCAAATAGCAGATACGCAAGCTTGTCCCGCGTATATCGGGACGAGCGTTGAAAATGTTAAAATTGCAACATCACCTGATTGGTTGCAACAGCGATTGCGTTCTGCTGGAGTACGACCCATAAATAATGTTGTAGATATTACTAACTATGTAATGTTAGAATGGGGACAACCTTTGCACGCTTTTGACCGAGAACGTCTCTTGAGTGTTGCAGGTACGCCGACGCGCCCCGGTACTTCTTTAGAAATTGGCGTCCGTTTTGCCAATGCTGGTGAAACTATTAAAACTCTGGATGGGCAAACTCGCACTCTATCAACTCAAAACTTATTGATTACTGCAGGAGATCGACCTGTTGCGATCGCGGGAGTTATGGGTGGAGAAGACACTGAAGTCCATGATGAAACTCAAAACCTGGTATTGGAAGCTGCACTGTTTGATTCCGTGGCAATTCGCCGTTCTTCTCGCAGCGTGGGTTTGAGAAGTGAGTCTTCCACTAGGTACGAGCGGGGCGTCAACCGCGCTGAATTGGAGATGGCGACACGTCGCGCTTTGTCACTTTTGAGCGAACTGGCTGAAGGTACGATCGCACATCAAGAAATTTCTGACTCCCGCCCCGATCCTTCCACTTGGGTGCGATCGATAGAATTGCGTTTGGACAGAGTAAATCAGGTTCTCGGTCCTACCGATTTGGGGGAAGATACAGGAGAACTACAAAGCCAAGATGTTGAACGTACACTAACAGCACTTGGGTGCAAATTAACTCCTATTGATGAAAATCGGTGGATGGTTTCCGTTCCTCCCTATCGTTACCGTGACCTAGAACGAGAAATTGATTTAATAGAAGAAGTTGCCCGTCTCTACGGATATGATAAGTTCTGCGACACTTTACCAGAAACCGCAGAAGCAGGTTACTTGCCTGTTGATTGGGAACAAACGCGCAAGTTGCGAGCGTCGCTTCGAGCCGCAGGATTGACCGAACTGATGCATTACTCCTTAGTAAAACCTGGGGAAGACAGACAGATTGTTCTGAGCAATCCTTTGTTTGCAGAATATTCGGCGTTGCGAACTGACCTCATAGCTGGATTGATTGATGCATTTCAGTACAATATAGAGCAGGGAAACGGTTCGCTCAATGGCTATGAATTTGGACGGATTTTTTGGCAAGACGAAGATGGGCTGAGGGAAGCAGAGGCGGTTGCTGGTATTCTTGGAGGTGATACAACTTCAAGCAAGTGGGTAACAAGCGGTCGCGAAGAGCCAATGACTTGGTATGAAGCCAAAGGAATTTTAGAAGGTGTATTTCAGCATATGGGGTTGAACGTAGAGTATCAACCCGATCGCAAAGATTCCCGCTTGCACCCAGGGCGAACTGCTTCTTTATGGCTTCGGGGTAATAGATTGGGTGTCTTTGGACAGCTACATCCTCAAGTCCGGAAAGAAAAAGGTTTACCGGATTCTGTCTACGTGTTCCAGTTAGACTTAGGCGTGCTGTTGACTTCTTTAGACGCTGATGAAATTCTCGTACCGCCCTTTAAACCCTACTCCACTTACCCAGCTTCTGACCGAGATATCGCCTTCTTTGCACCCGTGAAGGTATCCGTTGCTGAAATTGAAAAAGCAATTACCAAAGCGGGTAAAGAGTTGTTAGATGGTGTGGAACTCTTTGACGAGTATCGTGGCGAACACGTCCCCGAAGGACAGCGGAGTTTGGCATTCCGCTTGCTCTATAGGGCGAGCGATCGCACTTTGACCGATGCTGAAGTGCAATCCGTTCATAACAAAGTACGCGAAGCTTTGGTTGAAAAATTTGGGGTGACCTTAAGAAGTTAATTGGAATTATTGACCGCAGATGAACACAGATGGACGCTGATATGATGGTTATTATCTGCTTGCATCTGCGTGCATTTGCGGTTGTTAATAATTCTCAAAAAAATAACCATGCCTAAATATGTGATGTGGGGAAGTTACTGCGAAGATGTTCTAGAAAAACGTGCGCCTTACCGCGAAGCACATTTAGAGGGACTCGCAAAGCAAAAAGAATCTGGTGTATTGATTACTATCGGACCTACCAAAGATGTCACCAAAGTTTTTGGTATTTACGAAGCTGAAGACGAAGCCACAGTGCGTCAGTTAGTTGAAGCCGATCCCTATTGGCAAAACGGTATTTGGACTGAGTATACAGTTAAAGAGTGGATTCAAGCTTTCTAAGTGAATAGCAGTGAATTGTTAGTAGCGACTCTTAACAGCTAACTACTAACAATTCACTGCTAAGAATGTGACGATCGCTAAAATGGCATACAACATATGGAATAATTGCAGAAATAATAGTAAGTCAAAAGATATAGTAATTTTAAATAGTTTATAAAAAAACAATTAAGTAGTTTAGAATGCGGTTTACCCTTCAAAAGCCTTATCTGGCAAGCAATACCCACGCTGCGTGTATTTTACAAATCAAAGAAAATTGCTACACATTGGTGCCTTGATGAATGAAAATTACGGCGATCGTGAAAGATTTTTCATGTAAAAACCGTTGATTTTTGTATAGACTGGAGAAGGGGAAAATGAAACTCAAATAATATCGTTCAACGTTTGAGGAGTAAGTCTATGAATTGGATTTTGAAACGTACAGTGCTATCAAGCCTGATGGCAACTGGTTTAATTGGCGCAAGTTTTCTGCCATATCAATCTGCTCTAGCTGACAGAAAAGTGGGACGCGATGCAGCTGTTGGCGCTGGTGTTGGTGCTGTTTCCGGAGCTATTAGAGGTCGTGGTTCCGTAATTAATAATGCTGTTAAGTGTGGTGCTGCTGGTGCTGCTGTTAACGGTGCTAACGGTTTGAGGAGGTCTCCTAAAAACCGCAGTTTGGCTCAAGACGTCGCAGTCGGTGCAGCATCTGGTGTAGCCGTTGGTGCTATCACTCGTCCCGGTAAAGATACCCTTGGAGATGCAGTTGATTGTGGAGCTGCAGGTGCAGTGATTCACATCATCAACAGACGGAAGAAGTAGACAAAGGCTGTGAGTAGCTCTCTCGCGCCAAACTCAAAAACGCTCCCATTCCTTAAAGAAATGGGAGCGCTAACAAAAAATCAATAATCTCAATCTATATTAAAAGCGACCGGGGTCGTTATCAACTGCTTTTGACTTCTCCCCATCCTTTATTGACGGGGATTCATGTGTAAAATTGCACAGACCGAAGGGAGCATCCCAATGAGGAAAAAACGCTGACGATTGGAAATCGCGGCTATACAAACAAAGAGGGCGCTACACAGGCTTCAATCAAGTCCGCTTGCGCTGACTCGGTTCGTATAGCCCCAGAATTCTGTTCTAAGAGCAATGTGCATTCATTGGGATGCTTTCCCGATCGAGAGGGACTTTGTATGACTAACAAGCTATAAAACTGCAACCTATGCCTTTTTAAAGGTTTTCAGACAAGTTCCAAATCTTAATTGTTTCATCTGCACTACCACTTGCAAGAATACGATCGCTTTCTGGATTGAAAGCCACACTCCAAACTGCTTTATCGTGTCCTGATAGAGTTTTTAACAATTGACCGTTTTGTACATTCCAGAGCTTAATTGTCCTGTCATAACCACCACTAGCAATAGATTTTCCATTGGGGCTAAAAGCAACTGACCAAACTGCTCCGTTATGTCCGCTAAGAGTATTTAACAATTGTCCGTTATCCATATTCCATAGTTTAATTTTTCCTTCATAGTCGCTACTAGCAAGAATTTTTTCATCAGGACTAAAACTCAAAGATGAAATTGCTTTTTCATGTGCGGCTAAGGGAAGTTTTAACTGACCATTAACAAGATTCCAAATAAAAATTTTTCCGTCTTCAGTACCACTGGCGACAAGTTGCCTTTGTGTATCAATCGCAACTGTTTGTACTGGGTATTTGTGTTTTAACGTGCGAATTAATTTACCAGTTTTCAAATCCCATAATTTAACTGTTCTATCCCAACTACCGGATGCTAAGGTTTTCATATCCGAGCTAATAGCAACCGAATCAATATTGTCTGAATGTCCAGTCAATGTACGAATTAATTTGCCGTTTTCGAGATTCCACAATTTAATTCGGTTATCCCAACTACCACTGGCGAGAATACGTCCGTTGGAACCGATCGCAAGAGATTTTACCGCGTCACCATGACCGTCACTTGTATGACCTTGGATGCTATAAAGTAATTTGCCAGCTTGTTGATTCCAAACCTTAATAGTACCGTCATAACTACCAGAAGCTAAAGTTTTGCCATCTGGACTCATTGCGATCGCATAAACCCAATACGAATGCCCTTTAAGAGTCTTATAATCTTGAGAAGCTGGTACGCACATTTCCAGCTTTGATTGAGAAAGCGATTTAGACCAACTAAATCCCAAAACACCTATGATAGCTGTAATTGCAAGTGCAACTGACACTTTCTTAGGAATTAATTTTGGTAGCATACAAAAGTTCTCCCATATTTAAAGTAAAAAATTTGTAACATCCATTTATATATTGCTTGCACTCTTATTTTTGTTACCAAAAAATTAACCGCTCGCGAGTCACCGATGGTTGGTCACTTTACTTTTACTTGCTGGTAACATAGGAACTGCGTTTTTTTTCTGTTGTTTTTGTTTTCCACAGAAGTATTGAATCCAGTAATGCTTGTAGAGAAATAAAACTGTGACTCCCGATATTGCTATCAGTTCAATAGGCGTTAAATACGTCCAATGATATGACATTTTGTCCCAAATATGCCAAATAATTAGAAACATGGCAAAATAGGTAAGTTGATGTAATATCTTCCAATTTTTCTTAAGCTTCTTAATACTCCAATCGTTTGAGGTAATTGTTAATAAGGCAAAAATTATGAAAGTGGATATCCCCTGTAAATAAATCCAAAATGTTTTTAAATCGAACAGATCGATATTTCTTTGTTTGATTAATGGCAAACCATGAAACACAGTAAAAACGAAAGCTAAAATGCCAATCGAGCGCCGATGCTTAAGAAGCACTTGAGGAATTCCAGTCTCCTTTGTCTGAGGAAACACGATTCTCAGAATTGTGGGAAGTAGTGTGAGAATATAGCAAGTTAATGCCAAGAAACCTAAAATATTAGCCTGTAAAGGCATATCCATTGTTAACATGGTAAATCTCCCAATCATTTCATTGACGAAGACAGCCCCGATAAATCATGGAAAAACCCTTACCAACCCTCTCTCCCAATTAAAGAGCTACGGTGGTGTACAGATCTCTAGAAAAGAGATAAAACATCGTGAAAAGGGAGAATTGGAATGAAGTTCCCCCTTTTTTAAGCTATCCATTACCCGCATCTTTCTTAACAATCGCAAAACTCGGATGAAGAAAGGGTTTGAGGAGAAATACGGACTCTAGGGGTTGACAAAAATCAAATGATGTAGAGTAGGGGAGATGGAAGTGGTGGTCTGATGGCGGATGTGGATAGCCATGCTTGTTAAAGATCACTCGAGTGGCGAGGGAAAAATTTGTGGAAGGAATTGCGACAGAGAACCTTTCAGGGGCAGTGGATAAGCAAAGGAAAAGTCTACAATGGTGAAAATGTAAGGAGAATAAGTTCTAAAAATATTCGACAACAAATACTTGAGTAAAAAGAAGTTAGTGAGGTGCGAAAGTCATTTTTAGATGGGGTTTGCAGCAGGTTGTATGAGTACGGCAATCATCGCCAGAACACTACTGTTTCAAAAACGATAAAACAGGTATCAGATTCAATCTGTTGCAGAGCGGCGCGAGGGGGCTAAGCCGCCCCCTCAGGACTCCCCGGCGTGCCAGTTTCAAATGACCATACAAAAACTACTACTGATGCCTCAAAGGGTACAAATGGTCATCTTCAACTGGCTGAATCAAAAATCATGAATTCTGCGAGATTGGCAAAACTTGTGGAATTTTGTTGTTGATAGCACTTCAGGTGTTAGCCTGAAGTGCTGAAAGAAGCTAGTAGATGCAGCATCGCTTTGCTCTGTTCATTGGAGAATACTTGCTCGTGACCAACATAGAGTGAGCGAATGTTCAAGGGTTTAAGACCCAAATGGCACGCAAGGGAAAAGCACACCGCAGATGGAAGAATCAGAAAAATGGGATGAAGTTTGAAGTCCGTTAACAGTTGCCACCCGGATTTTTGGCATTTCTTCAACTGTATTGATAGCAGGGATAAACAGAAGATAGATGCCCTCTGTTCTCTGCCTGCTACCGTCAAAAATCTTAATTGTTAAGTAGCACAATGGTTTTTCAGTAATTTCCAGGTAGCAGCAATATCATGTAATCTTTTTAAACCACGCCAAATTGTCTTTAAACCCGGTTCTCCGTCACGAGTTCGTCCTAAAAAACCTCCCAGTTTAGCAATCATTCTCACAGCTTCATTAAGAGAGGGTGGTGTTTGTGGAGGATGAGGATTTTGCGAAATAGTCACACATAATGATTGCCATTCATGGGTTTCTAAAACTGTATCGCACGGAGTCTGTGGGTGCATTCGCGCTTCATAAGTTAACCAGAGTAAACGCCATGCCACAATTGAATAAGTTGCTAGTGCCATGTGGATGCGACGCCCAGTTTCTAACTGTAATTTTTCGATTCCACAGCCACTCTTTAATGCATAGTGGTAGCGTTCAATTAACCATCGATACGTATACCAACGCACACACCGGGCCGCATCTTCTAAACTCTTAATCTCAAGACTCGTTAATAATAACCAACTAATGGGACTAACGCCTTCTGGAGGATTCTCTTCTCTGGCTAAAATCACTTGTAACTTCACAGGATTTAGCTGCTTTCTTCTGATATGATTCGATGGCACTGCTATGTCCAATGTGGCAAATCGAATAGTGAGATGGGCGATTCTCCAATGCTGTTGTGGTGAGCGGTTCACCTCCACCTTCAGCTCCCCACGTGCAGGTGTTGCATTGATGGCTTCATGTAAATACTTGGCATTGTGGTCTACTTTTCGGTTGTGAGTTCCACGAATCAATAAATGAAAATTTTGGGCTCGTTCTTGATTGAATAAATCAAATATGTCTGCCTCTGAATCCGCTACCGTCACCACAATTTTCTCTGGGGGAATTAACTGATGTATAGCTTGTTCTGTATCTAACCAACGTTGACTTTCTTTTTCTGCTGTTTCTCTTTGATGCCGTTTTTTAGATATGCCTAAATTTTCCAGTTCTCTAGTCCACACATGTTGATGAATAATTCCTAATGGCACTCCATCTATTGAAGCCACCAAACTGGAGTGGACTTTTAATCCAAAACTTGTTGCACAGTCCAGATATCCCAAACCTGTCGTTTGAGGATGGTGTGTTAAATCGATATTCGTTGTATCTTGAATTGCCAGTAGGATTTGATGTGATTCTATTCTTTTAATTGTACTCGTTTGATGCGCTTGCCGAATATCATCTGGCTGGAAATAGGGCGACTTCCAAAAATCATACGCGGCTGTTGTTGCTGCTATATCTCCACACGCTTGTGGTACACTTTCTCCGGGTTGAGAAGCTAAATCTTCCACCATTTTTCTCAATCGTTTTTCCCGTCTTCTATCTCCCAAATCCAGACTCTCGAGTTCCTTTTCTGCCCACTGATACATTGACACTTACCTCTTGTTTTCAAGCACTCGCCAATATCCTCTTTCTACATGGTGATCTAACAGACACCGGGCGTCGAGACAAACCAAAGCGCAGAGTCTCGCCCCCAAGCGGTTTATACCGCCAATTTCTCTTGCGTTGACAACGCTTGTTGAGGTTCGATCCTCATCTGTGATCTCACAGCCTCAGACTGTCCCCTAGTCTCCGCATCTGTTGCTTCATTCACCGTTACTGCTGAGCGTCTGAATGATTTTTTCCATCATAATTATACTATCTGCACAGATCTTCAACTCCCATTGGACACCCTCTGTGTCACAATCGCTGTTGAAACTGTTGCGCCAGTCTTGGGCTAGCTCGAAGTGCAGTCTTTTCAATTTCTTGACGACATTCAAGCTCAGTGCTCAAAATCTGGCAGAATTCATGATTTTTGATTCAGCCAGTTGAAGATGACCATTTGTACCCTTTGAGGCATCAGTAGTAGTTTTTGTATGGTCATTTGAAACTGGCACGCCGGGGAGTCCTGAGGGGGCGGCTTAGCCCCCTCGCGCCGCTCTGCAACAGATTGAATCTGATACCTGTTTTATCGTTTTTGAAACAGTAGTGTTCTGGCGATGATTGCCGTACTCATACAACCTGCTGCAAACCCCATCTAAAAATGACTTTCGCACCTCACTAACTTCTTTTTACTCAAGTATTTGTTGTCGAATATTTTTAGAACTTATTCTCCTTACATTTTCACCATTGTAGACTTTTCCTTTGCTTATCCACTGCCCCTGAAAGGTTCTCTGTCGCAATTCCTTCCACAAATTTTTCCCTCGCCACTCGAGTGATCTTTAACAAGCATGGCTATCCACATCCGCCATCAGACCACCACTTCCATCTCCCCTACTCTACATCATTTGATTTTTGTCAACCCCTAGAGTCCGTATTTCTCCTCAAACCCTTTCTTCATCCGAGTTTTGCGATTGTTAAGAAAGATGCGGGTAATGGATAGCTTTTTTAAGGGGGGTTAGGGAGGATCGAAACCGCAAGAATACACTTTAGAAGACTTGGTGTACACCCTAGCCCAATTAAAGAGAGGGCTTTAGCCCTTCTGAACTTGGTATGCGTTTCCTTCCTCTTACTAATAGGTGTCAGTAAAATCTCTTTATGCACTTATGGAATATAGCGCTCCTAATTTGAGTCCGAAGCAGGGGGACAAGGGAGAGAGTTACGATGTCCAATGACAACATTGAACTTCATAACTCGCTACGACTCCCTTGTCCGTCTGAAATTACCGATTCTTTCCCACTCTTTTCTCTGTGTCTTCTGCGTTTGTGCGATTCCAAATATATCTTTCACAAAACCCCAAAACCACCAAAAAATCACTTGTTTGTTGTGGATAAACAACCTCCGGGCGAGAAACCAATACCAGCTTTACACCCAATTCCCCTGCTACCTGGCGCTTCACATCCTCCCCCCCAGGGGAGCCCGAAGCCTTACTCACAACCAAAGAAATATCCCATTGTCGCCACAAAGCTATTTCCAAATCCGCAGCTATTGGAGGACGCAAACAAATCAAGCGATCGCTGGTAAACCCAGCTTGAAACGCAGCTTCCAAAGCCACAGCAGATGGAAGCAATCGCGCAAACAAAGTCGCTCGCTTTTGCCAAGGTAAAAACAGGTGCAATGGTTTATACCCCACAGTCAACAGCACTCGTTGATTCTCTAAATAATTTCCACTTAGCAGCGTATCAAAACCATCAACACAAACAACTCCCCCCTTCGCCCCTTCTCCCTCTTCCAACACGGGACGTTCGTAGCGCAAGTAGGGGATTTGCAATTTTTCACAAGTCGCGATCGCTACCTGAGAAATCTCCACAGCAAAAGGGTGCGACGCATCAATCACAACAACAATTTGCTGTTCCCGCAAAAACTCATTTAAACTCTCTGCAATCAATCGCCCCACCCAAACCCGTATCATAGGGCTATCTGGGTAGAGCGATCGCGCTGACTCTGTTGTTACAGAAACAGTACAAGGAATTTGGGAATGGCAGAGAAGAACTGCTAAAGAAGCACTCTCTTGAGTTCCGCCGATCAACCACACGCGTTCCACAGAGACGCTTAACCTTTTAACGCCTTTCTAAAGTTTTGACGGTAGGACTTACTTGTACTAAATAAAATAGGCCACATTAAAGCCAAACTCAGACGATTGGGAAAAGAGCGTTGAAAGTTAGTGCGCTCGAAGCCACTCCAAAACTTCCACAGACCTAGCCCGTAACCTACTATCAATATCAAACTGACTAATTCCATTTATACAACTCCATTGAACTCTATCTTAAAAAAGTCCATTTCTTTAAGTATAGGTCTAACAAATCTACAACTCAGTTATGCGATCGAATACACCACTCTTATTAATGGCATACCGATCTTTTATACCAAGACTGGAAAGCGATCGCCATACCCTTTAACCTTTAGAAACAAAGTTAATCGATTGAATTCCGTATATCTTGATTTTGTACTAACAAACAAGCTAGTGTGACGGGTAGTTATCCCTATTTCCGATTGGATGCATCTTGCGAAAGTTCCCTAAACTTAGAGATACATAAGATAAATAAAGAAATTATCTTGTGGGTGTTGAGGTAGCAAGTCGTGCAAACAGCTAAGGAGGATTTATGCGTGCAGTTCTGATGGCAGGGGGTTCTGGAACACGGCTTCGTCCGCTTACCTGCGACCTACCCAAACCAATGGTTCCCATACTCAATCGACCCATTGCCGAACACATCATTAATCTTTTAAAACGGCATCAAATCACAGAAGTTGTTGCCACACTCCACTATTTACCTGATGTTCTGCGAGACTACTTCCAAGACGGTAGCGACTTTGGCGTACAAATGACCTATGCCGTAGAAGAAGACCAGCCTTTAGGGACTGCAGGCTGTGTAAAAAACATTGCCGAACTTCTTGATGACACTTTTTTAGTCATTAGCGGAGATAGTATAACAGATTTTGACTTAACAGCAGCCATTGAATTTCACAAACAACAGAAATCAAAAGCAACTTTGATTTTGACCCGCGTTCCCAATCCTATTGAGTTTGGGGTAGTGATTACCGATGACCAAGGACGAATTCGACGATTTTTAGAAAAGCCTTCTACCAGTGAAATTTTTTCCGATACTGTTAATACGGGTACGTATATTTTAGAACCGGAAGTTTTAGAATACTTACCAGCGAACCAGGAAAGTGACTTCTCAAAAGAGTTGTTCCCGTTGCTACTTGAGAAGAATGAGCCAATGTTTGGTTATGTTGCTCAAGGTTACTGGTGTGATGTCGGTCACTTAGATGCTTATCGTGAGGCTCAGTACGATGCATTATACGGCAAAGTTAAACTAGACTTTGCTTATAAGGAAGCTTCTCCTGGAATTTGGATCGGTCAGAATACTTACATTGAACCCACAGCACAGATTGAAGCTCCCTCCGTTATCGGAGACAATTGCCGAATTGGAGCGCGAGTTGTTATCGAATCGGGAACTGTCCTTGGCGATAACGTTACTGTTGGTTCTGACGCCAATCTCAAACGCCCTATCATCTGGAATGGAGGCATTATTGGTGAAGAAGCACACCTATCAGCAAGTGTCATTTGCCGTGGTGCGCGTGTAGACCGTCGCGCCCATGTTTTGGAAGGCGCTATAGTTGGTTCGCTTTCAACAGTGGGAGAAGAAGCTCAAATCAGCCCCTTTGTAAGAGTTTGGCCCAGCAAAAAAATAGATTCAGGAGCAATCCTCAACATTAACCTGATTTGGGGAAATACAGCCCAACGCAATTTATTTGGGCAACGTGGAGTCCAAGGTTTGGCAAATATCGACACCACGCCAGAATTTGCCGTTAAGTTAGGAGCCGCTTACGGTTCTATCTTAAAACCAGGCTCTCGGGTGACAGTTTCTCGCGACCAACGCAACATTTCTCGCATGGTCACCAGGTCATTAATTGCGGGTTTGATGTCCGTCGGTGTTGATATTCAAAACCTAGATGCAACAGCCATTCCCATTACTCGCACGGTCATACCGACTATGTCGGTCGCAGGCGGTATTCACGTGCGGGTACATCCAGACCGCCCGGATTACATCCTGATTGAATTCATGGATGCTAAGGGAATTAACATCTCCAAAGCCTTGGAAAAGAAAATTGAGGGGGCTTATTTCAAAGAAGATATGCGGCGATCGCAGATTCATGAAATTGGCGACGTTGCTTACCCCAGCCAAGTTATGGATCGCTACTGCACGGCTTTTGAAAAATTGCTACACGTTGACACAATTCGTAACAGCCGAGCCAAAGTTGTCATCGACTACGTTTACTCGGTTTCAGGAGCCGTTTTGCCGCAGATGTTAGACAATTTTGGGGCTGATGCAGTCGTGCTCAATGCCAGTCTCAATAAAAATGCCATGTCAGCCACTGACCGCGAAACCCTCCTAACCCAGTTAGGGCACGTTGTAGAAGCATTAAAGGCTAACTTTGGCGTCCAAGTTTCAGCCAATGGAGAGCAACTGATTTTAGTTGACGAAGCAGGGATGCCCATTCGTGGTGAAATGCTGACAGCCCTCATGGTAGACATGATATTAACCGCGCAACCAAGAGGAACAGTTGTTGTACCAGTTCACGCTTCCAGTGCTGTAGAGCAAATTGCCCGCCGTCATGATGGTAGAGTGATTCGTACAAAGGCAAACCCCACAGCCTTAATGGAAGCATGTCAGAAAAATTCCAATGTGGTTTTGGGAGGTAGTGGCGATACAGGCTTTATTTTCCCCCACCTGCATCCCGGTTTTGACGCCATGTTCTGCATTGCCAAACTTATTGAAATGCTGACCATACAAGAGCGTTCTCTAACCACCGTCCGTACTGAATTACCACGAGTCATTCACAGAACGTACACGGTGCGTTGTCCGTGGACAGCAAAAGGAGCATTGATGCGCCACCTAGTAGAAACTCACCCAGCCCAAAATCTCGAATTGATTGATGGAGTGAAAATCTGTCAACCCTACGATGATAGTTGGGTATTGGTCTTACCAGATGCCAGCGAACCAATAGTACATTTGTATGCAAACAGCAACGATCGCGATTGGGTCGATGATTCTCTCAGGCAATACCGCGCTCGCGTACAAGCCTTTGTAGAAAGAGAGCAAGAAACTGTTGCGGCTGAAGTGTAAGAATGTTAGTAGATAGTGGTTAGAAGTCATTTGTCATTACCACTAACCACTAACTACTATCTACTCACCAATAACACTTATGTATACAACTTCTAAACTACCTCCTTTAGAAAGTGGCGATCGCTTAACGCGCTATGAGTTCGAGTAGCGCTACGCTGGAATGCCTCATATCAAGAAAGCTGAATTAGTCGAAGGAGTTGTATACGTGGCTTCACCAGTAAGGATTAAAAATCACGGTAGACCTCACGCTCAAATAGTTGGCTGGTTAGTAACATACAGTGCTGCTACACCTGGGGTAGATGTGGGTGACAGATAAGTTGAATGCCTATCGCCGCAATGGTGTACAAGAGTACATTGTCTGGCAAATTTACGAGAATCGTGTAGATTGGTTCGGTCTCGAAGAAGGACGATACATTTATTTAGAACCAGACGCAGATGGAGTCATTCGTTCTCAAATCTTTCCTGGATTGTGGTTAGCAGTTTCAGCTTTGCGAGAAGGGAATTTAGCTGAAGTTTTAGCAGTTCTACAGCAAGGATTGCAAACACTAGCACATGAAGAGTTTGTACATCAGGAATCAAGAAAAGCCGTCCTAGAAGGACGGGGCTTGTATCCCATTCTTTTGGTCAAGAGATTGGGGACTAGAAGTTAGGGAGTAGGGAATGAATCAAGAGAGTACTTTTCCCCAACCCCTAACCCCAATCACAAAAATATCGCCTGCTCTGTTTCTGGGTCAAAAAAGTGAATTTTTTCGGGTGTTAAAGATAACCACAGTTGTTCGCCAAAACGTATAACTCGATCCGACGGAACTCGTACTTGTAACTCATTGGTTGAAAAAGCAGATTTTTGAAAATTGGGGTCGAGCAGTCTTGTAGCAAGATAAGTATCATTGCCCAAATTCTCCACTAACTCCACTTTCACGGGTAAATTTTTGGTTGCGGGTACGCTTAAAATCAGATGTTCCGGACGAATCCCCAACACCAGCGCTCGACCATCATATTTTTGTAACGCCTGACCCCACGCCTCTGGTAGAGTCAGGCGAAAATCTCCATTAGTAATCAGCAGGGGTGCATGAAACTCTACGTGAATAAAATTCATCGGTGGTGAACCAATAAATTCTGCAACAAAGCGGTTAACAGGATAATTGTAAAGTTCTAACGGCGATGCAACTTGCTGGAGCTGTCCTTGATTGAGAACAGCGATGCGATCGCCCATGGTCATGGCTTCTGTCTGGTCGTGGGTCACGTAAATTGTTGTAACACCCAATTGACGTTGTAATTTGACAATTTGAGCGCGAGTTTCCGTGCGGAGTTTTGCGTCTAAGTTAGAAAGAGGTTCGTCCATCAAAAACACTTGAGGATTTCGTGCAATTGCTCGTCCTAGCGCGACTCTTTGCCTTTGTCCTCCAGAAAGTTGCTTGGGTAAACGATTGAGCAAAGCTTCCATTTGCAGTAACTGAGCAACATCACGCACCCGTTTATCCACTGCTCGTTCTTTGTCAGAAATGTATCTTAGCCCTTTCGGTAATTTCTTAGTCATTGCCACGAGAAGATTGGGGAGTAGGGAGTTATTTTCCCCCCCGCTCCCCTTCTCCCCCTTCCCCCCTATCCCCAGAGGGGACCCCGAGTCCCCCCCTTTTCTCCGCCTCAATCCAAAAGCAATGTTGTCATACACTGTCATGTGAGGGTAGAGAGCGTAATTTTGAAATACCATTGCAATGTCTCGCTCTTTCGGTGGGAGATTATTAACTAAGCGATCGCCTACCCAAATATTCCCACCTGTCAGATCTTCCAACCCAGCAATTAACCGCAATAGAGTGCTTTTCCCACAACCAGAAGGTCCTACCAGAACCATAAATTCACCATCTGTCACCGTCAGGTTAATGCGCCGCAGAACCCCAGCATTGTCCGAACTGCGAACAGCATCACTGTTGTTATCTGATTTCGATAGGGATTGGG
This sequence comes from Tolypothrix bouteillei VB521301, assembly GCF_000760695.4. Taxonomy (GTDB): domain Bacteria; phylum Cyanobacteriota; class Cyanobacteriia; order Cyanobacteriales; family Nostocaceae; genus Scytonema; species Scytonema bouteillei_A. The sequence continues at coordinate 4,098,207 of NZ_JHEG04000001.1, read as the reverse complement.
TGGGCGATGCAATACTTTCCCCTTTACGAGGAGGAAAACTTTTATAAACGTTTTCTAGAACAACTTGCGCCACGAGTTTTTAATACATAGTCAACGGTCAACAGTCAATGGTCAATGAAATTTGAGCTATTGACCAGTGACAGCGCCAATGATACAACGAATTTTTATCAGCCGGGAGATTTTCCCATTCAACAGTTTTGTTTTGAGACTTAGAGAATGCACATTCGCGATCGCTGTCCGGAGTTGGGTGCGCGTTTTGACTTCCATATAGCTCTTGGTGTGAGAGCCATAATTGCACTCTATATGGTACAATCATACTATTCAAGTGTCAAATGCTATGCTAGTCAAGCGAAGGTAGCGAGCAGTTTTAGAGTTGTTTGCGACAATCGCTTGGCTTTTGTGCTAGAAGTGATGCACGACAACCAATTAAAGTCTTTTTTAATTTAAAAATTATCACCAAAATCTCATGCCGATTTTTCCATCCCAACTGTTTCGCTACTGACTATTAGTTAATCTTATGAAAGAGTTCCGTTAGACATCGCCGGAAATGAATCGTGTATTGCGTACAGTCCCGATAAAGACGGATTGTTTAAAGCGTTTTTACACCTTTTTTTGGAAATGTCCTTTAAATTTTGCACTGGTTTTAATTAAGGAGGAATTCCATGAATCTTTGTTTTTTGATGGTAGAAATCATTCAAGAACCACAATTGCGTCATACACCAGATGGATTGGAACTCACCGAAATGGTGGTACAGTTTCCAGGACTGAGAGCAGAAGATCCACCAGCAACCTTAAGAGCAGTGGGCTGGGGTAACTTAGCAAAAGATATTCATCAAAATTATCATCAAGGCGATCGCGTCCTTTTAGAAGGACGCCTCAGTATGAATACCGTACCGCATCAGGAAGGATATAAAGAAAAGCGAGCAGAATTTACAGTACAAAAGATTCACTCTCTAGGAACGGGATTTGACACGAGTTCGTTACCATCTACAAGCAGAACATCATCTCCTACACCTGTGGCGTCCGTACAATCCTCTCCGACTTACAACGCTCCAATATCTACACCAAATTCAGTAACAAACGGATCGAGCGCCCTTCCTCAAAATAGCTTCAACGAACAACCCGTACCCCAAAGTAAAAATTTCGAGCGCAACACTTATTCAGCGCCTGTAGAAGAACAAGATCCAGATGATATTCCTTTTTAGCTAATAGCTAATGGCTAATAGCTAATGGCTAATGGCTAATGGTGAGTCGAGCGCTGTAGGCGGTGAGTCCAGTGCTACAGGCGGGTTTCCCGCCCCCTGGGGACTAGCGAACAAGGGAGGGCTAATGCCTAATTGTGTGTGCTTGGGAGTACTTTAAAAACAACACAAGACGCATTCCCACGCAGAGCATGGGAACGAGGACGTAAGATGATGATTCAAATCACTATTAGCCATCAGCCATTAGCCATTAGCTATTAGCCATCATCCATTAGCCATTAGCCATTAGCTATCAGCCATTAGCCATTAGCCATCATCCATTAGCAATAACTGTTAAAATCCAAATATTTATAAGCAACGCTTTAAACCTGACCGCTATGAGAGACACTATTCTAGATGTTCGGAATCTGCAAGTTGAATTTGTGGGTGATACCAAAGTTGTTAAAGCTGTGGATGGTATCTCTTTTGAGTTGCGCCGAGGAGAAACTCTGGGAATAGTGGGAGAGTCGGGAAGCGGAAAATCGGTGACGTCCCTGGCTGTGATGGGTTTGATACAATATCCAGGGAGGATAAGCGGGGGTGAAATTTTGTTCAGTCCCCAAGAAAATAGTACGCCTATAGATCTGCGGAAGTTGCCAATGGAGGAGATGCAACTTCATAGGGGTGGCGATATTGCCATGATCTTTCAAGAACCCATGAGTTCTCTCAATCCAGTTTACACCATTGGGTTTCAGTTAACAGAAGCTATTTTACAACATCAAAATATCTCATCAGAAGAAGCAAAACGACAAGCGATCGCCCGCCTGCAAGAAGTGAAGTTGCTTCCGAGTGATGAAGCACTGAAGGAACAATATATAGAAACTTGGAAAACTTCTGTTGGTTCATCCACCCCGGATGAGTACAAGCTCGCACATTTGGTTAAACAGCATAAAGAGTCCATATTAGACCGTTACCCGCACCAACTTTCTGGCGGTCAATTGCAAAGGGTGATGATAGCTATGGCAATTTCGTGCAACCCATTGTTATTGATTGCTGACGAACCAACGACAGCGTTAGATGTAACAGTTCAAGCAACAATTCTTGAGTTGTTGCGGGAATTACAACAGCGCCGCGATATGGCTATGATTTTTATCACTCACGATTTAGGGCTGATTGCAGAAACAGCCGATAAAGTCGCGGTGATGTACAGGGGCAAAATTGTAGAACAAGGTGCTGCAGCACAAATTTTTGCCAATCCCCAACATCCTTATACTAAAGGCTTAGTTGCTTGTCGCCCTACCCTCAACCACCGCCCTCACAAACTCCTAACAGTTTCCGATTACATGCAAGTTGAAGAAACGCCAACAGGAGATGTAGTGATACAGCCCAAACAACCAGCCCAACCAAAAGAAGTCACGACTGAGGAGTTTTCTCAAAGATTGGTTTGTTTGGAGCAACAGCAGCCTTTGTTGCAAGTCCGCAACCTGAAAGTTGGTTTTCCTGTAAAGGGTTTGTTTGGCGGTACAAAACGCTACCACATGGCAGTGAATGGAGTTTCCTTTGATGTTAAAAAAGGGGAAACTTTAGGATTGGTAGGAGAATCTGGTTGTGGCAAAACCACTGTTGGTAAAACCTTACTGCGATTAATTCAACCCATGAGTGGTGAAATCTTGTTTGAGGGACGAGATGTTACGCATTTTCAGGGAATAGCTTTGCAAAAGTTGCGAAGGGAAATGCAAATTGTGTTTCAAAATCCTTTTAGCGCCCTCGATCCTCGGATGAAGGTTGGGGATGCAATTATGGAACCTTTGGTGATTCACTCTATGCATCAGACAAAGCAGCAACGTCGCGATCGCGTAGCTTATCTTTTAGAAAGAGTGGGTTTGAGTGCAGATGCTATCAATCGCTATCCTCACCAATTTTCTGGCGGACAACGCCAAAGAATTTGTATTGCCCGTTCTTTAGCTTTGAATCCCAAGTTTATCATTTGTGATGAATCGGTTTCTGCTCTTGATGTCTCGGTGCAAGCGCAAGTCTTGAATTTGCTCAAAGAATTACAAGAAGAATTTGGATTGACCTATATCTTTATTTCTCACGATTTAAGTGTCGTGAAATTTATGAGCGATCGCATTTTAGTGATGAATCGCGGTCAAATTGTTGAGCAGGGTACAGCAGAGACAATATATCGAGAACCTAAAGAAGAGTACACGCAGAAGCTCATTGCATCAATTCCTACAGGTAGCCCCGAACGTGTACGACAGCGCCAAGTGAAAGCGTCCTAAGTTTGTTTGCTAAAATCCCCAACTTCTTTCAGAAGTGGGGATCTTGCAGACCGCTCCTACGTTGAAGAAAGGCAGAAGTACGCTCTCAGCTATGCGATCGGGTGGAGATTCAGACCCCACCTGAAGAGAAGACCACCTAAAAGAGGCGGGGGTCTTAAACCCTGTTGGGTAAAGCACAAAGGCAATACTGATACTTAATTCTTCCTTTCTGCCCTCTGCCCTCTGCCATCTGCCTTGCCCAAAGGGTGATAAATCTCTTAAAAGCTAGGTAAATAAGTAACCCAGTTCTGTTAACCTAAGCTTAAGCAGTGTAGCGTGACTCTGCTATCAAAACAAGGAGGAAAAAAAATGCCCGGACACGACATTATTGTTGTTGGAGCATCGGCGGGCGGAGTCGAAGCACTGACCTTGTTAGTAAAAAATTTGCCAAAAGACTTGAACGCTGCTGTCTTAATAGTCTTACACATACCCAGCTATAGTAGTAGCGTTTTACCCCGCATTCTTGAAAGAGCAGGGAATTTACCCGCTGTTCATGCTCGAGATGGTGAACCCCTTTTGCTAGGACGAATCTATATTGCTCCACCAAATTATCACTTATTGGTCAAACCAGGAACCTTACAACTTACGCTTGGTCCAAGGGAAAACAGCCATCGTCCTGCAATAGATCCCCTGTTTCGGACTGCAGCGAGAGCTTACGGGCAAAGAGTCATTGGTGTCGTTTTGACAGGTAGTCTCGATGATGGTACTGCAGGACTCAAGGCAGTAAAAATGCGCGGTGGTGTAGCAGTTGTTCAAAGCCCTGAGGATGCATTGTATGCAGGAATGCCGCGAAACGCGATTGAGAACGTAAATGACGTTGATTATGTATTACCACTATCAGATATTCCCAGCAAGTTGATAGATTTGGTAAACACGCCAGTGGAAGTTGGAGGAGAAGATCCTATTCCTGAGGAGCTAGCATTTGAATCTGATTTGGCAGAGATGAAGATGGCACCACTTAACAACGACGATAAACCGGGCAAACCATCTCCTTTTGCGTGTCCTGATTGCGGCGGTACACTTTGGGATCTGTCCGATAGGGATTTGTTGCGATTCCGATGTCGCACGGGTCATGCTTTTTCTGGAGCAACGCTGCTAGCCAAACAATCTGATGCTTTAGAGGACGCATTGTGGATTGCTCTGAGAGCATTAGAAGAGAGAGCCTCTCTTGCAAATCGCATGTCTCAACGAATGCGCGAGCGCAACCAAACTCTCTCAGCAATACGATTAGAAGAAGAGGCAAAAGATGCTCAAAAGCGTGCTGCTGTCATTCAAGAGGTACTTCTTAAGAGCGATGGGATGACAAAAGATAAAGATTTATCATCTTTGAGTTTAGAGGAACCAATTAAGGAGTAGTTGAAAGTTGGCTGCATCTTAAGTCTTTTTTTGTACTGTTATTTTTTATAAAAATAATAGCTTAATACCGTTTGAAGGTTTATAAAGTATAAAACTTATATGGATACTGTTGAACCCAACCCTGACTTGGAAAACCTACTAGAATATATCAAACGGAATAGAGGTTTTGATTTTAGCGGTTACAAACGAACAAGTTTAAGTCGGCGAATACGGAAACGATTGCATTTTTTAGGTATAGAAGATTATAGTTTGTATTTAGATTACTTGGAAGTACACCCAGATGAGTTTGCCGAGCTATTTAATACAATCCTGATAAATGTTACGGCTTTTTTTCGGGATTCACAAGCTTGGGAATACATAGCAAACGAAATTATTCCGCAAATTGTAGCTAACAAATATCTTAGTAAGCCCATCCGCGTATGGAGCGCTGGTTGTGCTTCTGGGGAGGAAACCTATACCTTAGCAATTTTACTGGCAGAAGCACTGGGAATGGAACAGTACGCAGCACGAGTGAAGGTGTTTGCTACGGATGTGGATGAGGAGGCTCTCAATATTGCTCGCCAAGCACACTACGGTTCAAAAGAGGTGCGAAGTGTTCCTCCAAATTTACAAGAGAAGTACTTTGAGCGAGTCAATGGTCGCTATGCTGTTCAAAAAGAGCTGCGTCGCGGTGTGATTTTTGGTCGTCACGATTTGGTTCAAGATGCACCTATTTCCCGAATTGACTTATTGGTATGTCGGAATACTTTGATGTATTTCAACACGGAAACCCAAGCTAAAATTCTCGATCGATTTCATTTTGCTCTTAACGATAGCGGCTTTCTCTTTTTAGGAAAAGCAGAAATGCTGTTTAGTAGAAACCACTCATTCAGTCCGTTAGAATTACGACAACGGGTATTTATTAAAGATCAAAATGGCAACTTGCGCGATATGCTATTGAACATCGCTCATCCTAGCAGGCAGCAAGCTGTTCCAGATATGGTCGATCGGATACGCATTTATGAAGCCGCTTTTGAGATCGATCCCATTGCCCAAATCATTGTAGACCTCAATGGGGCGCTCATCCTAGCTAATATTGAAGCCCGTAACTCGTTTAATCTCAACCCTAGAGATTTAGGTCGTCCTTTGCAAGATTTAGAGCTTTCCTACCGACCGGTAGAATTGCGATCACGTATCGACCAGGTTCGCACCAATCGTCGCACCGTAGTATTAAAAGATGTTGAGTGGACTACATCCGACCGGGACACGAAATATTTAGACTTGCAAATCATGCCTCTGTTGGATGAGAATACTGAGAGAATATTAGGTATAAAAATTGTTTTTGCTGATGTTACCCGCTTTAAAAACTTACAGCAAGAACTAGTACACGCCAACCAGGAATTAGAAACTGCATATGAAGAACTGCAATCTACCAATGAAGAATTAGAAACTACCAACGAAGAACTCCAGTCTACTGTAGAAGAGCTAGAAACTACCAACGAAGAACTCCAGTCTACAAACGAAGAACTCGAAACCATGAATGAAGAACTGCAATCCACAAATGAGGAGTTGCAGACGATAAATGAAGAACTGCGCCAACGCAGTGAAGAACTTAACAGAGTTAACGGCTTTTTGGAATCTATTCTCACCAGTCTTCGTGCTGGAGTTATTGTGCTCAGCCCCGATTTACACATCTTAATGTGGAACCGTAAAGCTGAGGACTTGTGGGGATTGCGGTTTGATGAAGTTTTTTCAAAACACTTGATGAGTTTGGATATCGGCTTGCCTCTAGAACCACTCCGACAGCCAATTCGATGTATTATAAGCAGGGAATCGGATTATTATGAAGTAGTGCTAGGTGCCAGAAACCGCCGAGGGCGAACCATTCAGTGCCACGTAATCTGTACTCCCCTTTTAGGAGCACCAAGCGATATTCAAGGTGTCATACTATTGATGGAAGAGGGCGAACAAGAGGAATAGTCCTAAAAGCTCACAAGTGAAAAAAGTCTTTTTCTTTGTTGTCCTACCATCTCATTATTTAGTCATTAGGAGGATAATATAATCAGAAGGAGTAACCAAGATTTATGAGAGATTGCAACCACACTATTAACCTAGTAGATAGATTAAGCATCTTGATAAGACAAGTATCTTTACGGTGGAGGAGAGGATAAGAGGAAAGCTTGTGAATTTGGAAAACTTTGGTCGGCAAGTCCATGAGGTGCGCCGACATACCCAACTTCTACATCATCGTGTCAGGGAATCGCCAGAACGACAACAAGACCTGTTAGCTGAGGCTTTCGAGGAACTCCGTACTGCTTTGGAAGAACTGCACGTTGCAGAAGAAGAATTGCGCCAGCAAAACGAACAATTGGCGATGGCTTGCAAAGAGGCAGCCACAGAACGCAGACGGTATCAAGAATTATTTGATTTTGCTCCTGATGGTTATTTGGTAACAGATTCTCAGGGGAAAATTTTAGAAGCAAATCATGCTGCGGCTAATCTCTTAAAAATATCAAAAAACTTTTTAATCGGAAAACCACTGATAAACTTTTGTCCTCCAGAAGAGCGTCGAGTTTTTCGATATCAATTACAACGCTTAACCGATCTGGAGGAAATGCAAGAATGGGAAATCCACTTGCAACCCCGTCAAGGAAGCATATTTGATGCTAGCCTGACAGCAAAAACTATACGAGATAACGAAGGGCAACTCGTTGGTTGGCGGTGGCTTATTAGAGATATCACGTCTCGCAAACAAGCAGAAGAAAAAATAAACGCAATTCAAATTCAAAATTTAAAATTACAAGAAGCTTCACGGTTTAAATCGCAGCTTTTAGCAGTGATATCTCACGAACTGCGTACACCAATGAATAGCATTTTGGGATTTTCCCAATTGTTACTGCGCCGCTACTACCATCTGTTAGCACCAGAATTAAGAGAGATGGTAGAAAGGATTACTCAAAGTGGCAAACACCTTTTAAAATTAATTGAAGACATACTGGATTTTTGCAAACTGGAAACAGATAAGATAGAGTTAAAGTTACAAGAGTTTAATTTGGTAGAGTTAGTCACAAGAATTACAGAAGATTTGAGACCTCTAGCCGAACGGAAAAACTTAACTTTGGTTTTGCACTCCGATAGTAAAAATCCCAACATGATTGGCGATCGCGATCGCTTGCAACAGGTAATGACTAACTTAATAACTAATGCTATTAAGTTTACAGAAACTGGCGGCGTAGTTGTAGAAATACAACAAGTCAACGGAGAGCGTTTGGTATTTATGGTAAAAGACACCGGCATTGGCATTCCCGAATCAGAAATCGCACACATTTTTACAGAATTTTGGCAAGTCGATAAGTCTACAACGCGCAAGCAAGGTGGTGTTGGATTGGGACTGGCGATCGTAGATAAGCTAGTGCGATTAATGAAAGGAACTATCTCAGTTGAAAGCAAACTGGGAGAAGGCTCAACTTTCCGAGTAGAATTACCAAGAATTCAGTGACTCGCGATCGGTGAGCGGTAAATATTCTCGTTCCCGATTTCCACCGACTCTCGTTCCCAAGCTCCGCCAACTCTCGTTCCCAATCTCCACCAACTCTCGTTCCCAGGCTCCGCCTGGGAATACATATTTGGAGGCTCCGCCTCCAGTCAAAGATCGAGTCAGCATCTCCGATCCATTCGTGACCACGCTCTCCCCAGTAAAAAGAAATAAAGAAGTACAATTGGGATATAAATTACCAAAAAATAGTAAAAATTCGGAAATTTTATATCCTAGAGCAATTTACAATGCGATATATATTCGACTCGCCGATTCCCGTAAAAATTCAAAAAATGAAAGAACGGGTGCGGTGGAAACATCCAAGCCTGATTCAATGCGGAATCGATCAAACCAGCTTGGTCTTGGATGACGGCAATTCAGAGAATCCCGAATTTTCCTTCATGGTAATAGGCGATACCGGGTCTAAGCCATCTTACGGGCAGCACCCACAACGGTTAGTTGCAGAGTTAATGCTCACCCAACGCGACGAATGCCGTTTTATTCTCCATACGGGAGATGTGATTTATGTAGTAGGTTCCCATGAATATTATCCGCAAAATTTTATTGAACCTTACCGCGAGTTCCTAGTAGGAGGAGAAAACTCTCAAGACATTTCTTACGATCGCATGACATTTAGTACACCAATTTTGCCAGTTCTGGGCAATCACGATTACTACGATGTGCCGTTGATGTATGGCTTCATAGCAGGAACTACACTACCACTGCGACGCCTATTCCGTTACAAAGATATAGAAATCGGCTGGCATGGTTCTTATCAAGGTAATGCCTATGCAAGAGCGTTTCTTGACTACCTCAAAGACTTTTCTCCGGGCGAAAAGTTAGAACGTCATTTAAACAGTCATTATACAGCTAAAACCAACACGGGAAGGTGTTTGCGATACGAACCCGGAAAATTTACCCGCCTACCCAACCGCTATTACACCTTTCGTTATGGTGGGATTGACTTTTTTGCCCTGGACTCCAACACCTTCAATGCACCCTCTCCACTCCCTACTACAAAAGAAGGGGAAACAGAACGCCGTAAATTAGAAAAACGCCGTCACGAAATAGAACAAGAAGAAACGCAAATTTTAGAAGCTTGTTCTCGCTTCAATCCAGAGATTCCCCAAGAAGCCGAACAACTTGACGCTCTCAAAAGTAAGCTATACCAAATTGATGAAGTCAAAATTGACATAGAGAAACAGCTTGAATCCCATCACGCCCCACCTGTAGACTTTGAACAACTCAACTGGCTGAAGCAAAGATTAATTGAATCTTGGAATACTCAAGAGGTGCGCGGGCGGGTTCTTTACTTTCACCATCCACCCTACGTGACTGAAGCAAGCAAGTGGCACCAATCCCAGACTTTAGCAGTTCGCCATCGCTTGCGTGGGGTGTTTGATGATGTCGCGGAAACTCTTGGTTCTCTCACTCAAGGACGTCCGATAGTTGATTTGATATTAAACGGTCATGCCCATTGTTTGGAGTATCTCCGCACAACTCACACCGGACACGGTGATTCCCATATTCACTGTATAGTTTCTGGTGGTAGCGGTCGCCGTCCCCGTCGCCAAAGAGAGGAGGGATCGGAATTAATGGAAACTTTTGAAGATGCAACAGGTAGCTACAGTCGTAAAATTGCTGACTCGTTTCTTTTTGTAGGTCGCAACGGATACGACACTCAAAAACGTCTTCCTTACTCCTTTGTGCGAATCGATGTTCGCGATGGTTCCCCAGCCAAGTTTATTGTTAGACCATTTATTAAAGAACGCTTTCAAGGAGAGTGGTACAATCGCGAATTGGAGGCGTTTGCAATCAGTAACCAATGACCGATGACCCATGACTAAAGCAAAATACGTTTTTTTACCTTTGACTGTAATTATTTTGGGAATATTGTGCTTTTGGGTACTTAGTTCTCATAAAATAGCGAACGCAGATTCTGCACCATCCTCGGTTGTATACGAACAACGGCGTCTTCACAGCCCAGATGGAATTGGTAAATATTATATGGGTCGCGAGATAGCCAAAGTCATGGGACACACGGGGGCTGGTTGGTTGGAAAGACCGAGTCGAGAGGCTGAGGAACAGCCCAGCAAAGTAGTGAATGGTCTCAATCTCAAGTCTAATGATATTGTGGCGGATATCGGGGCTGGTACTGGTTACATGAGTTTTCGGATTGCGCCTTTACTTTCTACAGGAAAGGTTTTGGCTGTGGATATTCAGCCAGAAATGCTGGAGATTATCGAGTTTTTTAAGCAAGAGAAAAAGATTGCCAACGTTGAACCTATTTTGGCGACTCTTAGCGATCCCAAGTTACCACCAGAGAGTGTTGATTTGGCTTTGATGGTGGATGCTTATCACGAGTTTGAGTATCCGCGAGAGATGATGCAAGGAATTGTGACGGGGCTGAAACCTGGTGGTCGTGTTGTACTCATTGAGTATCGGGGCGAAAATCCTTTTATTGCCATTAAAGCTTTGCATAAAATGACTCAGAGGCAAGTCAAAAAGGAAATGCAATCTGTCGGGTTGGTTTGGCGCGAAACAAAAAACTTTTTACCGCAGCAACATTTTATGGTGTTTGAAAAGCCTTAGGATGCTGTTTCTAATCGTCCTTGCTCGGTGATGTCCTCGATCGCCAGTAAAATCATTTGGGTGCTGTCAATCTTGGGCATTTTGCGAGCTTTGAGCCGCATGATTTTACGTCCGATCCGCTCGAAATCATGCTCGACTTCAAAATCTTGAAACTGGGCATTACTAGCAAGAATCTCTTCGAGTTGCGATCGCAATTGGGGAATGTCCCACTGTCCGTTACCCAATTGAAAAATCAACTGCTGCTCTGTTTGCACGGGTAAAACCTGAAACGTCTCGTAGAACGAACGATTTGCTGTGATGATCCGCAACTCAGCATTCAGCACGATCAGCGGTTCCCAGACGGTTTCTACAATCGCATCAGCATAATCTCTTGCTTCCATCAATTGGGCATTACTGCGTTTGAGGTCGTCAATATCAATTAACACCACCACTGCCCCATCGATCTTATTATCAATCGTGCGATAGGGGCGAATTCTCAGGTGATACCAATGTCCGTCCCTGTCTTGAATCTCCTGAGCCTTTAAGTTGAGCGTCCGAATCACTTCTAAAATCTGTTGCTCTAAGTTAGGCACATTTAGTTTGTGGGTAATGTCGCTCAGCGGTCGCCCGATATCCGTTGAAATCAAGTTGAAGATGCCTTCCATCGCTGGGGTAAACTGCCGAATCTGGAGGTCGGCTCCCAGCATCAAAATCGGGATGTGGATACTGTTAAGCAAATTTTGCAAATCGTTGCTCACTTGCGTCGCTTCCTGGGTGCGACGGCGCAGTTCATCATTTACCGTGTTCAGTTCTTCATTCGCCGCCTGAATTTCTTCTTTTGCGGTTTCCAACTCCTCATTGGTACTTTGCAACTCTTCATTGCTCGACAAAATCTCTTCATTGGCGGCTCTCAAGTCCTGGTTCGTGGCTTGCTGCTCTTCGATGATCGATTGGAGATGCTCTCGGCTCGTTGCCAGTTCGTGCTTGAGTCGAGCAATCTCAACCGCTTCTCTAGTCCTGCGTTTGGAGGGGGTACTGCCATCATCGGTTGCAGGTAACTCCGAAACGAGGGGAGTATCTTCAAACAGAACTAAGAAACACTCTTGAGATGCCCCAATTTGGAATGGAATGACATTGATGGTAATTTGCCGGATGCGAGGTATGCGTTGCAGAAGCGCTTCGTTACCACCTTCTCTCACCTGCAAGCCTTCCCGTTTGACCGGCAGCTTTTGCTGTTTTGCCTGGTAGATAGCCGTTTGTAGCTCTCGCCGCAATTCTTCTTTTGCCATTCTCAGCAGGTTCAAGCTTGCTCGACCGGGAGATGGTTCCAGATAAGGGCTAGTCTGTCCCCGAAATTGCAGAATCTCCAAGTTGACATCGACCACAACACCTGCAGGGGCGTATTGATTCAAAACAATCCGGTCTGCTTCTCTCTGGATTTCTAGTTCGTTGGGAAGCTGTTCTGTCACAAAAGGTTGAGGGTTGATAATGGTTGGAGAATAAGAGCTGGCAGTCAACTCAATGTTGGGTCGAGATGCTGTCAACTTTTTAGCATAAATTTTATTTTTTTTGTCGCACAGGGTAAACAAGTCTACAAAGTCACCGACTGTTTCTGAAGTCCCTAACATGAGAAAGCCTGTGGGCTTGAGACCGTAGTGAAAAATTGGCAGGAGTTTTTTCTGTAAAGCGTTTCCTAAATAGATCAGCACATTGCGACAGCTAATTAAGTCCAGCCGCGAAAATGGGGGATCGCCAATTAGATTTTGTCTGGCAAAGACACAAACTTCCCGTACAGACTTACTGATTTGGTAGCCTCCCTCAACTTGAACAAAGAATCGGTAGAGCCGTTCTGGGGTAACATTTGCAACTTGGCTGAGCGTGTAAACCCCGTTGCGGGCATATTCGATTGCTGTCTCGCTAATGTCAGTTGCGTAAATTTGAATCGGTATGCGGGGAACTTGTTCGGAGAGAAACTCCAGCATACAGATGGCTATCGAGTAAGCTTCTTCCCCGGTTGAACAACCTGCTACCCAGATACGAATGGGTGTGCCTGGTGATTTATCAATGATAACGGGAAAGACCAGACTTTTTAAGGCATTGAAGCTTTCTGGGTCGCGAAAAAAACTGGTGACATGAATCAAGCAATCTTGATACAGTGCCATGACTTCTGCTGGATTGCTCTGGAGATAGCGAGCATAATCTTCCAGACGTTCGAGCTTGTATAAGAGCATTCGCCGTTGAATCCGGCGATTTAAGGTAGTTTGTTTATAATGAGTAAAATCAAGACCTGTTGCCTTCCGCAGCAAATTGAAGATAATGGCAAGTGCCTCCTGACTGGTAGCCGGAGATGAGTTTGTCTCTGACTCAATTGTGGTAAGGCTTGCAATGTATGGATGAGAGCTAATTTCAGCTAGCTTCCGGGCAATTTGGTCGGGCGGTAAGATAAAGTCTACCTGACCTGTGGCGATCGCCGTGTTGGGCATACTATCGACTTGTGCTGACTCCTGGCATTGAGCAAACGCTACACCTCCAGCCGCCTTGATTGCCTCTAGACCCCGCGCTCCGTCAGAATCGGCACCCGATAAAATGACGGCGATCCCTTTGTTACCCCGCTCCTCGGCAAGGGAAAGCAGAAACGTATCAACTGACATAAACACCCGACTGGTACCTGAGCGAGGCACGAGCTTTAGTAACCCTTGAGCAATGGTCATACTGGCATTGGGTGGAATGACGTATACGTGATTCGGTGCGATCTCCATGCCATCTTGTGCCTCACGCACGGGCATTTGGGTTGCCCTAGACAGAATCTGGCTAAGCACGCTTTCCTGCTCTGGAGCCATGTGCTGAATAATGACAAACGCCATGCCCGTATTGGTTGGCAAATAATTCAGCAATTGGGTAAATGCTTCTAATCCTCCCGCAGAGGCTCCAATCCCCACCACTGGAAATAATTCATTGAAATTGTCTTGCTGATTGTCAGGAGGAACTTTGCCATCAGAGGGATTGGGTTGAGATTTTTTGGAAACGCGTCTGGGTGCCATGTTTAATAGCTGTTCTGCCGAGCGGTATCGATCGCCTATCTGTACTATCGTGACAGAACAAACCTGTTCTAATCAATGTCAGCGAGATTTTCAATTTTATAAGAAAAATGGGTGAACTACCCCAACTTAGCTTGCGCTTGAAGTTGGGGCTTCCGTACTCAACGGCGAGTGCCTCAACTTAGACTTTCGTCCGAGTTTTGGTCTTACCTCCCCTCCATGGCGGATGGGGAATTTCGCCGAATTCGTTAAAAATTCCGAACAGAAAACAACAAATTTGTGAAGTTTGTTATTTAAAAGCTCTCGTTTTCAATTACGATGAAGTCCGTCTGTTGATGTAAAAGCTCCAGTTCTTTCCGAGTACTTTCTAACTCATTGTAAGCCATAATGAGTTCAGATGTTTTTTCTGCAAGGATTTTAGACACTCTGGCTAACTCGGAGCGAGTAGACTCCAGTTCTTGGGTGAGTTGCTCGCAATCAGTTGTTTCAATAAATTTCAAAGTAACTCCCAGCAAATGATTTTTAGTGGTAAATACCTGCGAAATATTAATGTCGAAATGCTTTGTGCTTTTTTCCGTTGTCCACTCAACATTTTTTAAAACGGTTAGAGCCTGATGGGAGTGAAGTACTTGCATTAATATATTGGCATTGATTAACTTTGCAATTGTCAGATCTTGAAAAGGGCGTTTCCAATCGTCAAATGATAAGCCAAATAAGGTTCTTGCCCGTTCATTGGCGTGGAGCAGACAACCGCTTGCGTCAATCGCTAGATGAGCAGAAGAACCGATCTCGAAGGTAGTCTCCCAGAAGTGGTTCTGAATTGGCAATAAATGAGTTGCCAGCTGTCTGTGAGACGTTGGATTGATAAAGCGGTAGTCATCTAGTTCTAGTTTCAGTCCTTTGGTATAAATCCTCTGGCTTATATCAACAGGCTTAAAAATTTGCCTGCGGCTGAGTGCTGTTTCTGCCTTACCCAAAAAGAGGAAGCCTGTGTTATTGAGCGCAAAGTGAAAACGCGTTAGGACGGAGGCTTGAGCGTCTGGATTAAAATAAATCAAGACATTGCGGCATATGAGCAGATCGATCTTGGACATGGGAGCATTTTGAGTCAAGTCGTGAGGAGAAAAGATGATGGTGCGGCGAAGTTCGGGGTGAAAGACATAGCCTGTTTCAGTGTGTTCAAAGTATTTCTGGAGCAATTGAGCGGGAATATCGATAATGTCTTTGCTGCTGTAGGTTGCTCGGCGTGCGTGCCAAAGGGCTGCTTCATCCGTATCGGTGGCAAAACATCGAACTCGCTGTCGGCAAGCTTCCAGACCGAGTGCTTCTGCTAATAAGACGAGCAGGCTATAGATCTCTTGCCCGGTTGCACAGCCTGCACTCCAGGCTCGAATGGGTTCATCGGGTTGCTTACTGGCAATAATTTTGGGAATGACCTCTGCTGCTAAATAATCCCAAGCGTTGCGATCGCGGAAAAAGCTAGTGATGTTAATGAGAACATCATCGAGAAGAGCAAGATACTCTTGTGAATGGTATTGCAAATATTCTAAGTAGCTCTCATAAGTATCAATGTTGATACTTTCCATCCGGTGCCGAAACCGTCGCATCAGGCTAGAGCGTTTATAACTTGTTAAATCACAGCCCCGATTGTACTTGAGGTAGTCTAACAGAGTTTCAAATTCTGAGCTTAGTTTATCCGTGTCTTGTACTCCATTGCACAAGAACCTCTTCTGGGGTTGCCTTTGAGCAGACATTTTTTATCCCGGATGTTAAAAAGTTAACGTCGCTCCGCCCCTATATGGCGGATTATTTCTCCCGTCACACAGGAGCGATCGATTCATATATTCGTATGCAAATCTATTATATAGATTTGCATACGAATATATGTTAACTTTAAATTGAGATTGAAGTTTGCACACGAATCAAAAATGTCCACAGTAAAAAAGCTTCAATCTACCCTGGAAGCGCTCAACGCCGAGCGAGCACAAGTGGCTGGGGCGGGTTGGGTTCTGCAACATTGCTGGTTGGTGCAAGTGAAGCCGGGAGGCACTGCCCGAACCAACTGTAAATACTGGCAGGTGAGAAGCCGTCAACCTATGTTTGATGGTAAGACACTAAAACACTTGAAACCGAATCAAGTGGAGGATTACAGAGCCGCGATCGAGCGGGGGAGGCAGTTAAAGCGCATCGATCGCCAAATTCAGAAGTTGCAACAGCAGCTTGCAAAACTTACCTCCACAACGGACTCATTGAGGGTTGCATCAGAAAGTTCATCAACCGCATATAAACCTCCTCACCAAATTCCCATACTGCCGAATGGGGATCTTCAGCAAGCAGTAGAAAAACAACCTCTAAAGCAACTAAAATTCACAAATTTAGCTGAACAAGAGCGTTTCGTCAAAGAATTGCTTGCAAACGGTCAGACATTGAGAGCTTCACTGCGGCAAGCAGTCGCTTTCGGCAAAACATTAGGGGCAAGAAATATTGACCTGAGAAAGGGACTATGAACTACTCCGCCGAATGGGGAATTTCGCGGAATCAGTTAAAAACCTTCTATTTCTTCATTGAGCTTTATTTCTCGAGCCAAATTTGCCTGATTGAGCTTTATTTCTTTATCCAGATTTTCCTGGCTCAATATTTCGTTGCTCATCACTGCTTGCCGAACCAATTCTGCTCGTCGTTTTGCGTCCTTAGCTTTTTGCAAAAGCAGATCTGCCGCCTCATGCTCGTTCATGTCGCGCAGATGCTTCGCGGTATGAGTCATCAACATCTCACTCGCTTCGATAGTGCGGATGCTATCCCAGAGAGACTCTTCAATCGATTCCGTTACCTCGGCTAAAAGGGTATTGAGCGAATATGCATGCCCTGTATGGCAGCGAAAGCGAAGCAGGTTACCTTCTTTCAACTGCAACAGTACGCCATGACACTCAGGACAGGTAAAGGGAGAAAGAGCGCCTAGTTTCATAATTCCTAATTCCAGAGGGTTATCCTGCCGCGCAACACCAACTTCAATATCCATTTTCTCAGACACCAAATTGTCCTCCTGTTCGGGAATTGCTTTGTTAACTAGACGCGCTAACAAAGCCCCCATTTCGATGATAGGCACGCAGTAATCGACTGTCACTGCTTTCATCGCCGCCCTCGGCATCGAAGAGTGAAGCGCATCAGAGGGATCTTGAACTACAGCGATACCACCTCGCTCTTTGATGGCATATAACCCAGCTGCACCATCGTCGAGACTGCCGCTCAACACCACCCCAATGACGCGCTTTCCATAGGAGCGAGCCGCAGAGCGAAACAAGACATCGACCGCCGGACGAAAGCGGTTTTCTTTGGGACCGAGAGAGAGCCGGACAAACCCTGGCTCAACCAACAAATGGCGATCGGGAGGAGCCACATAAATCCGACCAGCTTTGATTGGCTCCCTGTCAATGGCGTGTGCCACTGGCAGTGAAGTGACCCGCGCCAAAATTTTGGGTAACATACTTGGGTAATCTGGGGAAATGTGCCAGACGATAAAGACAGCTGCAGGAAAGTCAGCAGGCAGTTGAGAAACGAGTGTTTCAAAAGCTTTAAGTCCTCCGGCTGATGCTCCAACAACAACAATATCTGGCTTTAACACTCGCTGCTCCTAACCATTTTTGCTTTTATGTTACCCCTGGCACTTCAAGATAACATACTGGCTTGACGTACAACACTTTCTTTAGATAGGGCTGCGATCGGGCATGAGGAGCGGTTGTGAATCATCTTAGTTATTGCGCTGCAAAAAACCTGCTAAAGGGTATCATTTATTACTTATTATTGAATTAATGCTATTGTAATACGTTGTTGCAATTCAATGTTTTGTGCAATACGTTCTTGTAATAGGACGCTGAGTTCCTGACGTTCGGCTACCAGTTCCCGACTCCTGGCTATCAGTTCTTCTACTTCGATACAGAGTTTCTCACTCGTGTCTTTTTGTTTTTGTAATTCGACACGAATTTGGTGATTTATGGCAGCTATTTCCCGACTCATGGCTCCCAGTTCCCGACTCTTGCTTATCAGTTCCTGGCTCTCAAAGCTCAGTTCTTGCAAGCGATCGCGAAATTCCCGACTCGTGGCTCTCAATTCCCGGCTCTTGCCTATCAAAAGATAGTTCATATAAAAGTAAATATGTAAATAATACATACTACAGAATCTTTTGAACGCACCGCCAACCAAATCAAGAGTGCTATTGAAGTAAGGGCTGGTAGTTCATTTTTGTGATGGAATCAGGTTGGCACTTTTGGTTGTACTATCCCAAACAATCCAAGCAAATTGGCTATCTAAATCTGTTGTATTTTCTGTAACTTTGAAATATATCTTTTCTCCGCCTCTCGTTTCTACAGCAAAGTCACCATTTTGAGCATACACTACCTTGAAACCGCGATCGCGCAAACAATACATTGCCCAAGCTTTTAACGATTGTCTTTGCGGATCGTGTGTAATGGGAGGTCTCTTAATTGCTTCTTCAATAACTTGGTATGTCTTGGAGTCAATCATTACTGGTTGGTGGTTAGTAGTTAGTGGCTATTTGTTAGTTGTTAGTGGTCCCCCTTATCTCCCTTGTCTCCCTTATCTCCCTTGTCCCCATTATCCCCATTATCCCCCCATAGGATCGCAGCGAATCTCTATCATAAAGCCATCGGGGTCGTAAAAGTAGACTCCCCTACCTGTTGGACGAGTGACTGGTCCGTGGGCGATGGTAATTTGATTTTCTCTCAAAACTTCAACTGCGCGATCGAATAAATCAGGCGCGATGTCAAATGCCAAGTGATATGCTCTGGTAAAACTTCGTTCTGGGTTTGGGTCTGGTGGTAATAAGTCTGGTTCCCAAAATAAATCGAGGATAGTACCATCAGGAGTAACGAAATTGGCTACTTTTCCTTGTGCGACTAAATCTACTAAGGTTGCAGGAACTTCATCACCTGTCAACTCGTGCAAGCCCAAAATACCGTTGTAGAATTGTCTTGAGGCTTGCATATCATGAACGTTGAGGGCTATGTGATGGACTTGCCGCAGATCTCCCACATTTAGGGCTCTTTTAAGAGATTGGGAACTTGGTAGCATGGGTAGGCAAAGTTGACTTGTTTGGCTCGAAGGATGTTGAGTTTAATTTACTTTATCATGTTCTAGAATGTAACTAAATCTAGCGCTCGGATTTTTGTAGGCTTTCTTTATAGAGGATGTTTTAAAAGTCTTGGGCGAATATAATTCGCTACTATACAAACAAAGTTCCCCCGTTGAGGCGACTGCTCTGGGTTCCTCTTCATTGTGGTACTTGCCATGCGATTTCTCATGGCATAGCCAGTATGAATTGAAACTTTACAAACATCCTCTCATGTCATTTGATTACTCTTTAGATTTTCAAAGTATTGATTTCCGAAAAAATCCCGAACTCTATCGCGTTGGGAAGGGCGAGCAGGGAGTGCTTTTGGTAGAACCGTATAAGTCAGAGATTTTGCCTTATTGGCGGTTTAAAACTCCTGAAATTGCAAGACAATCAAGCGAAAAAATATACCAAATGTTTCTTGAATATTTGGAGAAAGATGATTTCGTTGGGGCTGATATGGCACGTAAGTTCTTACAAATGGGTCATACGCGATCGCGCCGCTATGCCAATCATAAGAGCGGAAAAAAATACAAAACCAATCCTCAAAAAGAAACTTCTATTGAAGCTGTTGTAAAAGCTAGAAAAGATATTTTGCCAAATGAAGTAGACCCTGTTAAGGCTGAATCGGCAGCAATATTTAAAGAAAAATGGATGTTGGCAAAGAAAAATGAGAGATACTGTCAGTTATTGGCAAAGCATAAAGCGATACAGATGATATAACAGAAATTTTCTACTGATAATGCTTGTATCTATAGTTCGGTACATATCCGTAGAAAAAAGAAACTTTTTGTACAAAAATCATTCGGTGATTAACTACGCCTAAAGACTATAACTTCTGGAGCGGGAATTAATTGATTGTCTATATCTTTAGAACGGTTAAAATGCCATTTTGAATCGTTAGATTTGCTTGTGAGAACTTCAACAAATGAATGTCGAACCTTTTTTTAAATAAAGGGAATAATTACTATGCAAGAAATCAAGCAAGCTTCGGACAGACAGGGTGTAAATACCGATAGCACAACTTCCGCTCGACCTAATGCGGGTTCAGCAACCACAAACTTTAATAGCGATGCTGCACAGCAGCCGACAAGCGATCGCATAGCTTCTGGTCAACCTCATGCAAATTCAGCCAACCTGAATGTAGATGCTGGAGTTTCTAGAAACTATGATGCTAACCCCATCAGTTCTACTCAACCTCATGGGGGTTCAGCAAACATTAACATAGATACTAATGTCTCCAGAAACAATGATGTTAACCGCATCAATTCCGGTCAATCCAATACTCAAGCAGTTACCAAAGGTCTGAATCCTACGTTAACCAGAGCATTGGTAGGAGGACTTGTTGCTGGTACATTAGGGTCATTAATTGGTGCTTTTGCAGGTAAGAGAGTCGGTCAAGGGTTGAATACTGCAGCAAAAGGTATTGGAGAGGCTTCAAAGACTATAGGTGAAGGTCTCAGCCACACAGGCAAAGGTATAGGACAAGCCGTGAAAAGTATTGCTGAGGGAGCTACTGAAGCTATCGTAGGTGGTGCAGTAGACACTGCAAAGGGTGTTGCTGAAGGAACCACACAAGCTTTAGTAGGTACAGTAAACACGGTACAGAATACCTCTCAAGGGCTCGCTGAAGTCGCCCAGCAAACAGTGGAAGGTACTGTAAACGCAGTACAAAATACAGCGCAAGGTATTAACCAAGCTGTACAAAGTGCGGCGGACACGACAAGAGATATAACAAATCGCGCATCTGAAGGAATTAAGGAAAACGCAGCAAATGCATCAGATGCGGTACAAAACACAGCGCAAGGTGTTAACCAATCCGTACAAAGTGCAGCAGAGAATGCATCGATAGGTCAAAATCAAGGCGATCGCGATCGCACGATTGCCAACAATCAGCAATCCAAAAATAATGAAGTGGAAATAGACCGTACACCAACGATCTACATTTTAGCACCAGACCCAGTAGAAGGGCTTAACGTTGCTCCAACTTTGTCTTCAGCAGATCCCGCTACTCCTAAAGACAGTGGGCTGTTGATAGATACAGGAGAAACAACTCCACTTGAGAAAGACATTATTCTACTTAACGATTACGACAAATAAACACCTGACATTCCAAACATTATTTAGGTGTTGAGTTATCAGTTATCAGTTCTCGCTAACGGTGTACTGATAACTGTTAATTGTTTACTAATTGAGTCTATTGTGGCATAAAGGAAATGACTCTTATGAATGGAAATCAGCAGGTTTTGGAGCATCCTAACGCTGAAGACAATACTGATTTTACAGAAGACCAATCCAATACTTCTTATGAATCAGGTAGAAACTCGAACAATGGGTTATCTAAAATAGCAATTGGAGCACTCATTGGTGCTGCGTTAGGTGCAATAGCTGGAGCTTTAACTATTAAGGGTACAGCCGAAAGGGTTAACCAAACTGTAAAAAGAGCGGGGAACTCGGTTAAGAATACAGCCGGGACTATTAATCAAAGTGTCAAAGGTGTGGGTGATGCAATCAGTTCGATCGCTGATGGTGTGAACGATACTGTTAACGATGTAGGAGACAGTGTCAAGGATACTGCTTTAGGTATTAACGACACTGTCAACAGTACTTTGTCTGCTGTCAAAGCTACAGCAATGAATGTTAGCGACACCGTTAACAACACTGTGAACATCGTCAAAGGTGCTGCTGAAGGCGTTAACGACAATATCAAAGGTACAGTGGATGTAGCCACTAAAGTCGCTGAGGATAATTTACCCTCTGGGGCTCAGGGAACTAATCTCCCCAACACACCCAATATCCCCGGTAACTCCAATAACCAGACGACTTACATTTTAGTCCCAGTAGATAACCAGAAATAAGACTTAGGGTGGGCAATTCCCACCTTATTTTCTGATAATTTGGCAGACATATAGCAATCCTAAATTATTTGTAAAAAATTTGGATTGCTAATGGCTAATGGCTAATTGCTAATGGTCAATAAGCAATTAGCCATTAGCTATTAGCCGTCTTCACTCTTATTCTTATATTTCATTTAGAACTGCTTATATGTCTTTAGGTTATTAACGGTTTATCGAATGACTGATAAATTAATCTTGAATTGATAACGAGCTGCTTCAGTTAGGTCTGATACTACCTTAAGCGAGAGGAGAGATTAACTATGAGCGATCGCAAGCAGCCTGTTGAGCGTCAAGAAAAAGCTAATTGTTCTCAGAGGAAGCAACCCATAGCTTATCGAGCAGCAACAGGTATAGGGGGTGGAATTGTTGGAGCAGCGATTGGTGGTTTGCTCGGTCGCCGAGTTGGAGGAACTGTTGGTGGTGTTGTGGGCGCAGTTGCTGGTGCTTTGGTAGGTAAGGGTACGGCTCAGCGTGTTAATGCTACTGTAGAAGGCGTTGTGGGTGCAGCTCAAACTGTAGCTGATGCTGTTCATGATAGTGTTAACGGTGTGGGAGATGCATTAAAAGACACAGTAGAGCAGGTCAAACCTTCCATAGTCGGTGCTGTTGATACGGTAAAAGATACGGTTGACCGGGTTAAGCCTTCCATAGTCGGTGCTGTTGATACGGTAAAAGATACGGTTGACCGGGTTAAGCCTTCTGTCCTAAGTGTTGTTGATACAGTTAAAGATACAGTAGACCAAGTCAAGCCTTCTGTTGTAGATACCGCTAGGAACGTAGCTGAGGTTGTTAACTTTAGTGGAAATACTGGAGAAGTTGTATTTAATGATATTATTGAACAGCCTGATGCTTCTAGAGTTGTCGAAGAAAACGCAAAAGAAAAACCTGAAGAGGTAAAGCCACCTGTCGTTAATGAATCCAAGGGTGTCACTGAAGATGCTTACCTTTGTATAAATGATGGAGGTAATACACTCAAAGAAAGAGTAGAGCAGGTTAATACTTCTATCGTAAGTCAAGTTGATACAGTAAAAGAAGATATATTAGAAGATCCTTGGGACTCTGTAGTAGATACATCGGATGCTGTCGGGGAAACAATGGAATGGATTGTTGAACCTCATGCAGTTGGTAGAGCCGATACCGTCCAAAATACAACTGAAGACCCTCTTTGTCGTGATGTTAATGAGTGGGTTAGTCAAAGCTTGAATCATTTACAACAGACTCATGATTCTGAAGAAAATACCGAATCTACAAACTTTGAAGAAAGACAACAAGAGTACCAACCGCCTCAGCAGCAAAAAATTCAAGCACAATCGAAAAAAAATCAACAATTTACTGGAATCGGAAAATTTCTTGTAGGTGCTGGGGTTATAGCAATAGTTGGCACAATCTTGTCATGGATTCCCAAACAAAATCTTTTTGCAGTGAGATCGCCAGAATCCAGTCAAAGTATCGAGCAAGTATCTGCTGCGACTTCATCTTCAAAATTCCAAGAAATTTCTACCCCTGATGGTTGGATTTTTTTAGGCAATGTTAACAACAAGCCAGGTGCAGCATTGCTTGGGAAACCTTTAAGCGAAGTTTTACAATCTACTGACTCTCGTGTTGTTCCATCACCAGGAGCGGTAGTTACTGTAACTGTTAAACCAGGAGTAACGTTAAGGAAAAATAAACCGCAGTTACCTCACTTTAGTTATCAAGAACAAAAAGCTTTAGCTGTTCTTAAACCTCAAGAGAAGTTGAAGGTTCTTAAAGTGGAATTTGTACCCAATCCCAGTACGACTCAAACAACAAGAGTGTGGGCAAAAGTTTCTAGATGTGGTGACGACTGCAATTAAAATTTCTTAAAAATTTGTCGGTTGCGATCCCTAAGATCGCTAAAATCTTCCTTTCGCCCGGTAACTTAAACTACAGGAGCCGCTTGACCTATGAAATCTCAAAGGCTTACTCCTGCAGGTTTTTCTCGGTGGCGGTATCAGTAGGAGTTATTGCTTAGTAACTGATACCACGGTATTTCCGTCCTACTTCTTCCTCAGTTACCTGGGGTTTGGGATCGGTTAGTTCTCTTCTGTCAGTGTTATTTAAGTTTTCATCATGGTCTTCTACTCGTTGTAAAAGTTTTTGGGTGGTCATGAGAATAACTAGGAGCAGCAAAAGCAACACTTGCCACGGTGCGAACACCAAGCTTAAAGCAAGGCACAGAGCTGCAAATATCCCCACGAAATACCCAATTTCGTCAGTACATTTTTTAAAGATATAGCCACCTACCAAGCCGGTAAGTAGCGGAATCAAGAAAAACAAAGCCATTTTTCCTCACCTCTGGGCTAATAGCAGAAGCGTTAATGTGTGCATAATAGGTCTCTGTTGTCGGTAACAAGTGTGCCTAATCTAACAGCTATTCAGTTTTAGCTCTAACACGTTACTCATAACAACAGCGTATAAATACAAGATTCCGAATCTGTCTGTTAAACTAGCTTAACATTATCTACTTGCGCTGATAAATATATTTCAACTGCAATACCCGATGCTAAACATTCCTCAATCACTGGCTATCGAACTAAACCTTAAACCCTATCAGGTGCAAAACGCGCTGGATCTTTTGGCTGAGGGTGCGACAATTCCCTTTATTGCGCGTTATCGCAAAGAACGGACTGGGGAAATGAATGAAGTTCAGTTACGCCAACTGGCAGATAGGTATTCTTACTTAACAGAATTGGAAGAAAGAAAATCCACAATTTTAAATGCGATCGCAGAACAAGGTAAGCTTACTGACGAACTTAAAGAAAAGATAGAGTCCTGTTTGCAAAAAACAGAACTTGAGGATTTATACTTACCCTTCCGTCCAAAACGTCGCACGCGAGCCACCGTTGCAAAAGAAAAAGGGTTGGAACCGCTTGCAGAGTTTATTAAATCGTTAAACGTCAAAAATGGAGTCGCCGCTTCTCTGGATGGGGAAGCAGCAAAATACGTTTCTGAAGACAAAGGTGTCAAAACCGCAGAAGAGGCGTTGCGCGGTGCTTCTGATATTCTTGCAGAAGAAGTGGCTGAAAAAGCAGAGTTGCGTTCTTATGTACGGGAATACCTTTTAGAAGAAGGAGTCTTTTTTTCCCGTATCAAGAATGACTATCCAGAAGGTACAACGAAATTTGAAATGTACCGCAATTACCAAATGCGGGTACAAAATATTGCCCCTCACAATATGCTGGCATTGTGTCGCGGTGAAGCTGAGGGAATCTTATCTTTTGATATTTCTTTTGATGAAGATGTTATCCTGTCTTATTTGGAATCAAAAGAAATTAAAACAAAAGTCCGCGCAGTGCGGGACTTCTATCAAGCAATGCTCAAAGATGCTTTCACCCGTTTGATGAAAACATCCTTGATAAGCGAGGTCATTTCTGAAAAGAAAACTTTTGCAGACATAGAGTCTATCAAAACATTTGAAGCTAACTTACGAGAGTTATTACTGTCTGCACCAGCAGGGATGAAACCCACTTTGGCGGTAGATCCGGGTTTTCGGACTGGGTGTAAAGTCGCAGTCCTCGATCAAACAGGTAAATTTTTAGAATATCAAGCAATATTTCCCCATCTATCAGCAAACCAGCGTGTGGAAGCTGCAAAAACTCTAAAAAATTTAATTGAGAAATACAAAATAGAGTTAATTGCTATTGGTAACGGTACAGCTTCGCGTGAAACCGATGAATTTGTTTTGGAAACTCTGCAAAGTTTGGATAGAAAACCAATTAAGGTGATAGTCAACGAGTCGGGTGCGTCTATCTATTCAGCTAGCAAAGTTGCTCTAGAAGAATTTCCCGATTTAGATGTCACTGTTCGGGGGGCTATTAGTATTGGACGTCGCCTGCAAGATCCCCTTGCAGAACTTGTCAAAATTGAACCCAAATCGATTGGGGTAGGGCAGTATCAGCATGATGTGGATCAAAAATTGTTAAAGAAGAAATTGGATGAAACTGTTGAAAGCTGCGTTAACTACGTTGGTGTAGACTTAAACACTGCTTCTAAAGAACTTCTTACCTTTGTTTCTGGTATTACGTCTAGTGTTGCCAATAATATTGTTGCCTATCGCAACCAAAATGGTGTATTCAAAAACCGCCGACAACTGCTAAAAGTTCCGAAGTTGGGACCAAAAGCATTTGAACAAGCTGCGGGTTTCTTACGCATTCGTGATGGTGAAAATCCTCTCGATAATACTGCTGTGCATCCAGAAAGTTATTCGGTTGTGGAAGCGATCGCTTCCGATTTAAAAGTCCCCTTAACTCAAATCACCACAATTGCCGAACAACTCAAAAAACACAATCTCAAAAAATACGTAACCGCCAGCGTTGGCGAACCAACATTACGCGATATCTTGAGCGAATTGGAAAAGCCGGGAAGAGATCCAAGAGCTGAGTTTAAGTATGCTACTTTCAAAGAAGGAATTAAGGAAATCGCTGATTTGAAAGTTGGAATGGAACTAGAAGGAATTGTTACCAATGTTGCTAACTTTGGTGCATTCGTTGACATTGGCGTACATCAGGATGGATTGGTACATATCTCTCAACTGGCTGACAGATTTGTAGACGATCCCAAGAAAATTGTGAAAGTAGGACAAGTCGTGAAAGTCAAAGTGCTGGAAGTGAATGAGAAACTGAAGCGGATTAGTTTGTCAATGAAATCCGTTAAGCAGTAAATGTTTTGGCTTGTTCTCTAAAGATGAGCTATAGAATAGCAAACTCTTCAAAATCGACAAAATTATCGAGCTGACTTTAGTCAGCTCGATAATTTTTTTTCAGCTTTCGCCTGCGCCTAAAGTTACGCTGACGGGCAGTGAATGAAGCTTGAGAGCTAACAAATTTAATTCCCTGTTCTATGAATTGAGCTTTAAGCTGTCTAGATTGAGCCTGAATTTTACGAGACTGCTCTCTAAGCATTTTAGATTTTGCCCGAGTTTCCGCTGCTTTCTTTCTCACCGCTATCATATCGGTGAGAGACCCTTGATAATTAATTGTCAGACTACAATTGACTGGCTTGTTGATTGAAGCTTTAATAAAATTTGATATTTCTCTGTCCTCTAAATCTAAAGGTTCAAGCGCCAAATTACAGATAGTACCGAGCAGTTCTGCTAAAATTTCATGGCTGGACTTTTTACTTACCAAAAGTTGTTTTGCTAATTCTTTAGCCTCATCAAGTGATAGCCAAGGGGAATTAATTGCAGCGCACAAATCCATATTAGTATTGTGCAACTCGTGTCTTATCTCCTGTAGTTCTACCTCCCGGTAATACAACAGTTGCTTTAGAGTTTCTACTTGCTCGGATAAAAGCTCTATTCTATCCTCAATTTCCAATGTTTCACCCGACTTAGGCTCTGTAGATTCTATAAATTGACTATCTTTCTGTTTAGTTTTTTGAGATTGAGCAACTGTGCTATTGAATTGATTGACTCCGGTGAAAATTTTTTCTAAAACTTCTATAGTATTTTCTATAACATCCATAATTTCAAAGAGTACAGTCAAATCTTGCACATTTTCAGGCTCGTTATTACACAATCCTAACTGTAAATCTTTTAAAAATATTAGCTCGGTATTATCCTCGTTTACAGATTCCATCTAAGTTGATAGCAAAACTATTGACTTATTGTACCAATAAGTTAAGTAACAGGGGTAGAGGTCAACGAAATAGGGAGCATCCCAATTTGGAAAAAATATACTTGTGATTAAAATCACGCCTATGCGGACTTGATAAGAAGTCCACGTAGGTGGACTTTGTTTGTGTAGCCCCAGAATTTTATTCTGAGGGCAATTGCTCCCACGAAATAGCTACCTACCCTATTAACTACTACTAGGTGTTGTAGAGACGCTATCACCTGGTTTTGAAGGCCATCTGATAGTGAGAATCGTGCAGTCAGACTCAGCTACCCAAGAATGGGGTACACCCGCACGCCAGAGAACGTAGTCACCCTCACGTGATAATAAAATTTCCCTATCTTCAAATTTTAAGCGAAATTCTCCATGAATCAGAATAGAGATAGTCGCAGCTTGGTTATTGACTGCCCATTCCGCTCTGTTGTCACCAGCTTTATGGGTAGCCCATTTTACTTCTAGTTCTTCTGTAGATCGCGGATCGTTAATTGGGGTGATGAAGTGACCGAGGAACCATCCCCAACGATTTGCACCTTCGCTTGCAGCGTTACCAAAAACAACTTTTGTCATTTGTCATTTCGTAGTAGGGTGGGCATACTGGCTCTATCTTTATCTCAACAATCAAATAGTATTTCTATATTATATTTTTATCGTATTTCATATCACATATAAATTTAATCAAAGCTTATTTCTAATGGCGGAATAAATTGCTATCTAAAAAATTTATATTTTTATAGCAGAGCTTTGAAAAACAAAACAAGCGTTAAATTTATTAAGAGACCGGACAAATTCATGAATCCCAATGAAAATAATCCAAATGGCTCATCTGGGAAAGAAACAATTTTAGCTCCAACAAGCTATGGAGTAACCAATCAACTTTCAGAAAATATTATACTGACGACCATAGATGACCTGTATAACTGGGCGAGGTTATCTAGCTTGTGGCCTCTGATGTACGGTACAGCTTGCTGCTTTATTGAATTTGCAGCTATGATTGGCTCCCGATTCGATTTTGACAGATTTGGTCTCATTCCTCGTGCTAGTCCGCGTCAAGCTGATTTAATCATTTTGGCAGGAACTTTAAACGTGAAAATGTCTCAGCCGACAATGCGTCTTTACGAGCAGATGCCCGAGCCAAAGTACGTTATTGCAATGGGAGCCTGCATGATTACTGGTGGTATGTTCAGCGCGGATTCTCCAACAGCTGTTCGGGGTGCTGATAAACTTTTGCCAATAGATGTGTACATACCTGGTTGTCCTCCCCGTCCAGAAGCAATCATGGATGCTATCATCAAGCTTCGCAAAAAAATCTCTAATGATTCTATGCAGGAGCGAGGTAAAATTACCCAGACCCATCGCTACTACAGCACTACCCACAGCATGAAACCCGGTTCACGCATCTTGACGGGAGAGTATTTGCGATCCCCCGAGCGCGATAAGCCACCGGCAGCGCTAGCACAAGCAATGGGAACAGAAATGCCTCCTGGTCTTTTGACTGTGGGGCAAACAGTGACCAATGAAAGATAAAGGATAAAGCCTGAAGGATTAAAAATTACACTTTAATCCTTCAGCTTTTATCCTTCATACTTTATCCTTCCCTTGACCTGTGAGGGTATTGATCGCACTCAAAACTTCGGGAACTGCGATCGCAACTGATGCAAGGGAGCAAAGTGTTGCAATCTGGCAATACGCACAAAACGCTTGATTCTCGCTCCATTCCTCACGAGCGAGTTCAAGTGCGGTAACCGCGTCAAAGAGGAGTTTAGCACCCATTGCGATCGGCAATAATGGGTTCTCTTGCGCCCGATTTTGACCACCGGCTCCGGCTAGCCAAGCTGTGATGGCATAATTGGTTACCATCATCAGCCCATCAGGAGTCTCAAGCCGACTGTATGCGTATTCAGACGCGTCAACTCGGTCTGAGTCAAAATATGGTATTGGTGGGTCAGGCAAGTGGCGAATAATTCCGGTTTGATAAAGCGAGACCAAGATTCCCATGGTAGCGCTTACTAGAGATAGACCAACGATCCAACGGCGACGAATTAAGTCGGGGCTGTCGCCAAATCGCAGTTCGTGACTGAGTTGCTCTGGATTCATAATATATATAAGTAGGTCGGTATTAAAAATTGTCGTCATGACAAGGCAGATGGCAGAGCAGATGGCAGAAGGGAAGAGCTTTTTAGGCTTCGTTATATAATTAATTCTGTTTTTTTGCGCCTCTCTACTTAAAGTGGATATTTGCAGTTAGAAAGCCCTTGATGGTAAAGTTTTTTATTATGTTTTCGTAAAAAAGAATTTATTAATTATTTTCCCTACTTTTAAGTAGAGAAAATAATCGTTATTTGTTAAAAATTGCTTCTGCAATTTTAACTAGCGCCCCCTTTTTTTTAGATTAATTTACTTACTGATTTAAGACTTCTGTCCTAAGGAATGGATTTATCCGTTCTTTGCACAGTTGCAATTCTTCTCATTTATCGCAACTACAAAGTAATATTTAAAGTAATATTCGACCAAAATAATTGTGAGAAATTATAAGTTTCTCAGTTCTTAAATAAGTTGAAAGCCCTTGCAAACTTAACAGTCAAAACTTACAGCGCTTTGCATGTGAATTAGGTACACCCTTTCATCCCTCCTTACCAAGCCACGGTGGTGTAAGTAGAAAGGCGCAAAAAAACCGAAGTATGTAACGAAAAGTAAAGTTGCCTAAAAACCTCTTCCCTTCTGCCATCTGCCCTCTGCCATCTGCCTTGTCATGACGATAATTTTTAATACTGACCTACTTACCAAGTTTTCTAAAATGCATTAAAAGTGGTTTATATCCCCCCTAACCCCCTTAAAAAAGGGGGGAACTTCATTCCAATTCTCCCTTTTCACGATGTTTCATCTTTTGTCTAGAAATCTGTACACCGCTGTAGCCTTACCAAGGGGTGATAGAGGGGGGAATTTTTGTACCTCACCAAGTTGAAATCTGCTGTATTTATGAATTATACAAATATAAAAGTAAAATATATGTGTTAGAAGTTACAGCATTTGTTAATAAAAAATTAACTCTAGGTAGAAATTCATACAACTCTTTAGTTAGACGTTATTTCTGGGTTTTATATTTATTCTTTTGTAAGAAGAAGCAAGAAGTAACCAATTTATTAGGAGTATCTGCAATGATAACCGACCAATTAACAGTACCTCCCAAATTCAATAAATATCAAGTCGTTCGTTTCGTTGGAGGCGTAGGCAAAATTTTATATTTTCAACCAGATTCTCACACCTGGAAATATGCTGTTGAAATGGCAAAGGGTCCAGAACCAGATATGGGGAGAATTGGTCCTGAAACCACAATTTTATTGCATGAGGAAGATATTGATGGAACTCTGAACTAAAATGCCTTTGAGACAAATAGCATCTTGCCTTATTTTTGCAGAATGCTCCTAATTCTGCCACTCTAAAAGCCTAGCTTGCGCTGCTCTTGGTCTTTAGATACGTTGCTCGATCAATAGCTTCTCTGTATGCGATTGAGATGAAATGACCTTTGGCTTTGGGACAGGTTAAGGATTGATAACCCCATAGTAAATAGAAGCCACAAATAGCAACGCTAAAATACTTACAATTAAACCATTGCGTACTAGCGGATTAAGTGAAGTTTGGCTTGGAATAGCTTTATGTACTTCCTGCTCCATCGACTCTAAGTTGCTTTGTTGCTGATAACTTGTATAGTTCAAGTTGGTTTCTCTTGAGCGATGTTTATTCTCAACTCTTATTGTTTGGGTATCTTGTGAATGCATGAGTTTTTTGCCGTATCATTAAGAATGACTTGCTGCTATATTTCCAAATAATTACGACTTACGACATCATCCTTAAGGATTACTCACCTTTTCTTATAGTTCTACTAAAAGACCTAGATTCTGTAAAGTTTAATTGTAATAAAGAACACATTATTTTGATATATGAAATGAAATTTTATTTTTAATATTTTGTCAATAAACTATTGTAATATTCTGCTAGTAGGTTTGTTAAAAACAATAATCTTAAATAACAGCGATATTACTAAATATTACGCTTGACAAATATTGTGTACCTACCGATAAGGCGGCGCTACCTATTGAGCATTGGTGTAGGGTGATTCACTCACTAAGGACAACAATGCACTCCACTCAAAATAGGTCGAGGAATAGATTGATGACACAAGATAAACTAAAGCAGCCAGTACAGACAGCAACTCAGGGAAAATTGCGATCGCGACCAACGCAGCCAGTAGGAACTCCACTACTCGGTCTGCAACCACTAGAACTAGATACCGAGCGCGACGGTCTTCTTTACATACCAAAAAATTACCAAGCTTCTCAACCCGCACCACTCATACTGATGCTGCACGGTGCAGGTGGTAATGGACGTAGCGGTCTTACCCCATTTCTAAACTTTGCTGATGCATCTGGGGTCGTTCTACTTGCACCTGATTCACGCTTGAAAACTTGGGATGTATTGTACGGTCACTACGGTCTTGATATCGCCTTTATTGACCAAGCCCTAGCGCAAACATTTAGTCACTACGCCATAGACCCAACGTGCATTGCAGTTGAAGGTTTTTCTGATGGTGCTTCTTATGCACTTGGTATCGGTATCACCAATGGCGACTTATTCTCTCATGTCATAGCTTTCTCACCAGGGTTCGTCCCACCTGTTTTAATACAGAATTCACCGCGTATTTTTATCTCACACGGTAAGTGGGACAACGTCCTGCAAATTGACCGATGCAGTCGTAGAATTGTGCCAGCCTTGAACAAAGCTGGCTATAAAGTCACTTATCAAGAGTTCGATGGTTTCCACACAGTACCTGCAACAATTGCACGCTCTGGGCTGACCTGGTTTATGCCAGAAAGCGTTTAAATGAAATTTAGTAACCAAAGTTCAGACGGGGATCTACCTCTATCTATTTCCGATTGGCTGAAGGTGAGACTCTCCTGAGGTAAGAGGTTAGTCAGCTAACAACTAGCTACTATAAAGCAAACTTTCATTTCAAACAGGACGGACCCCCAACCCCGTTTTAAAGGGGTTGGGGGGATCTACAACGTGTAAAACCCCAAAATACAGTTGAAGTTGCTTCAGTCTTATCAGAAGTGCGATCGCTGGCATTTTACACCGTACCTCCTGAGGTAATGGTAGTAAGGCACAAAATTCAGACAAACCTTTTTACCCAAAAGGAAGCTTCATTTTATGTTCTCTTCTCAAGTTAAACCTCAAGCTAAACGCATCTTAGTTATAGATGATACACAAGATAACCTGCATCTTTTAGAAGCAGTTTTGGTAGAAGAAGGGTATGTAGTTGATGTTGCTAGCAATGGCAAAGCAGGGTTAACCATGATAGAAGCATCACCACCCGATCTGGTGTTGCTTGATGCTATGATGCCGGGAATGGACGGTTACGAAGTTACGCGGCGTATTCGGCAGAATAAAAAACTACCTTTTATTCCCATTATTCTGATTACGGCTTATGTGGAAGCAGATATACCTGAAGGGTTAAATTTAGGAGCTAATGACTTTCTCCGCAAGCCTATTGATTATGATGAACTAATGGCAAGAATTAAAGCATTTTTACGATTAAAAGATACTATGAGCCATACAGTTTAAAGTATAAAAAATGAAAGATGAAAAATCATCTACATATTTTAGCTATATTTCATCTTTCATTCTTTAGTCTTCAAGCTCAAGGTGACAGGCAAAATAACACTGAAAGTGGAGCCAGCGCCTATTTGCGAAATTAACTCTATTTTTCCTTGCATAAGTTTTACTAACTGCGAGACAATTGCTAGCCCCAAGCCAGTACCATCAACGAGATGGCTAACACTACTCTCAGCTCGAAAGAAAGGGTCAAAGATACGCATCTGGTCTTCTGGTGCAATGCCAACGCCTGTGTCACTGACTGAAAGACACCACCGATCGTCAGGTAGCATACTGCACCTTAATTTGATACTTCCTGACTCTGTATAGCGAATGGCATTGCTAAGAAGATTTGTGACGATTTGTTGTAATCTTAACGGATCGACAACGACAGTTTTAGGTATGTCTGAATTGGAGCGATCGACCGGCGCTAAATTGCAATCAACAATTATCTGTAGGTCTTTTGCACTTGCAAGAGGTTCCAACATTTTCACCATATCGTCAATACAAGAGCATACATCTGTTGGTACTGGATGCAGTTGCATCTTCCCAGCCTGATACCGCGACATTTCCAGAGCATCATTGATTAAGCGAAGTAACTGTCTGCCATTACGCAACACTCGCTCAATATGTTCAAGATGGCTAAGAGTCCCCTCAGGCTGAATATTCTTTTGAGAAGATCGCAAAATCAACTCGGAGTATCCAATAATTGAAGTCAGAGGATTTTTGAGTTCGTGGGCTAGTTGAGAAAGGTTTTCCTGATTCGCTTTTACCAAGCGAGTTAGTTCCTGATTGGTTAATTCTGCCTGACTTTGTAGCTGCTGTAGTTCCTGCAATCGCTCCTCCACATAACTTTTAAAGCACTGACCGATAGCTTCATCGATCGTTTCGTCAATCGCTCTATGAACTCGCATGACTTCTCGAACTGTACCGTTGACTAAGTCTGCTTCTAGAGTAGAAAATATGATTTGCCGTAGCAGACGATACTCGCGTGCAATTTCTGGTGGAGTAAAACCTTGTGCAGCACGTAAAACACCATGTTCGAGACTGTTTTGCACGATGGATTCAATATCGCTGTCTTGGGATTGAGAAAGCACGGTTGCCATTGCTTTGAGAACATCGGGAAGGTGATTCCGTATAGCTGAATGTGTTAAATTATCGGTACTCGAAATTTGTCGATCTAGGCAAACTGCTTCAACCCAGTTTTGGACGATGCTCTCTATTTTTTCATCAAGTAACTGACTAAAATTCATTGTGCTTCTGGTGCGGAGGAAGTGAATCGAAAAACCCTCTCAGTTTAATTTTAAACGGCTTTCAAGACAAAACTCTGGCGTAGGCACTGCCAACCCAGTCCTTTCTCGTTTCCAGTGTCTGGCTGAAAATGCCTTACTTAGGAGGCTCCACTCCAGTCACATGAGGCAGAGCCTCATCTACTTATTCCCAAGCAAAGCTTGGGATAAAAATGTTGTATTTAAAGCTACAGTGCTACTTAATATTGAGCCCTTCTTTAGGTAGAAGCTTAAACAAAGTCACAGGGTTAAATTGTTAGATAGTTAAAGACTGGTTTGATGCAGTCTAACTCCTTAACAATATATATAGCAGTCCTAAATGAAATATAAGAATAAGAGTAAAGACTGCTAATCGCTAATAGCTAATGGTCAAAAAGCTATTAGCCCTTCGGGTTCGCCAGTCCCCTACGGCGCGGGAAACCCGCCTACAGGGCTGGTCTCACCATTAGCCATTAGCCATTAGCAATCCATTTTTTTTACAAATGATTTAGGATTGCTATATATTAAAGATTTTTCCTTACGATAGTAGCTTCAAATTTTAAAAGTCCCCAAAATAGAAAAGGGGGGCTTTTTTCTTGACAATATCGATACTTAACTATAGCGGAAGAGATCGGTAACTTTGGCTGTGAGAGAAATCGTGAGATCGATCGTGGAACGATATTCGATTGCTGTACATTTCAAATGATATCTAAAATACCAAATCAAATTAATATTTTTTTAACTTATAGCTTAACAGAGAAATACGTCTATTGAGAGAAGTTAAAATCAAGAAAAAACAGTATTTTTTTAAATGAGGTTATAAGTTAAGCCATCATTGTTTTCCAATCAATGACTCACTTTTATCTTTAAAATCACTGACTTTTGTATAGTGAGCAATGCTCGCAAATATCTATGTCTTTAAGTCATCTTTTGGTGGGCAGAGAGTTATAAAGTGAAAAAGCTTGCCGCCCAGAAGCGATCGCTTTATTACGGCTCTCCACACTTAGCTTTTTCAAGCCAGTTTTTGGCAGCTTTATTAGAGAGACAATTTATCAACATTCAAGGAAATTTATGACAATAAGCATTATTGTTCATGGTGGAGCAAAAACCATTGTAAAGGAAAAAGTAGACGCGAACAATGCAGGTTGTTTGGCAGCAGTAGAAGCAGGTTGGGCAATACTGAAGCAAGGGGGTAGTGCTGGAGCAGCTGTTGAGGCAGCAATTCGCGTTCTTGAAGCAGACCCTACATTTAACGCGGGTTTTGGTGCAGTTCTTAACACTCAGGGAGAGGTAGAACTAGATGCAGCAATCATGGAAGGTGCTACCTTAGGCTGGGGAGCAGTCGCAGCCGTTCAAGGCGTGCGGCATCCTATTTCGGTAGCTCGTAAGATTATGGATCGAAAACCAATGCTGCTTGTAGCGCGAAGCGCAGAACGCTATGCAGCAGAAAACGGAGCCGAAATGTGTGCAAAAGAAAACTTAATTGCTCAAGAGCAAAAGGAAGAATGGGAAGAGGAGCAAGAAGTTATCGATCGCCCCAACACTATTGGCTGTGTAGCTTTGGATAGCAATGGTACCTTAGTTGCTGGTACCTCAACGGGCGGTACTACAAATCAACCCGCAGGTCGCGTTGGTGACAGTGCAGTTGTTGGGTCTGGCTTATTCGCTGATAATCGACTTGGTGGGTGCTCAACGACAGGTGATGGCGAGTCAATTATTCCAGTTGTTTTATCTAAAACTGCGATTGATTTCCTTGCTGGAGACAGACACCCAGACGAAGCAGCACAGATGGCGATTGACTTCTTAGCGTCTAGGGTTTCAGGAGAAGCAGGCTGTATCCTTCTGGATCGCCAGGGACGAGTTGGTTGGGCGCATAACTCATCTGATATGGCTTGTGCTTACATGACTGAGGTACAGGACAAGCCGACTGCCTTTACAAGAAGGTATGCTCAAGAACACGCTTTTGCACGATAGTGATGAAAGATTGAGAGTTGTTGGGACAAGGGAGACAGGGGGGATAAGGGGGACAAGGGGGAAGGTAAGTTAAATCTCACATCAGTCTCATTCTGTTGCTTCTGCCATCACTAAGTTGAGTAGGGTAGAAGCAATTTCGTTCACTGGAAGGACGAAATTGACAGTCCCGGTGGCAATAGCAGCACCGGGCATCTCAAAAAAGTCACTACTACTCTCATCGGCGGCAATGACTTTACCGCCCATCTGATGAATTGCCCGTACCCCTAAAGTACCATCTTTACCTCTACCACTAAGGACAACTGCGATCGCTTTTTGTTTGAAACTTGCTGCTGCTGATTGAAACAGCAGGTCAGCAGAGGGGCGTACAAAATCCACGAGTGCTGCTTCAGAGAGACAAATGGTGCCATTTAAAGTCACCAGCAAATGTTGGTTTGGAGGAGCAATGTAAACCATCCCCGATTGTAATCGCTCTCCTTCGAGTGCAAGCTTCATTGGCAAAGTGGAGGAGCGACTTATAGCCTCTGCCATCAAGCTGGATTCGGACTGAGTGTCTATATGTTGCACTACGATGATAGCTGCAGAAAAGTTTGATGGTAAACCAACTAAAATCTGGCTTAATGCCTTTATTCCACCGTCACCTGCTGCTAGTAACACCACTTTGTCAGTCGCTGCTTCTTGTTCTGTCTCCTTATTAGATACCTTGTCAGCGATCGCAACAGTTGTCTTAGCAGGCAATTGCCCCATGAAAAGTGCTTGTCGAATGATATCGGAGCGTTGTTGGGCTTCTAATGCCTGTACTTCAAAAAGCTTTGCTGACCGAGTGCGCTTGTTAGATCTTGCATCAGCCGCTAACTTAAACATCAGCTCGGCTCGCTCTTCTAAAGAGCGAATTGCTGGCCATAATGCCTCTTCTTGGACTTGAACCTGCTTTGCGTGTAAACTATCTGCTGACCAAGCATGACCTACGCGACAGCGGAACTGGAGAAAATTTCGTTCTTGTAGTTGGAACAAACTACCGCCACAATCCGGACAAGTGAAGTTTGAGTTTGTTCCAAGCGGTCCCTTGCTTCGTAAAGTATCAAAAGAAAGGTAGAGGGTAGAAGATAAAAAAAGTTTTCTTATTCGTCCCGGTGTATCCAGTTCATAACGAAGACTTAGAGCAACTATAGATTTTGATAGCTGAATTCAAAGATTTGTTAAGCAAAAAAAAATGTCAAATTAGTCAAAAAATTTGTCAATATATATAAGAGCCTGTAACTTATGTTTGGATGTACTATGATAGACCCGAACTCCGAGCCCGTTACACCATACCTGGCAATTCAAAAATATCTTGAGGTTTTAGAAGCAGTCCAGAAAGCTTTAGGTATTGAGACTGTAGGCGATCGCGAGGAAACCATTGAGCCAGAGATTGAGAAGGAGTTAATTGAGTTAGAACCCGTAGAACCCGACACGGAAACAGTATCGCGTACAGTCACTCCCCAAACTCTTTTTGAAAAAAATAATACTTGGACTGCCGAACAACTAGCAGAGGAAAAGTCTGATTTAGCAGAGTTAAAGGCAGAGAACCTAATGATGAGCGCTGACAATCATAAAAAATTTATTCAATCTCAAGCTAACTTTGCCCAAGCACAAGCTCTGTTTGCAGCCAGTCAAGGTAGGTTTAACTCTAGAAGGCAGGAAAAAAGCAGGCAACAATCTTTGAGAGGAAACCCACAATAAATAGTTGTGGTAGAAGTAAGAATTAAGTAGTCCTGCAAAATTATTTATATATTTATTTAACCTAAAATGACGTTAAATTCGCTTAAATGCTTGAACTAATAGCTGAGGACTGAAATGAGCCTGCGGTACCTTAGCAAAAATGCGGTGCTTAAGATTTACGATTGTGAAGAGGTCTAAATTGGGTACTATCTCAGTATTACCAAGAAAGAGGAAACCGCTATCCTTGAGGCTAAAGTAAAAGCGTGCTAAAGTTCTAGTCTGTGCTTCTTGACTAAAATAAATCAACATATTCCGGCATACTAATAAATCAATCCGAGGTATTGGAGTGTCATGGATTGCATTGTGATTTTGAAAAATAATGGAGCCACGTAAGTCATGGCGGAAAACATAATAGTTATTGGCAAATTCAAAATACCGATTCAACAGAGACTGGGGAATATTTTTGACTTCATAACTGAGATAACTGCCTTGGATAGCGTGATTCAGTGCCTTTTCACTTATATCTGTGCCATAAATTCTAACCCGTTTGCGAAACTGTTCTAACCCAACACTTTCAGATAAAATCATTGCTAAAGTATAAGTTTCTTGTCCAAAAGCACATCCTGCACTCCACACTCGGATACGTTCGTTCGATAACTTACTTGCAATGATTTCAGGAACAATCGCGCTGCTGAGATAATCCCAATCTGCTTTATCCCTAAAGAAACCAGTCACACTAACCTCTAGGGTATTGAAAACATGAGTAACTTCTTCTGGATGCTCTTCTAAATAATCTTTGTAATCTCCGAAGGAGGTGATAGATATTTGCCGCATCCGAGAGCAAATTCGACGGCTTAAGCCGCTACTCTTATAACTGGCGCAATCAAAATTGTGTTTTTGCCTCAAATAGTCTAGTAATGCCTCAAAATCACCTTGCTCTAGTTGTGAAGACATCTGAGTTATTGCTTATTGGCTATAAACGACCTTTACCGTGCTTACAGATAGACAATTGTCTTGATACAGCATTTAACAGGCAAGAACCCTGCTGTTGGCATAAATATTACAGTATTCGCACTTTTATTGAGAGGGATTTTAAATAGCTATTAGAATTATCGCTCTCAGTAAAGAAGAATCACTAAATTTTATAAAAATTTACAAATTTTCATTTTACTTCTACTTCAGCCCCTGCAGGTAAGTTTTATTTGTACAGTTTCTATGTTTGACAAAAAAATTCCCCTCTAGATTGCGGGTGTGGTCAAAAGTCGTTGGTAGTTGAGCGATCGCTTAATATCTGTGAGATACATATAATGATAATCGTCCAAAGGGTAGGTTAACCTAGCTCACCTTGTTAACTAAATTTTTATTTAATAGGGCGGCTAAAAATATTTAGTATTATTTTGACAGGATAGCTATCTCTTAAAGATTCTCAGCATTGGGGTGATATTAACCTCGGTATGAAGTTAAATGACTATGAGAATAAATTATAGAAGACTGAAAAAGTATTCAAGCAAAGGCAATATTTTCATAAATTTTTGTTTCGGGTACTATTTGTTTCCAAAAATCTGCCCACCAATGATTAGCCCGAATCACTCGTAAAGCAAGCATTGGATTAATCGTATTAGGATGCCAAGTCGCACCAGGAATTTTTAAGCGTTTTTGTGGAATATAACGATGGGCACTTTCTACTTCTCCCGATCCAATTGGTAAACCCATTGACCGATATTTGTTATAGTGAACAGCATCCTGAAAGCGGAACAAATACTTAGATAAATTTGACACACTTTTTTGTCCTTCTCCTTGCCATCGCTTGAGGCGACTAATCACTTTTTTAACATAACCGTTATCAATAGAATCAAGGATATATTTAATCCAAATGGAACGCATCTCATCACTAAATTTCATTTGAGTTCACATCTTCTTAAAACACTCTCATATTTCGGGAGTTTGTGAAGTCAAAATTTTACTGCATTGCTGTTGGTGCATGACGAACTCGTGTTAGCTTTCCCAAAAAGTTTTCCAGAAGCCCCACCAGTCCTTCATTTCCCCTTAGAAATACAAGGAGCCGAAATTTAGCTTGTCATGAGGATGGGGAGGTGGAGCGTTGCTCCACCTCCCCATCCCACCTAAGACGATTATCATTATATGTATCTCACAGATATTAAGCGATCGCTCAATTACCAACGACTTTTGACCACACCCATGTTTTGCTGTCCTCAACACCTACTGTTCCTGACAGGTTCAAGCTCTCTTAGTACAGAGACGGATAGTGGATCGTAGCCTAGCTGTTGAGTCATCCGTTCCCTGGCTAAAATTCGGTACTCCCAAAAATGCTCTCCCGCAATACATAGCGCCAAATACATATTGAGAACTTGGGGCTTTCTCAGCAAAAGCGTCCATAGTTGTCGCCAAAACTGCCCTCGAATGTCAGGTCGTCGTAAGCCCTGATGCCAGACTAACTGGGCAATAAGCCGCAACTCCTTACCCAAGGGTAGTTGCATGGTTTGTGTTCGCCTTGCCGGAGGAACAATATTGAGGCACTGCTGAAAACATCGCCTCAGATAGTTCGCGGGTTCGTACAATGTCCAGAAGCCTTCAACATACTCTCTAGCAATTTCGGCAATGGGGCGGCTGGGAACAAAATTCATGAGGGTATTC
Source organism: Tolypothrix bouteillei VB521301 (assembly GCF_000760695.4). Taxonomy (GTDB): domain Bacteria; phylum Cyanobacteriota; class Cyanobacteriia; order Cyanobacteriales; family Nostocaceae; genus Scytonema; species Scytonema bouteillei_A. The sequence goes on along the minus strand of NZ_JHEG04000001.1, from coordinate 4,057,324 downwards.
TGGTCTCCCGTAGCCGTGACGCCGACGCCCTCAATTAAACGCTGTTCTGTTTGGAGTCGGTTCCAGAGGGCAGTGTTGGGCAAGGCTTGGAGGATACCTAGCATCGGTTGAGGAATACTAGTTTGTTCAACAAAGGCTTGAATCCGTTCACCCGCACCGGAGCGTTCTCCATCAAAGCCGAGGATAAACCCTGCATAAATTAGCAGTCCCGCAACGTTGATCTTGCGGCAGGCTTCTACTAGCGGGTTACGTGTATTTTGCATTTTGCGCGTCACGACGAGACTGTCTTGGTCGGGAGTTTCAATGCCGAGAAAGACAGCATAGAATCCTGCTTCTACCATCAGCTCTAGCAGTTCATCATCTTCTGCTAAATTCACAGAGGCTTCGGTCATGAAGGTGAAAGGATAGTTGTGTTGTTTCATCCAAGGAATCAATTCTCGTAAGAGGCGTTTGACATTGCGCTGATTCCCAATAAAGTTGTCATCGACAATGAAGAGTGACCCCCGCCAGCCTAAGTCATAGAGGGTTTGCAACTCTGCTAAGGTTTGAAGAGGTTCTTTAGTGCGCGGTTTGCGACCGTAGAGGGAAATGATGTCACAAAATTCACAATTGAAGGGACAACCGCGAGAAAACTGAATCGCCATCATGAAGTATGCATCGCGCTCAAGCAGGTCAAAGCGGGGCATGGGGCTAGTCGTGACATCTGGTTTCTGGGTGGAGCGGAAGATCCCTTGGGTATGCCCAAGAGCGATCGCTTCGAGGAACTGCGGAACTGTCATCTCTCCTTCATCCAGGATGAGGTAATGCGCTCCAGAGTCAAGAGCATCTTGCGGCACAGACGTGGGGTAGGGTCCACCTACTGCCACCTTCTTGCCTAACCGCACTGCTTTTTGAATTAGGGCGTGGAAATCCGGTTTCTGCACCAGCATAGCAGAGAGAATAACCAGGTCACACCACTCCCAATCTGCCTCTGTCTCTAGGCTGACATTGCGGTCATAAAATCTGATTTCCCAATCTTCTCTTAGGAGTGCTGCAACAGTAATAATTCCCAAGGGCGGAATGGCTGCTTTGAGTCCTGCCATTTCCATCGCGCGATCGTAAGACCAAAAGGACTGGGGAAATTGGGGGTAGAGCAACAGTGTTTTCATACGCTCCTTCTTTTTAAGATTCTAAGTGCAGTTTTGGTCGATTGTGGTACAAGCGGATGCGTAAAACTTTTTACAAAAGTCGGATTATGCGACGCAAAAATCGACCATTCAAATCCAAATCCAGCATTTACGAAAGAGGTCTTATGACCAAACTAACGAGGTTTTATAGAAACCTTTTATACATTTCAATCAAATCATTATGCAATATAATAAATTTGTCTTATCGTGTAAGTCAAGAATTATGAGTTGTTCATAAGTTAATTCTTCAAAACATTAATTATTTTCTATTTCCTTCAACATCTACTGAAAGAATGAATTTATATAAATTTTTGTATAACTGTGGCTAAATTTTAAGACTTAATATTTCAGCTAATTTTTTGTGACAATGCTTGCAAAAACGCCAATATGACTAAGTAGAAGTTATGTAGTGTTCTGTACATAATTTCTTAACAATATAGTTAGGTTAGAGATTTTGCTCACTCTCAATTACTTCTCCCTCTTGGGATGGTGAAAACAACAAAAAAATCGGGCTATGGTTAAATGATATCTACTGTATGTAGTACGTTACTGCTGTCCCAATTAAAGCTAACTTTTTTCCGCTCGCACTTCTACCCCCTGAACAGTTACGTTATTTAGGACAGCGTTTTGCAACTAAAGCGAAGAAAGTTTCAGGCGACAATGAACAGGGCTTTGTCTGGTGGGTTTGACCTATGGTTTACCAAACCCCTAGATATTGATGAGTTCGTGGCTGTGCTTGCCTATTTAGCTATTTGCCAACAGTCCTCATATGCGATCGCGCAACGGATTTTAGGTCATGTTCCTAGACATGGTGATTTAAGTCTTGAACAGCAGTTAGAAACATCAGTTTCAAGTGAGCATCACCATTTTTGAAACACTATCAATTAATGTAATTTCGTTCTGGAGATTTTGAAAAATGTCTTTTACTATCGAGTCTGCACGCTCCATTTTTCCTGAAACTCAAGTGAAGCATGCAATTTCAGCTACGATTGAATCATTCAATCAGCTCAGTGCAGAGGATCAGTTGGCTTTACTTTGGTTTGCCTATACCGAGATGGGAGTTACAATTACTCCTGCTGCTATGGGAGCAGCCAATATGGTCTTCGCAGAAAAAACCCTGACTCAAATCAAGCAGATGCCTGCTAGAGAGCAAACGCAAGTTATGTGCGATCTAGTTAACCATAGTGATACTCTCATCTGCCGTACATATTCATCTTTCGGCACAAATATCAAGTTGGGCTTCTGGTATCAGTTAGGTGAGTGGATGAAACAAGGAATCGTTGCTCCCATTCCAGAAAGTTATGAACTGTCTCCACAGGCATCTGATGTCCTCCAAGCTATCCGTCAACTTGAAGGGGGTCAACAACTCACCGTATTACAAAATATTGTTGTCAATATGGGGTATGCCCCAACGGTTAACACCCAAAAAGTCAAAGAACCTGTGGTTCCTCCTAAAGATATCGCACCCAGAGCTAAGGTCAGCATTGAGAGCATCAACAACTTGATAGTCCTAAACTATATGGAGAATATGAACGCCTTTGACTTCCAAGGGGCTGTAGCTTTATTTGCTGAAGATGGTGCCCTGCAACCCCCTTTCCAAGAACCGATTGTGGGTCAGGAGAACATCCTCGCCTATATGCGCGAAGAATGCTACGGACTCAAGCTCATACCAGAGCGAGGGGTATCTGAACCAACACAAGGAGAATTCACCCAGATTCAAGTGACGGGTAAAGTGCAAACTCCCTGGTTTGGTGACAGTGTTGGCATAAATCTAGCATGGCGGTTCTTGCTCAATCCGCAAGGCAAAATTTTCTTTGTGGCAATTGACGTGCTGGCATCTCCCCAGGAACTACTTAAAATGGGCTTTAGCCAGTAGAACAGGTTTGGGGTAGGCAGTATCTGGGTGGGTCTAGAGGAGTAGAGTTGGTAAATATTCTATTAGAAAGGGGCTATTTAGGTAGCGAGCAACTCATTTGCAGCAGCATAACCCTTTGAACCCCTGAAACACGGGTTTTTTTTTGTTTTTATCAAGCTCAATTATTAGCAATACTATTCGCTGAAGCTTGGGTGCAACATGGATTGAAGATTTATAGAGAAGACCCCATATTTAGTTGCAACACAATTTTTGGAACTTTTACAAAGGTAAAGATGTTTTTTAGCTAAAACGATAAAAATTATATCACAAGTATTTGAATGTTATCAAGAAATGCCAGTTTGGGACATATCTAAGTGCATAGCTAGCTACTCTAGCTTCCTGCCTCTACAAGATTCTCAGGTCAAATATCCATATTAAAATCTGGCAATTTAGCCAGGAAACTAATGCTCGACTTTCACACGTTAACTGGATTTTCCAGCACTTACTGTATTGGCATTTGTGCCTTTCTAATTCCAGCCAATCTGCTGGCTACGTCATTGACAATAATTTTTAGACTATTGCATCGTCCGACTGTTCAGGTCTGGCAAGCTGCTGGAATTGCCAGTATCTTTGCTCTACTCATGATACTGCATGTACTAGCTTGGTTCATGATTGGTGTAGTTATGGCTCCTACATTCATTTTGTTGGGTTTGGCAAGCATCTGTTTATTAGCAAATTTAGGGGCAATTCTTAGACATAGACGCTTTGTGAAAGTGTATAATTACAGTACAGTTTATACCTGTATTTAAAAACACTAGATTCTAGTAATCTAAGTTAATCAGTGTGTATCTTACTCTCCAGCGAGTGGTATGTTGAATACACCATTCAGTCTTAGCGAGGGATACAGTTTATTGGAGGTTTTTGATGAATATTTTGCTCCTGTATCCCCTGTTTCCCAAAAGCTTTTGGTCGTTTGAAAAGACCTTGGCATTGCTTAATCGCAAAGCGATGTTGCCGCCGCTTGGGTTAGTGACGGTTGCCGCTATTTTGCCGCAGGATTGGGAATTTAAGCTAGTCGATCGCAATGTCCGCGAAGTTACCCAAGTAGAATGGGATTGGGCAGATTTGGTGATTCTGTCCGCCATGATCGTGCAAAAGGAAGATTTATTAGAGCAGATCCAGGAGGCGAAACGCAGAGGAAAACGGGTAGCAGTAGGTGGACCCTACGCAACTGCATTACCGCAGGAAGTGATGGATGTAGGGGCAGACTATATGATTTTGGATGAAGGAGAGATAACCTTGCCGCTGTTTATCGAAGCGATCGCACGGGGCGAGCGATCGGGAACCTTCCGTGCAAATGGCGAAAGACCAGATGTTACCAATACGCCCATTCCCCGGTTTGACCTGTTGGAATTCGATGCCTATGCAGAAATGTCGGTACAGTTTTCGCGAGGATGTCCCTTCCAGTGCGAGTTTTGCGATATTATTGTGCTCTACGGTCGTAAGCCGCGCACAAAAGCTCCGGAACAACTGCTTAAAGAACTAGATCGCCTCTACGAGCTGGGTTGGCGACGCAGCATTTTCATGGTGGATGACAATTTCATTGGCAATAAACGCAACGTCAAACTGTTCCTTAAAGAACTAAAACCCTGGATGGTGAAACACCAGTATCCTTTTTCCTTTGCCACAGAAGCCTCGGTCGATTTGGCAAACGACCAAGACTTAATGGATTGGATGGTGCAATGCAATTTTGGAGCCGTCTTTTTAGGCATTGAAACACCGGATGAAGCCAGTTTAACGCTGACCCAAAAACATCAAAACACAAGGGACTCCTTGAGTGAGGCAGTGAATAAGATCGCAAAAGCGGGCTTGCGGGTGATGGCAGGATTCATCATTGGCTTTGATGGCGAGAAGGCGGGCGCAGGCGCGAGAATTGTGCAATTTGTAGAACAAACATCAATTCCCACAGCGCTGTTCAGTATGTTGCAAGCATTACCTGATACAGCCCTCTGGCATCGGTTAGAAGAGGAAGGACGACTCCGTAGTAAGTCAGCTAACATCAACCAAACCACGTTGATGAATTACGTACCGACCCGTCCCTTAGAGGAGATTGCCCACGAGTATGTAGAGGCATTTTGGCAATTATACGACCCGGCGAAGTTCCTCGATCGTGCTTATCGCCACTACCGAATTCTGGGCGAGGCGACTTATCCTAAGAAAGGTAAAGGTGCGAAGAAACCGATTAATTGGGTAACGATTCGTGCCTTGTTGACCATATGCTGGCGGCAAGGTGTCTTTCGCAAAACCCGTTGGCAGTTCTGGCGCAATCTTTGGAATATGTATCGCTACAATTCGGGCGGCTTAAGTAGCTATCTCGCAGTTTGTGCCCAAATCGAGCATTTCGTGGAGTATCGCCAAATTGTCAAAAGGGAGATTAATGAACAGGTAGCGCAGTTTCTGGCAGAGTCAGCGAGCAAGATAGAGGTAGAAACAAAGGCTGTAGTTGCTTAGGGACTTCCAAGAAATAAATTACCCCGGAATGTGGGGTGGGCATCCCTGCCCGCCCAGTTTATAGGACGGGCAGGAATGCCCATTCCACAAGAAAAACTTGGAGATTTTTTAATTTGGAAGTCCCTTAGAAGAGGGATCTCCTTAGCCTTACGTTAAGCTTCGATTACTGGTGAACGGTTACACCAGATCAAACCTCTGAAAATTAAAAGGTTCTCAACAATTGCTTGCGTGCCTCCAGCATAGCTGCCTTTTTTCTTGGCACTTGCTCAAGCAACAGATTGGTCAAAACTGCTCGGTTCAGAAAGGTTAATTAATAGAAAGCTTCTATATTGTGTCGGAAAGCGATCAAGGCATGCTTACCCTGCTCCTCTTTCAGTGCGCCAAGGATAGCATCAGATACTTCTAATGAAACAATGGTTTTGATTTCAATATTAGTGTTGTAGCCTGCTAAGTCTGACAAGCGTCTTCCGTGTCCGCCCTCACCCTGTACTTGACTAATAGTGTAGCCGCTTACACTATGACTTTTCAGTAGCTTGACAATACGGTCTTTCAGCACCGTTTCCCCAATGATGGTGATCAAGACGGCGGATTCGAGGGGAGAGAAGTTTGACATGGAGAACTCCAGAGAATAGGTTTTAGCTTCTCAAGCTTAAGTTTTTCATAAAACAGGCGCTACAACTTCTACCCCTAAGATGTAGATTCGTCTTCTGAGCCGACTAACGGTCAACTCCCATGTTGACGACAGCCCTACTGCATGGCAGCGATTAGGTAGTCAAAGTAACCGCCAACAAGGCTTGCGTCTTCTGATGATAAAATTGAGGTGGTAACATTCTTCATCGCACGGATGCCTTCAGCAACAGCCTCAATCGGAGTGCCAAGAGACCTATACATTTCTCGAACACCAATGACCCCAATCTCTTGAATCGGCGTGTTCTCACCAGCCACGATACTGTAGGTAATTAAGCGCAGGTAGTAATCCATGTCCCGCAGGCAAGTCGCAGTCATTTCTTGACCGTAGGCGTTACCGCCAGGAGAGACAATGTCAGGGCGCTTTTGAAACAGCTGGTTTCCAGTTTGCTTAACAATGCGATCCCGGTTTTCTGTTAAAACCTGAACAAGCCGCATACGAACCTCACCACTTTTGGCAAAGCTCTTAATCCGGTCTAATTCTCCAGGGTTGAGATAGCGAGCTTCAGTGTCCGCGTTCACAATCGACTTTATAATAAGGCTCATTAACAGATTCCTTTAAAAACAATGAAATCAAGTTGATCTAAAACTGTCGCGGCTCACTAAAGATAGTGGCATCTTTTTCTAGACAAATCATAAACGGTGGATACCTTTCCAACAGATGTTGATAAAGTAGCCACTGTCAACGCTGTAAAAAGTATTCGCAACGTTAAAACCTAATATCAGAAACGTCGCTGTTTCTCTATTTAAATTATACTTCACAATTCTCGTATTTTCCCAAATTACAAATAAGAAATCACAAATAGGGAAAATACAATTTAACTATAAGATAGCCAAATTTAAAGCTAGCGCTTATTTTATGTTGTGGAATTCCATCTGTATAAATTTAGGTATGATTATTGTACAGATGGGTGTACAACATGGGTAGAGATTTTCACGGCTTTCAGCTAACTTCACCTAGAATGCACTATGCCAGCTTTAAAGGGCTAGGAGATACGTAATTGATATCTACATCAAAATCAAGGGCTTAATGGGCATCGTAGCCAGGGTATTTCTCAATAATTAATTTTATTGAGAATGAGTTTGCTATTACCGCCATACTATATCTTGAAACTGTTTTCCACAACAGATATCAATAAACCAAGTGCCTAAATTTGGCAAAAGTTCATCGGTAGAATTGGTTAGTTGCTCAATTTTACAAGCGTAATTAAATATTCCATGCTATGATAAAACTAAAGAGAAATACTTTCGGCTACGTGACTACGCCATAGACACATTGCCATAGACGCCTTCCCGGATCTAAATCTCTACACCCTATTAGGTTCGAGAGGTGTTGTATGTAAGTTTATTTAGGTAATCATCTTATGAGGTTGAATTGGACAATTGCCATGCTTGGGTAAGCAAGTTCTACGCTCCCGTGCCATTTCTATTAATTTTGCTGTCATTCCTATAGTTATCTTATCTAACGAAAGCTCGTTTTATAGGTTTAGAGTGAAACTCAAATTCATTAAGGAAAAAAGACATAGCTAAATGCTAAAAAGCTTTAGGGATAAAAATCGGAAGTTGGAAAATTTCAAAACAAAAATCACCATAAATGCAAATATAAATTCTTTGTAACAAGAATGAATATTCAGTTCAGTTTTAACAATAATTAAGTAAAATATGCACTTATTAAATAAGTCTTTTAAAGACCTATCTCGTTCTATAACTGGAAGCAGTCAGGAAAATATGGGCACATATATCAAGCAACCTGCCCTCGGTAGGTCTATTTGTCCTTGCTGCTCATATACTTTGCTTCGTCATATGGGCTTGGGAGGAATTTACTGGCGTTGTAGTCACTGTTACCAAGAAATGCCAGTTTATTAACCATTACAGTAGAGGTAAATTTTATGCGGAAGAAAAACACCATCCAAAGCCTAGAACTGCAGCAAATAATTACCCGGTCTAAAGCTTTGTTCAACAAACCTAAGTTGTTGGAGCCACAGCAACCGATTATCAGACTGAATACCGTTGGCTAAGCGAATACTTCAGTACCGTGTCCAGATAATTGCCAAATAATTCAAGAGGTTTTCCATGTCAGTTTATGTCAGCAATGCGGTGTTCACACTCTTGTTGGAGTTTGAATCCACATATTCTTGAGCATACCTGCCATCTGCCTCCATCTCTTGCTACCTTCTTCAAAAGTATACGCCTGCATAAAACATCAGCAAGCTGATGTGACAGACCATTACTAAACTTATTGACAAAATCTTTTAACGAAATTTAAGGAAACAAAAGATATGGATACTCAGGAACTTTTGAGACGATACGCATTAGGAGAACGGGACTTTAGCAACGTAAACATGGTTCATGTGTGCTTGACTAATGCAAATTTGGTTGGGGCACACCTGATAGGAGCACACTTGATTCACGCAGACTTAAGAGGAGTGGAGCAAAGTTAACAAGGTGAGCTAGGTTAACCTACCCTTTGGACGATTATCATTATATGTATCTCACAGATATTAAGCGATCGCTCAATTACCAACGACTTTTGACCACACCCCTAGATTGCAACATTAGAGGGAGAAAAAGGTCAGAGGACATCTATAATTTCAATAAAATTAACTGGCTATAACAATCCTATTTGAGATCCGAACAAGGGGGATAAGGGAGACAAGGAAGAGGTGTTTGTAACTCAGTTAGGACTGCTATACAGTAATGCAAAATAATATGAGAATAACTTGTTATCAAAGTAGTATAACTAGCAATTAATCGTTATTTAAAAAACTTCCAATTCAATTCTGCAAGCTATATTTTCCTATGATTTAATGATGGTACAAAATTTTAGTTATAAAAAATATAGCATGACCCAGCAATTGAAGTACACCTCAATCTTTGTATCTCAGGGTTAGCAGTCTTAAATATGTACTGCATGAATTCCAAAAAACGCTGTATTTGGTGGTATAACTAACCTAATTATTTACTATCAATAAATGATTTGTACCCTATCAATAGAAGTATGTTGAGACATGAGATAGGTAAATAAGTATTGTATTCACAATTACATTTTACCTTCACAGTAACACCTTCATTTAGATATAGCAACTGGTAATTTATCACTCTCGTTAGTTAGAGGTAAAAAGAATTCTAATTTTTTTAGCATGATGTGCGAAGTCAGAGAACTAATATTGGTTTTCTACAAAACTTGGAGTCATAAAACATGGAAAACGTTACGGCAGGAAAGTTGACAGAGCGTTATTGCGCTCTGGCAGTTGGAATTCTGTTTTTGGTTTTAGGTATAGCTGGGTTTATACCTGGTTTGGTTTCAATACCTGAAACAGATGTATCTTACGTTCCACTTGGTGCAACTGAAAGCCCTTATGCTAAGGGATTTGGCTATATATTTGGCTTGTTCCCTACTAATTTCTTGCATAACCTTGTACGCTGTTCTGTTGGATTGTTAGGAATTGCTTCCTATTTCAGCGCCAGCAGCGCACGTTTATTCAATGTTAGTTTTGCAGTTGCTTATACCGCAATCGCCATTATGGGATTGTTACCCTTCGCTAAAACAACGTTCGGTTTGATGCCACTGTTTGGTAATAATGTTTGGTTCAATGCCTTAGCCGCACTAGCCACTTTCTACTATGGCTTTATTATTCCAGCTAAGGTAAAGGGTATAAGTGTATCGCAAAATGGTTAATCCATAATGCGTAAAGACTCGTTATAACGAGTCTTTACAGATTCTGTGTAATCTCTGTAAAGAAAAGTAAGTTTATGACACCAAAAGACTCGTTACATCCTATCGAAGAGCAGTTTACAGCAACTTCAGACTCTTCTAGCATTAGCATGACCGACTTGGATATGTCTGAAGATGTACCAGACCTAACTCAAGCACCAGAACCAGGGGTACACGTTACTTTAGGCGATTCCACAACTAATCCTCTCAGCCCTTTTCCGCTATCGGATGACGAAACAACTGAAGAACTACAAACAGCCGAGGATACCGAACAAGCTCAAGATCCAAAATTGAGCTAAATTTTGTAACAAGCTTGTTAAAATTAAAAACCCGTCTACAGCGCTCGACTCATCAATTGCAAGATCAAATTGATAAAAAAATTCCCCCTAATTTAAGGGGGAATTGTAAATTTAGTGAGGTACATCTGTAAAAAGTAAAGGACTAATAGAAAGTTCAGATAGTTAATTTTTACGCTAAGTGTTTGGGTTAGGATAAATTTTCAACTACCTTTGTATAGGTATGAGGATAACGAGCTATGATAAGCCTGTAGTTTTGCTTGACTGCGATTTATTCATATATTGCTGCTGTTTGAAGCCACTTATAAAACGAATCTCTTGAAATTGCACGCCTCAGTTCATCATCTTCATCCGATGAGTAACCGCTAGGTAGGATCGTTTCACTGATAATGGCATTACTTAGGTCAATGTTTGATGGTATGACCTGCGCCAAAGCTGCCCATTACAAATTTGTGCCATCAAGTTTTGCTCCAGTTAAGTTTGCTTTGAACAAGCAAGCAGCTCCTAAATCAGCATCTGTAAGATCCACTTCACTAAGGTCTGCATGACAGAGGTCTGCACCGTGCAGGTTTGTTTTCCTCAAATTTGCCCTACTTAAATTTGTTCCTGCTAAAAAGGCTCTGCTTAAATTAGTGTGCGATAAATCTATCTGAGAAAGATCTGCATGGCTTAGGCTAGCTTCGGATAAATCCAAGCCGCTAAAATTTCTTTTACCTACTGCATATTGTTTGGAAAATTCATCTATGTTCATATTCGTTTTATTGGAAGTGATTGTTTAGTCTCGAAGATTGGTCTCAGGATCGATTGGAAGACCGATTTGGTCAGTATCGGGTAGTCTTCCTGGAACGTTAGTATCGGGAAGATCGGGATTATTTTGAAGATGAACTGAGCCTTTTTCTGACTGCTCGAGATCGCCTGAATAAGGTCCTGCAACAGTTGAAACGTCGGCGGTTTTGGCATTACCTGTTCTAGTTGCAGATGAGAAATTTGTTGCAATTGGATCGGCGAGCACTTCTCCTTGTGGGTTTGTGCTGACTCCTGCTGCTATATTTGCATCTAACAGAGCACTTCCACCTGCATTTGGAGGTGCTTGCTGTTGCGCCTGCTGAGATGAAGCAATATTTTGGTCTGGCTCAGTTGCTTGGTTGGGCATTGATGCGTCGCTCATTTTTCATTTCTCCTTGACTGTGCAAAACAATTACCTTTAAAAAGATATAAAACTTTTTCACTGATTTAGAGATGAAGTTGAAGAATTTGATTGAATTCCCTGTTGTGTGTCTCTTACCTCCCACTGACACCGTCTTTCATTAGGTTGGTTGTAATTAACAGCCATTGTGAAGGTGCGGGATTGGACGCTGTTGTTGCGGAAATTTACAAAAGCTTTAGTATAATTTCCTCCTGCAAGCGCAGTCCATTCCAAGGTATTACGGGCATAATCGCGATCGGGAGTGAAGCGCACTTTATATCTGACCCATTCTGGGGAATCATCAGGGCGGACAAACAACAAATCTTCAACAATGTCTGACACCCGTTCTAAGTAGTCGGCAGATATAAAGCTACAATTGTTAGGAGTATCGCCCTTAACTAATGCCAAGTACGCAGTTTCTCTAGAAGAATCTACTCGTTGGGCTTGCACTTTCCCATTGGGAAACACCATTAAAACCATAGGTAATATCAGGAAAATAGCTTTTTTCATAGTTCAAAATTTTTCATAAATGTGAATAAGTCACTCACAAAGCTTGGTTTCACCCAACTTTATGTTATTCACTTACAGGCGACGCAATCCTAGAATAGAAGTTATGCTCGTGGTTTAAGTTTTTGTAGATGCGCGTTCTGCCGAAGGTAACAGCGAAGCGATCGCCTCAACGTCTTGTCGAGTCATAACTCATCTATAGCAATCCTATTTGAGATCTAAACAAGGAAGACAAGGAAGAAGTGTTTGTAAATCATTTATGACTGCTATATTTATATTCAAAAATATCTTGAATATCTTAACCTCTGCCATATAGCTAATTCTAATTCTCCTTAAGGAAGAACAAAATTTAATTTGAGAAGTGACGAAGAATACAAAAAAATGAATACAGAAAATTCTAATGCATTTGCCTTAAGTGTTTGCAAAAGTATATTAAGTGCAAGTTTACAATCGTATATATCAATATAATCGTCGTTTCAGACTTGTAGGGGTGCAAGGCTTTGAGCCCCTACGGTAGTTGATATTAGTTCTCATTTGTTAAAAATCAAGCGTTGAAGCGCTAAAAATGTTTAGCCATATCCGACGGGTTCTGTCAATGCGTAAGTCCGAGGTATAACAAATTGATACAAAAAACCTTAAATTTTTATATAAAAGTTCAATTTTTGCGTATTTCTAGCTATATTCTTGATTTGAAAATTAAGCTTTTGTAAAAAGGAAAAAAATATGGTCGCCACAGTACAACCTTTGCACGTTGGAGCAATTATTGGAATGAAAGAAAATAATAATAAAATTAAGGCTTTTGTGTTTGGCAAAGGCGAGCAAGGAAAGGACGGAAACACAAATATTTACGGGGTTATACGTATAAAAGTTAAGGTACAGAACTCTACTTACCAATATCACGTAAAAAAAATGGAGGAATCTTTAGATTGGTCATGTGGTATAGAAATTATTGATTTAGAACCAGATACAAAATATACTTATCAATTTGGATGGGTTGGGGTTGCACCGAATTCTGAAGACGATACTTTTCTGAAGACTACTGGTGTCGTAACATCTAATAATAATAATGTCGTGGCTTGGAATTCTTTTGAGTGGCATCTGCTAGATGAGTTTGAAATAAAAACTTTGTCTTTAAATTCCAACTCTGGATGTTCAATCGGTTTAGGTTCGTGTCGTTGGATGCTACAAAATCCTGTAGTTAGTATATCCAATAAGATTCTCCCCAAGGGACTTACTATAGATGAGGGGCATATTATTTGGTATAAAACAGAAGCAGATGCAATATACAAACAGATCTTTAATCAGCACAAAGAAAATCCGTTAACTCAAGTAATTCTTTGTGGAGACCAAATTTATGCAGATTATCTATCAACATGGATTTTTCCTACTGTTGAAAAAGATGATTATTACAGGTTATATAGACTTGCTTTCTCTCAAGAGAATATTAAAAACTTGATGGCTCGAATACCAACTTTCATGATTATGGACGACCATGAGTTTAAAAATGAGTTTCCCGATAAAGATGTTTCTCCTGAAACCCAAGGCCAAAGGACTCATAAAATTAATGCAATAAAAGCTTATCAAATCTATCAAGATATGCATAATCCTACTAATAAAAATCAAACCCATCCAACTGGCGATAATGATATAAGTAATACATTCTGGTATTCCTATCAAGATGGATGTGCTGATTTTTTTGTCATGGATCTTCGTACAGAATGCAACCCAATTGAGGATAAAATTATATCTCAACAACAAGAAGATGCATTGATGCAATGGTTAAGCGAGCGTAAAGATCGAGTAAAATGTATAGTTTCTTCGACTCCTTTATTCCCTGAAAACAAACGAGAACTATACAGATATGGACACAAATACTACAATGACAGAAATAAAATTCTTAATAAAATTGCTCAAGAAAAACTAACAAAAGTCATTTTTCTTTCTGGAGATTTTCATTGTTCCATGACTTCTATTTTAGAAGGCAAAGAGATTAATGGAACAAAGGTTATTCAGGTTATTTCATCTCCATTATACGAGCCTCATTTCTTCCATACGGATTCTACATCACCACTTGATTGGATTATTGATGGCGCTATAAAAAACGCTGTTAGTGCCATTGTAGAAAGCGTAGGTGGTAGAAAACCAAGCAATTTTGGTTATGATGAAAAAATACCGCATTCTGAGAATTTGTTAGGTTCTTATAAAGAACAAGTCGTTACACCCAGTCAGGTCATTACTGAAAATAATTTTACGAGGGTAAATATTTCCACTGATAAAGTTGAAGTTTTGGTATTTAACGAAAATGGACAACAAATAGATAGAAACTTGTTTTCTTTTGAAAATCAACCTAAAAAATTTACTCTGAAATCTTTGAAATGTGAGGAAGTTACTGCTACGATTACTAATACAACTGGAATTAGTCTTTTTGATAAGGCTCTATCACAGACAGTAGATGCTGCAGTTGGTTTAGTTAAAGCGACTGATGACTGTCTTTTAGAAGTTTATGTAGATAATCAAATAAATCTCTTCAAGAAATTTACCAAAAGTATGAAAAAAAATGACAATTGGATATTTGAAAACACAGAATTTTCCTACAACTATAGAATTACAATTAAACTCTTTGAAGAAGACTATACTAATAAAAGATTACTTGGTGTACTAGATATATTACAAGACTCAGACGAAACAAAAACAAAGCATACATTTTATCCTAAACAAGGAGAAGTTGATAAATTTAGATACACTTTGAGTTACTCAATTTCAAATCAGTAGGTGCAGGTATATGAAGTCCGCGCAGGCGGACTTACAGCGGATTTCAACTTGGTAAGGTACAAAAATTACCCCCCTCTGTCTCCCCCCTGGTAAGGTTACGATGGTGTACAGATTTCTAGAAAAGAGATGAAAAGAAGTTCCCCCCTTTTTTAAGGGGGGTTAGGGGGGATCGAAACCGCAATGAATGCACTATGTAAAACTTCGTACACCACTGTAGCTTGGTAAGGGGGGATGAAAGGGTGTACCTCATTCAGATGCAAAGCGCTGTAAATTGTATAGCCCCAGAATTCTATTCTGAGGGCAATGTGCATTCATTGGGATGTTCCTTTGAAATGAGATAAAGTTGCTCTGTATATAGCACTACTTAAGAATCTTTATTTCTTTTGACTGTGGGTCTATTAACGACTTAAAGCCAGAATAAAAATATGTACGTTTACTACTTTTAAAAAGCAGCTGATTCATCAAAAGCCTCTATAGCACCGGAGGCTTTTTTTGTTTTGCTTTGTAGTTATAGATTTCTTTGCTAGATGAAATAGTACGCAGTAATAGCCGCTCGATTTGAATAAGCTTGTAGAATTGACAACTCTAATAGAAAAAATGCTTTTAGCATACAAAAATCCCTTTCTAGCGTAACAGCATAGAAAGGGAGGCTTGCTAAAGATCAGAGAATTTTAAATTTTTAAAAATTTCAACCGAATTTCCCTGCGGTTGAGGCAATGAGGAAGGCGGCGTAGGTCAGGATGTAGCCAACTGTGAAGTGAACTAGACCTGTCAACCAACCTTGAACGATAGACAAAGCAACAGGCTTATCTTTCCAGCGAACTAAATTCGCTAAAGGAGTCCGCTCGTGTGCCCAAACTAGAGTTTCGATTAACTCTTGCCAGTACCCACGCCAGCTAATCAGGAACATGAAGCCAGTCGCCCAAACTAGGTGTCCGAAGAGGAACATCCAAGCCCAGACAGAGAGGTTGTTCATGCCATAAGGATTGTATCCGTTGATCAACTGAGCGGAGTTTGCCCAGAGGTAATCGCGCAGCCAGCCCATGAGGTATGTAGAAGACTCGTTGAACTGAGCTACGTTGCCTTGCCAAATACCGAGATGCTTCCAATGCCAGTAGAAGGTAGTCCATCCTAACAAGTTAAGCATCCAGAATATAGCAAGAAAGAAAGTTTGTTCCCAAGAAGAAGTTTGGCAAGTACCACCACGACCTGGACCATCACAGGGGAAGGTAAAACCAAAATCTTTTTTGTCGGGCATTAACTTGGTACCACGGGCATCTAAGGCACCCTTCACACAAATTAGAACAGTTGTGTGCAGACCTAGTGCGATCGCGTGGTGAACTAAGAAATCTCCAGGACCAATGGTTAGGAACAAAGAGTTAGTGCCATTGTTGATAGCATCTAACCAACCCGGTAAATAAGGAGCACCAGCCAATGAAGCAGCGCTATCTGAGTTAGACAGCAGAGTATTTAATCCATAAAGGACTTTACCGTGAGAAGCTTGGATGAATTGAGCAAAAACTGGTTCAATGAGAATTTGCTTTTCAGGAGTTCCAAAAGCCACCACTACATCATTATGGACGTACAAACCTAGAGTGTGAAAACCCAAGAACAGGGATACCCAACTTAGGTGAGAAATAATCGCTTCTTTGTGCTTGATGACCCGATCGAGTACGTTGCCCTTGTTTTGTTCTGGGTCGTAGTCGCGCACCCAGAAAATTCCAGCGTGGGCAAAAGCACCAACCATCAAGAAACCAGCAATATATTGGTGGTGAGTGTACAAAGCCGCTTGCGTTGTGTAGTCCTTTGCTATAAAGGCATAGGGCGGCATGGAGTACATATGCTGAGCCACCAAGGAAAGAGCAGTACCTAACGCCGCCAAGTGTATGGACAACTGGAAGTGTAGGGAGTTGTTGTAGGTGTCGTATAGACCTTGGTGAGGTAGGTTAAACTGTCCTTCCGTGCGGATGCCAAAGAAGTTTCTGGCGTTGAGCATCTCTTTGATGCTGTGACCTATCCCGAAGTTAGTCCGGTATTGGTGACCGGCAATGATGAAAATGACAGCGATCGCCAAGTGGTGATGCGCCATATCCGTCAGCCACAGGGATTCAGTCTGTGGATGAAAACCACCCAAAAACGTCAGAATTGCACTTCCCGCACCTTGTGCTGTCCCAAATATATGGTTGGGCGAATCTGGATTAAGAGCATAAGCGCCCCAGTCACCTCTCCAGAAAGGAGCCAAACCTGCTGGGTGAGGTGGAGTCGTGAGGAAGTTATCCCACCCGACATGTTGTCCGCGAGATTCAGGTATAGCGACGTGAATCAAGTGACCGGCCCAAGCTAAAGAACTCACACCAAACAAACCTGCTAGGTGGTGGTTCAGACGGGGTTCTGCACTCTTGAACCAAGACAAGCTAGGACGATACTTGGGTTGCAAGTGCAACCAACCAGCGAACAAGAAAAGTGCCGCTAACAGTAAGAGGAACACAGAGCCTTGGTACAGGTCATTGTTCGTCCGCATACCGATGGTGTACCACCAGTGATACACACCTGAGTACGCAATGTTAACGGGATTGCTAGCACCACCTTGGGTAAAAGCTTCTATTGCTGGTTTCCCAAAGTGAGGGTCCCAAATCGCGTGAGCGATAGGACGAATATGAAGAGGATCTTTAATCCACTGTTCAAAGTTACCTTGCCAAGCTACGTGGAACAGCAGACTTGATGCCCACAGGAAAATGATCGCCACATGACCGAAGTGAGTTGCAAAAATCCTTTGGTAAAGATTTTCTTCTGTCATACCGTCATGGCTTTCAAAATCATTTCCCATAGCCATCGCATACCAGATCCGACGCGTCGTCGGGTCTTGTGCGAGATCCTGGTTAAATTTAGGATACTTTACTGCCATGAATTTTACTCAAGTCCTGCCTAAACAAAGACACCGAGTTGCTAGTTCGGTAGAACTAGCAGACTTGCATTTGAAGAAACACTCTTTCAGGATGAAACGAAAACCCATCTATACAGAAAAAGTAGAAAAAACTGACAAGGTAGGAGCCTCAAAAAGGTTTAGCTTCCTGATTTTCATCTCCAAGCAGTAGGATGGAATTCATTTCCTGAGAAGTAATAAATTAATTTAACTGCTACCACTTCTATTCCATTTCCTACCTAAGAAGTAGATTAGTATTACATCTGTTTGTGATCCTGAATACGAATTTCCAAGCTAATAGTACAAACTATAAATATTTACAGAAAAGTCCTTAAACCCTCGTTTTCATACACCAGAAAGCGAGGGCTCTTACCAATATTAAGAAATATACAAAATACTAATAAACTGTTAAATATGATATTGTTGTGTTTGACAAAGCTTCATTCCATTTTTAGTTGAACAAAAATCTGCACTCATTCTCTTCCAACAAGCTCGGCAATAGCAGCCGCTAGCTCTTCGGGGTCAATAGGTTTTTCTACGTACATATCAAACCCAGACTCGAAAGCTATTGCGCGTCCATCTTCCGCCATCCAGGCTGTTATGGCAATAGCAGGAATCTGGCTAACTCGTTTATCTTCATGCATTCTGATACAGCGAATCAGCGAACAACCATTCTCTCTGGGCATTGCAATATCACTAATTAAAACATCTACCTGCCATTGTCCTAGCACTTCTAAAGCATCACGAGCCGATGTCACTGTCCTAACCCGTGCTGAAAACTCATTTAGAATCAACCCGATTAATGTACGGGTATCACTGTCATCATCTACCACAAGTACTTGCAAACCACTCAGAGATAGAAATTTATTTGGATAAGCGAAATCGGTGAACATAATAGACTGAACAGCTAAAAAATCAATAATTAAGTATGGCTAAATTTTCTTTCACGTTCAATATTGAAAGCTGTTTTGATTGAAAACTAGAAAATCAATTCATTATAACACTGATGAGCGACGACTCAATAATTAAAGCTTAAAATTTTCTAAATAATTTAGTAGGTATGTCTGTGTCTCACAAAAACCTCATATGGTCAATGCTCGATCTATATGTATTCAAAAATTAAATAGGAATTGTTATATAATCTTATAAATAATTAACTACGTGCAATTTACCAGTATTTTAAATCTATGATGACGAGATGGCAAACCAGCAGCATCTTGCACTGTTAAAGCAAGGAGTATACGTTTGGAATTATCACAAGAAAGAAAGTTGTCAAGTACAAATAGACCTCAGTGATGCAGAGCTAGCGGGAGAAAATCTCAGTGGAGCTTATTTCCAAGGGACTAATCTATCTCGAGCAAATCTCAATCGAGCGAATCTCAGTCAAGCAAATCTCAATCAAGCCAATTTGACGCGAGCAACCCTTGAGGCAGCATCTTTAAGTCGAGCGTGCTTGAGCCAAGCTGTTCTTTCAGAAGCAGTTCTCTTCCAAACCGATTTCAGCCAAGCAAATTTAATCGGTGCTTACCTTGATGCAGCCGACCTTCAAAAAGCCAGACTGACTCACGCGAACTTAACAGCTGCTTCCTTGCAGGCAGCAATTTTCTGGAAATCAAATCTTATACGAGCAATTTTGAGAAGGGCAAACCTAACTCAAGCTATATTTCAGGAAACAACCCTTTGGCAGGCTGACCTTCAGGAAGCAGATTTATTAAACGTCTACTTCAATCAAACTAACCTCAATCAAGCCAAGCTTCAAAGAGCTAACCTGATGAAATCTCTCGTTAAAAGAACTAGCTTCTGGAAAACCAACCTTGAGGGTGCTTCTTGGAAAAACGCACATTTTAAAACAATTATCTTTGACAAAACTAATCTTATGGGAGTTTGCTTTCAAAACGCACACTTACGGGGAGTTATTTTTAAAGAAGTTAATTTGACAAAAGCAGATTTCACAGGAGCTTCTCTTGAAGGAGCGATATTTATTAAAGCTAACCTCACAAAGACCAATCTAACAGATGCTTCTTTTAAACGTACAATCTTTAAAGAAGTTCATTTTGAAACAACTCAAGGATTTGACTGTAGCCGCCAAAGAGGAGTTTTAATTTATTGAAAACGGGTTCTTGTAGAGCAATGTCTGCCAACATTGAAAGTTCTAGTATCAATTTTAACCCACTCTAACTTTGCCTTTGAAAAGAGCAGGGAACTGAAAATTAGATTTCCCCTCAATCCATCGGGAGGATTAAGGGGGGGTAGAGATCTTCTTCTTACCTAGGATCTGGTGGAACCAGAACGAGTTACCTCATTAGGGTCGCGATATGCGTGAGGTTGAGACCGCTTGGGAATAAGACCTGTAAGACCAATAAGACCAAGCAAGCCGAGCCAACCCCAATCGAAACCGCGATCGCCTCTCACTTCACTAGTTCCTTGAGTTGTGTTTGTAGTTGTTGTATCTGTATTTGTAGTGGTAGTTCCTGTAGTGGTATCTGTACCGTTGGTGCCAGTTCCCGTTGTACCACTGGTGCCAGTGCCCGTTGTCCCGCCAGTACCTGTTGTTGTATCAATGCCAGTACTGCCTGTACCATTGGTACCAGTGCCTGTTGTCCCGCCAGTACCCGTTGTATCGGTGGTACCGCCAGTACCCAAACCGCTACCCGTACCTGTTGTCCCAGTGGTACCGCCAGTGCCCGTTGTCCCGCCAGTACCCGTTGTTGTATCAATACCAGTACTGCCTGTACCATTGGTACCAGTACCCGTTGTCCCAGTGGTACCGCCAGTACCCAAACCGCTACCAGTACCCGTTGTCCCAGTGGTACCGCCAGTACCTGTTGTCCCGCCAGTACCCGTTGTATCGGTGGTACCGCCAGTACCCAAACCGCTACCAGTACCCGTTGTCCCAGTGGTACCGCCAGTACCCGTTGTCCCAGTGGTACCGCCAGTACCCAAACCGCTACCAGTACCCGTTGTCCCAGTGGTACCGCTAGTACCCGAACTGCTGCCAGCACCAGAAGACCCGCTTTGGGCAGAAACTGGTAAAACTGGATGTAAAGTCACAAGGCCAAAAGCAAAAGCACTTGTCCAGACAATTTTTGATAAATAAGAAGGCTTCATGGTTACAATTCCTTGGATATTCTAAGTTCTGTGTTTGTTTTTTTGATTTTTAAATCAATATTGTCTGACTGTCTGACTTTCGTAGATGCTATCCTTTGAGTAATAATGGCTCAGATAAAGTGAAGAAATATCAGTCTAATTAAGTAAATTTAGCAATACAAGATAAAGACTTTTTTTCAAACGATTTCTATCATTGGTCTTATTTTATTTTGACGATATTCCATACTGGATAGGCTAAACTAATTTAATGCCTGCTATCAGTTCCACTTGTGCGGCCTATAAAAAACAAGCTTTTTAAACCAAAATCGGTGCTTTTTACCCGTGTAGGTGCTAATTCTATTCGCTTCACTCAATATTTAAGAAAGGGTTTAAGAAAGGGGATAGGGATTGGCTTCCTAGGTTCCAATCCCCAGTCCCTCCGCTTAGAACAAGTGCAGAATCAGTTGGAGTGGAATGTTGACTTTGTCAGAGCGATCGCTCAGTTCAGAACCCAGTGCAAAGATACCTTTCTCTAGAACAAAGGCATCCAAAAGCACTTGCAATTCTGTAGTTGTACTTGGTAAGAAGGTATCTTGACCGGCTGTGACTAGATAGCTATTGAGGAAAGCCGTGCTTACCCAAACGTACCAAAAACGGCTCCAGGCTTCCATTAAAGGCAAAGCTTCAGGGCGAACCATTCCACTTTCTATTTCATTGCGAAGTCCAATTTGTGCTGCATAGTGGAACGACAATAGCATACCCGCCACATCCCTTAAGGGAGAACGCTTCATGCGTCGTTCGCTTAAACTGCGACCTTCGCTACCTTCAAAGTCATGAATAATAAAGTCCTTACCCGTGTACAGCACTCTCTTTAAATTGTAATCCCCGTGATAGCGGCTACGCATTGCGGTAATTTTTTGGTTGAGGATTAACTGATAGCGCTCCAAAATATCTTGTTGGTAATTGAGGGCGGCGTGTGCTAGTTTTTGAGTCTCAGATGGTAAAGAGTGCAGCTTATCTTCCAATAACAGGAAGACTTGACCCGTTAGGTTACGGGCATATTGGTAAATAGAACGCTGGTAAAATGATGAAAATGGTTCGGGAGCAAAGTCAGAATTTTCAGAATCACAGCTTAGAGCAATGTGGAGTTCTGCCGTACACTGACCCAAAAGTTGGGCGCTTGCGAGATATGAACCAATAGTTTCCTTGGCTAATTCGGGAATTTCCAAACTCAATAACTCTATGGGAGAGTTAGAAGGAATCGGTACCTCAGTGACCTCTACTTGTCGGGCGATCGCGAGGTCAAAGTAATCCTGCAAGCTATCAAGGGTGTAGTCCCATCCGTTTCGGGTATCTTGGATATATTCTTGTAAAATTCCCACAGTCATCGGTTGAGCGGGGAGCAGTCCTGTTCTGTTGACACTGCGATACTCTAGCGCTCCAGCAATCGGTGCAAAGTGTGTAATGCGTTTTTTCTCACCTAAAAAGCGCCGCAGTTCCAAATCGGGATGCATTCCTTCCTCTAGTTTGCGGAAGATTTTTAGGAACAAGCGATTGCCATAAACGACATAAGTATTCTGAAATTCTCCTTGGAGAATGGTGGGGTCGAGGTATGCTTCATCTCCTCTCAATTGTGGTAGCAAATCGGTTGCTGTTGCTCCCAATTCTCCAGCCATGCCTTTGTAAGAGCGATTTTGCGCGATCGCATCTACCAACAGAGAGAGAAAGTTTTTGTCTGCTGTTGCATCAAATAAAATTCCGCTCGGAGGAGTTTCTAATTCTACCCCTATTTTTTGAACCTCAAGGCGAGCCACTACAGCTTGGGGGTTATCTGCTAAAATTTGTCTTGCTTGCTCGCCCTCTGCATAAGCAAAGACTAAAAGGTAAGTTTCGGCATCTCCTTGAATGTAGTCTACTCGCAACCATACCATCTTCGCTTCGGTATCTTTGTAGGATATTAAGACGGTTTCGTTGATTTGCGTTGATTGGACGGTTAAGGTTTTGCTGGTGAACCAGTTACAGGTGTAGAGATAACCCTGCAAAATAGATTCTAAAGTGGCTTTTGCCTCTCGCTGAGTAAAAACATTTTGCCATTGACCCGTCACAACTAATGTTGTGAGATCGGCTTGGGGTCTTGGTGGCTGAGTTAACGTCGCTTTGGGCGATAGGGCAAACCAGTAAAATCCATAGGGGCTGAGGCTGAGGAAGTAGCAGGAATCTCCAATTGCTGGGAACTCGGTATGGCCGAAAATCTCCATTGGTACGAGTCCCTTGAAGGGCGATAAGTCTAATTCGACTGTTTGCACAAACCGGGACAGATTCGCCACCACTAAAATTGTTTGCCCGTCATAATTGCGTGTAAAGGCAAGAACTTTGCGGTTCCTGGGATGCAGTAGTTCAAAAGTACCCAAACCAAATGCTTGGAAGCGCTTTCTCGTTGCTAGCAAGCGTTTTGTCCAATACCAAAGGGAGTTGGGGTTACTTCTTTGCGCTTCAACGTTGACCGCCTCATAATGGTATTCTGACTCTACAATGACTGGTAAGTATAACTTTTGGGGATTAGTACGACTAAAACCAGCATTGCGATCCGAACTCCATTGCATTGGAGTGCGAACACCATTGCGATCGCCTACGTAAACGTTATCCCCCATGCCTATCTCATCTCCATAATAAAGCACGGGTGTTCCCGGTAGGGATAACAGCAAACTGTTCAGCAACTCTATTTGACGGCGGTCATTTCCCAAAAGTGGTGCCAACCGACGACGAATACCCAAGTTAACTCGCATAACTGGGTCTTGTGCATACACGCGGTACATATAATCCCGATCTTCATCTGTGACCATTTCCAAAGTCAGTTCGTCATGGTTTCGCAGAAACAAAGCCCACTGACAATTATCGGGAATTGAGGGAGTCTGGTTGAGAATATCAATGATGGGGAAGTTATCTTCCATCCGCAACGCCATAAATAAGCGAGGCATGAGGGGAAAATGAAAGTTCATCTGACACTCATCCCCAGACCCGTAATATTGAGCTGCATCTTCTGGCCATTGATTGGCTTCAGCCAAAAGCATGCGATTGGGGAATTTGGAATCAATGTGCGCTCTCAGTTCTTTTAAAAAAGCGTGGGTTTCAAACAAGTTTTCGCAATTGGTTCCTTCCCGTTCGTATAAGTAAGGCACTGCATCCAACCGCAACCCATCAACCCCCATTCCCAACCAAAAATCTAAGACATCAAACACTGCTTGACGCACTGCAGGATTGTCGTAGTTTAAATCTGGCTGATGGGAGTAAAAGCGGTGCCAGTAATATGCTTTGGCAATGGGGTCCCAAGCCCAGTTTGAAGTTTCAAAATCTTTGAAAATAATCCGCGCCTCTTTGTATTTTTCTGGATTATCATTCCAGACATAAAAATCTCTTTCCTTGCTGCCCTTAGGAGCGCGACGTGCTCTTTGAAACCAAGGATGCTGGTCGGAAGTATGGTTGACAATCAATTCAATAATGACGCGAATGTCACGGGAATGAGCCGCTTCCAGAAATTCTTTAAAATCTTCCAACGTCCCATAAATTGGGTTAACGTTGGTATAATCTGCAATATCGTAACCATCATCCCTCAGTGGTGATGGGAAAAATGGCAGCACCCACAGAGCAGTCACGCCTAAATCTTGCAAGTAATCCAGTTTTTCTGTTAGTCCGCGAAAGTCACCAATTCCATCACCATTGCTGTCCGCAAAGGCACGAACAGGAACTTCATAGATAATTGCACTTTTAAACCAAAGAGGATCGTCTTTCAAAAGTAAGTTTTGCATTTTTCCTTCAACCGTTCTTGGGAAAGCACCAGTAAAAATCTGAAGGATAAAAGATGAAGTATGAAAGATAAGGTTTTCAGGTTATGTTTATAGCCATGACCTTTAATAATCCTTCATACTCTATACTTCTTCCTTGCTTGGGGTGTAAACGCCAGTCAAAAATTTAACTTTAGCTGAAATACTTGCATTAACCATCTAACGCAAGTAAGAGCAATATTTTTTCATTTAATTTTACAAAACAACTTTTCTCTAAATCTCAATATACGTAAGCCTTGAGATTGATGAATCTTCTAGATTAAATATCAAAATTAGTAAAAGAAACTACAACAAAAATTGCATTTATATGCATTATTCGTGACAAAAGGAAGTATGAGGAAAATATGGTTGTAACTCATCAAAAACGTGCTGTTGGAGTATTTGCCGGACGCCGAAATGCAGAGCAAGCACTCATAGCATTAAAAGATTCCGGCTTTCCTATGGACAGAGTTTCCATCGTAGCTAAGGATGTCGATCGAGGCGAACAGCTTGCCAATGCTCAAATGACTTCTCAAGTTAATGGGGAAAATGTAAATACTGCCACAGGAGTCATTGGAGACACTCTCACAGGTGCAACTTGGGGTAGTATTTTAGTCGGTCTCACAAGTCTAGCACTTCCGGGCACCTTGGGTGCTGTGCTAGCTGCCGGTTCAGTTGGTGTAGCACTCGTAAGTAGTATTGGAGGCGTTGCTGTGGGAACCGCAGCAAGTCATAACTTGGTGAAGGCTTTGGCTGATTTGGGTATTCCGGAAGAAAGAGCCAGAGTTTATAGCGATCGCATTCATCAGAGTGAAGTTTTGGCGATCTTAGAAGGGACTTCAGAAGATCTCCAAAATGCCGAGAAAATTTTGAAGAATCGCGATATTCAATACTGGGGAATTTACGATTCTCCCACAGCTTAGCTTGAAGAGAAATTACTCTCGCCCTAACCTCTCATTCCCAGTCTCTGGCTGGGAATGCCTTATTTAGGCAGCTCCGCCTCCCAATACAACTGAGTTCGAGGCATAATACCAAATCGGGTTTTCTAACTCCTTTTAGCCCAACGATTGGAAATCGTGGCTATACAAACGAAGTCCCTTCGGGTATCTCCTTACGGAGACGCTTCGCGATGCGAAGCTATGCCCGCAAGGGCTATACACCAGTTCCCAGGGCGCGGGAAACCCGCCTGCTTTCCCTGGACTCACCGCCTACGCGGACTAGATTATAAAGGGGGTGCAAGACGTGGATTTAGTATAACCTCTGGGTTGGAGTCCCCTTAAGCCTTCTGCCCTCTGCCCTCTGCCTTCTTGAAATAACAGGAAATTTTCACAATGGATTTACAAGCAGTACTTTTAGATGTTGATGGTACGCTCGTTTTAAGCAATGATGCTCATGCTCAAGCTTGGGTTGATGTCTTTAAAGAATTTGGATATGATGTACCCTTTGAGCGGGTTCGACCACTTATGGGGATGGGAGGCGATCGAGTCATTCCAACAATAGTGCCCGGTCTTACAAAAGACGAAGGAGAAGGGAAAGCAATCTCCTCCAGACGCAAGGAGATAATGATCGACAAATACGTGCCTGCACTAAAACCAGCTCCTGGGGCAAGGGAATTGATACTGCACATGAAAGAGGCGGGATTGCGGCTTATTGTTGCTAGCTCGGCTTCAAATCAAGAACTTTCCGTCTTGCTTAAAGCCGCCCAAGTAGAGGATTTGTTGGATGAAGCAACAACGTCTAACGATGCGGAAACGTCTAAACCTTCACCAGATATTGTAGAAGCCGCACTTGGCAAACTGAAGATGAAATCGGATAAGGTCTTGATGCTCGGTGACACACCCTACGATCTCCAATCTGCAAATGCGGCTGGAGTAGGTCTTATCGCAGTACGTTGTGGTGGTTTTGATGATACTTCCTTAAAGGGATCTCTAGCAATTTACAACGATCCTGCCGATTTATTGGCTCATTACGACAATTCGCCTTTTAAACAACCGTCTTTGATGAAGAACTAACTCAATGGTTGTGCAGTAGTCGCAGAAAACGAAAATTCATTCTTGAGAACTTTTAAAGCAGCTTCTGCTATGATTCGATGAGCTGTTGTTGTGGGGTGAATACCATCCCAGAACAAGTACTTATCTGGATTATCGCAAATAGCAAGATTGTTGGAACAAGCATTGGTCACGTTTGTTAAACCAAAACGGGCTGGATGTTTTGTGGCTTCTTGATACAAGGAATAAATATCCAGAATGGCAATGTGAGTGTCAGAACCTAATTTCTGTTGGAGATCCTCAACAGATTTAGCCAAACTCTGATTGTGGGCGATCGCAAACGAAGTGAGAGTAGTAGAATTTGCACTCGTGCGTGTAGCAGGAACTTTTCCCAAATCAGGTAAATTGGCAACCATGATTTTTTTTGCGCCCATTTTTGAGAGAGACTCGATAGCTTTTGATAGATTGCTGACAGTTAGTGTGGGATTGGCACCACCATACAAATAATCATTTGCACCAGCCCACAAAACGTAAAGTGCGTTTGGATTGACCTCTTGATGCACTTTTGTAAAAGCCTGAACTTGTGCTAACACACCCGGTATTCCATTAACGCTACCATTTCCCGTAGTTGCACCTCCATAAGCAAAATTAGCATTTTGCTCGGGAGTTAATGCAAGTTTAGAGGAAAGATATTCAACCCACACAGAACCATTAGAATAACGTCCTTCAAAGTAAGGAGGGTTGGGGGGATAGATTTTTCCTGATGCGTGATATACGTTACCAACATCGGAAAGGCTATCACCAAACACGTATAGTCTGTTGATTGGATGAGAATTCTGTATCATATTAGAGCTTTGTATTGGATCGGCTAATGCGGCTACCATAATTGAAGAAAAAAGAGCAAGTCCTGCTGTAAGAAATTGTCGTCTCACTTGAACTGAAAACCTCTCAACTAAAAGCTCTCCTCCCTACCAAGGAAGAGAGCTTCTACATCCATGCATACATGAAATTCAATTTTTTGTTCTGCCAAACAGGCATTGTTGATTAACTACTTTCTAAATGTAACAAATTATTTTGTAACTTGAGTGTGAAAAACCGAATATCAAAGTAATGATGATTACTATAGAAAGATTTCTTCTCTCTCCACATTATGATGGGCATTGCCCGCTATAATGGAATGACTGGCAATGCCCATCCTACTCCTAAGAGTTTTACGAAATATTCAGATTGTCTTTATCAGGAATTGCTATAAACTGTTTGGCAGTAATTCTCAAGAAGATTTCATCAGTTGCGCTTCTTTTCGGCTTTTAACGACACGTGCGGGCACACCTATAGCAACTGAGTAAGGCGGAATGTCTTTAGCCACTACAGCGCCTGCACCAATAACGCTGCCTTCACCAATAGTCACTCCATCCAATACAGTTACTGCATGACCCAACCAACAGTTATTGCCAATGACAATTCCGCGACGAGTGACGCCTTGTTCGGCAATATTTTGTGTTGGATCGTTAAAAACGTGATTGTTAGCAAATATGCCCGTGTGTGCGGCAATTAAGCAACTTTTACCAATCTTGATATCACCCGGACCTGCCAAACAAACATAAGGACCAATATATGTACCTTCATCAATATAGATAGAAGTATCATTCATTGCCCTAACATCAACACCGTTCTGAAGACAAGCTCTATCTTTAAGAATAAATTTATTCTTTGGATGTCCCGATGCGTTTATACGGGCACCTTGTAAAATCTGCACATTATTTCCCAGTTCTATTGCTGCTGTATTTACAAATGTAACTCCAGCATCAATATTCACAGAATTACCCATACGTGCAAAAATCGAGCGGTATAGCAAATTCCGTAAATTACCTCCTATAGCATTTGTCGGAATATTGCTTAATAAATTTGTTAAAACGGCTTGCAGTAAACGGTTCCAAATAAGTAAAGATGATCTGTAATTCATAAGCCAATAACACAGTATAAAAAACATTGACAAAAACACGATTGGATGGGGTAATAGTTTTCTGTCTTCTACCCTCTGGCGTTACCTTGTTGCAATAATTGCTTTGTTGTTCGGTACTTGATAACTCTTGCTGGAACACCTACTGCTACTGAGTAAGGGGGAATATCTTTTGTGACAACTGCTCCTGCTCCAATCACACTACCTTCACCAATGGTGACTCCATCCAATACAGTCACTCCATGTCCGAGCCAACAATCATTCTCAATCGTAATTCCCTTACGCGAGATACCTTGATATTTAATAGGTTCTAAGGTATCTGAAAATTCATGGTTGTTCCCATAGATTCCTGTATTTGCTGCTATCAAACACCGTTTACCAATAGTGATATTCCCCGGTCCTGCAATGCAAACCCCAGGACCGATAAAAGTTTCTTGACCAACCTGTATAACTGTATCTTCCAAGCAACCAATAGTCACATTACGCTCTATAGCAACTCCATCTGCTAAAACAAGTTTATTGTTGTGGTTTTTTCCGCCATCAAGGCGAGCACCCTTAAAAATATGCGATCCAGTTCCTATTTCAATTGCAGAAGCGCCAATAAACTCAACTCCCTCTTGAATATAGACGGAAGAACCTATGTGGGACAAAATTGAGCGGTATATAATATTTCGCAACTTTGGGCCTAGAATAATGGATGGTAGCCCTCCGAATAAACTAGTAATAAAAACTTCCTTTAGACGCTGCAATTTTGGGAGATATTGATTGTTACTCATGATGAAAAAGCCTTTGTAATTTTTTCAAGAACAGTGAGATAGTAGATACAATAAATCCCTCACGAGGATAGACAATAGGAGTTTTCACTTTACTTGTAGAGTCAGTCTGCTTTTGTAGCAAAACCTGTTATTACATTGATGAACAAGTAAATCAATTCAAATGCTTATGTTAATTTCAGTCAGTCATAACTATAGAAACAGGTCATAACAGACCAAGTTCACCTAAAAACATTTGCAAAAATTGTTCTAAAACTACTAATATGACTTTTCCGCCCTGAGGGAATTTTCAGCTCGGTGACTTCAACTTTTTACAGGAATACAAAAACCCCAAATAAGTTAGCCAAAGCTACACTTTTCATAAGTGAGCTTGGGAAAGTATAAAATTTTTTATTTTGGTGAAAATGCAATTCTTGTTGTCCTAGCTGTTTTATCCCATTCCTGTAACGTTAGGGGGGAGTATCTCCAACTTCAGCCATTACGTTAAAGTCAGCCATCGGTGCAAACAAATAAGCACTTCCCCGATTGCTATGACGGCTTAATTGCAGCCAATTTTCAGAGTATGCCACTGTTACCATGTCGCACGCGAATGACTTACTTACTAACTATCTCACTATAGTCAATTCTACTATATCAATCAAAGTTTGATATAGATGTATTATGGATAACATATCAAATAATATTAAAGCATCACATCAGTCTAAAGAAATAACTTTAGACTGGTAGCTCTCCCTAATGGGGAGCTATGGTGTATGTATAAGTAGGATTTCCCTCTTAGTTCCCCCAATGGATTGGGGGGAAACTCTCCTTCCCTCCACAAGTACAAGGGGAGGGTGGGGTTAAATTGACGCTAAAACCTTTGTCTGTGAGCTATTTTAGTTGTTACTTTG
This sequence comes from Tolypothrix bouteillei VB521301, assembly GCF_000760695.4. GTDB lineage: Bacteria > Cyanobacteriota > Cyanobacteriia > Cyanobacteriales > Nostocaceae > Scytonema > Scytonema bouteillei_A. Next base: position 4,027,187 of record NZ_JHEG04000001.1, on the reverse strand, counting down.
TAGATTTCATGCCTCTACTTTACAACGACGGGACAATTGGTACTCCTTTCTCCAACTTTGAGGAGGAGTCCCGTGGTGTTGACGAAACTGTCGGGAAAAATGACACGCGTTTTGATAACCAAGAGCAGATGCTATTTGTTCAATGGTTTGGTCTGTTTCTTGAAGCAAAGAACGTGCTGCAGCCATCCGGCGTTTTACAATCCAACCGTTAACAGTTTCTCCAGTAATTTTTGCCACTCTATTTGTTAAGTAAGCTGAAGAATAACCAACAGCCTCAGCGACATCACACAAAGTAATTCCTCGGTCGAAATTTGCTTCTATATATTCAAAAACTTCTTTAAGCTGGGGAACTAAGGGAAAAATCGATGCAGGAGATTGTGGTGAACCATGAGTAACAGCGACTGGCTGTGCAAGCTTCTCGTAATATGCAGCATACCAGTACTGCATTAGTTTTGCTTGCTTTTCCAATCTTGTAGTAATGGCTTTGAGTAATTGATGAACTGTACACGGCTTGGTAATGTAATCATCTGCACCTAATTCCATACCCTTACGGAGAGACGCTTTGCTATCACTACCGGTTAAAAAGATGAAAGGAACAATAGCAGTCACTGGATCTTGTCGCAATGCAGCTAAAACACCAAAGCCATCCATATCTGGCATGAGAATATCGCAAATCACTAGGTCAGGTAAGTTCTCCTGAGCTTTTTGGATACCAATATTACCATTTTCAGCATCAATTGTCTCAAAACCTTCAGATTGAAGACCGTCCAAGAAGATATGGCGAGTTATTGCATCATCTTCAATAATTAAAATCTTTTTTGACGATTCCTGCATCATGTTTAATCACCACAATAATTTGGTAGTCAATGATTACTGAATTCAAAAGTCAAGTTATGGGAAACACAAATACTGAGAAGTTAATTTAGAGCTAAATGTGCTATTGGCATCATTTATTACTTACAGATGTCCCGTTGCACTACTGGTAGCCATCTCCTCTTAGGTATGTTATTGGTAATTTGACAGTGAAAGTCGTGCCAATTCCAACAACACTTTCTACAAAAATTTCACCCAGGTGTAAGTCAACGAGAGTTTTTACAATCGCAAGACCCAGTCCAGTTCCTGGTATGTTGTCAACATTGCTACCTCGATAAAAAGGCTCGAAAATTTGTTGCCGATCTACAACTGGAATACCAATGCCAGGATCTTTGATTAGAAAAATAGCTTCTTGACTTTGACAGTGAAGTTCAAAAGTCACGGTACTGCCTGGAGATGAATATTTGATAGCATTTGAGAGTAAGTTATTTAAAATATACTGTAACAACTTTGGATCTAAGTAGGCGTTCTGGCAGTTACCGTGGCTCGCAAAGTTAACTGACTTTTGATTGCCAGTCGTTAACTGCATCTGTGCAACTATATCGACACAAAACCTATCTAGGTGAATCGATCTTGGCTCACACACCAACTTTCCTGATTCCGCTTGCCTGTATAATAAGATTTCATCTAATAATTCGCTAATTTGTTGAACAGCAAGTTGAATAAGATCCAGATAAGAACGATTTTTCTCTTCTGTCCATTGATGAAAATGACGTTTGAGTAAATCAGCAGAGAAAGAAATAACATTCAAAGGTGTGCGGAATTCATGACTGAGCATGGAGACAAAGCGTTCTCGGAGTTCGCTGAATTGTTTTGTCTGCTCAAGAGCTTGACGCACTTCTGATTCGGCTTGCTTGTAGTCGGTAATATCAATTGCTGTTATTAACTTGACTTGATGACTCGAAAAATCAAGCGCTCCATCAAGTAATCCTACAGTACAAGCCAGCCACCTTTGCGAACCATTTTTAGTTAGAATTTCCATCTCTTGATATTCACCACAAGCGTCTCCATTCTGTTTGTATATTTGCCTGAGCTTTTTGCCTTTAATCAGTCTTTTAATATTAAAGTTATTCAGCAATTCCTTTTTTGAATAGCCAGTTAGAATTTCTGTAGCAGGATTTACATAACAAAACCGTTCGTTATGAATTAGAAAAATACTAGCTTCTGTTGTTTCTGCCAAAGTCCGAAATCGGCTTTCATTTAACTTGAGCGCTTCCTCTGTTCGCTTGGATTCAGTAACATCTGAGATACTCCAAACTCTACCAACAATCTGATTTCCCAATCGCTGGGGTTTGGAATAGTGAGCAAATATCCTACCATCCTTGAGTTCTACCAAATCGCAGCTTTCTTCTTCCGATTCGCTGGTCTTGTTCCAAACAACAGTGCGAAAAAATTCTACATCCTTGACTTTGCTCTCAAAAAAGACTTTTGCTTTATGGCATTCTCTAGAAAGATGTATTGATGGTGGAATGCCCCACATTTCAATAAATTTTTGATTAAAGCAAAGAAACTCTCCTTCAAAATTTAACGCAAGTATACCACAGGCTGTTGATTCTAGGGCAGAACAAACTAGAGACAAATATGCTAGTTCTGTTTCTAGATTTTGATATTTGATGACCTCTGGCGGCAACTGTTGCCCCATTTGCAAGGCTTTGTTTGCGTATTGCCTTAAACTTAACTCTACTAGTTCTTGGCTGCGATCGCAAGCAACTGCACAACCTAATTCTCTACCTTGGTTTTCTACATAGTTAACCTTGACTTGTACTAAAAAGACTTGCCCTGCTTTCGTCTGATATCGCGATTTAAAGGTGAGGGAACTTTGTTGCTTCAGCGCGGACCATTGCTCCGACCATTTTTGCATCTCAAAATCCAAATCAATCTTCTCCAATCTCTTTGAGAGCAGTTCCTCGCGAGAATAGCCCATCATCTGACAGAATGCAGTATTGACGTAAAGAATTTCTGCCTTTGCATCAATGCAAAATGCTGCTTCTTCAACTCTATCAAGTAGAATTTGTGCAAGTTGCAACTCTTCTTCTGGTTTTAGCACCGGCTGGGAATTAGATTCAGATAGCATACGTAATGGTTGCTAAAGTACATTGCCCTCCAAGTTTTTTGTATCAATCGGCACTTATCGCGATCGACAGGGTGTCAGCTAAACTTCCTAACTTATTGGGGCTACTTGTTCACCCGCAAAATCAACTTATCAGATTTTTTAAGAAACTTAATATAACTTTACTAATTCTTTAATTTACGAGATTCAGTACTTTAGCTGAGTCTCAAACGTCTTGCCCGCACAGCTACCTAACACAGTTGAACCGACAGGATGTTGTAGAAAACCACTATAGAGTGATATAAATTACAATTGAAAGTTTATTCAAAATCTACAAACTTATCTCTGCATTCAAATTACGGGGAATCTTTTCCAGCATGAGTGGAAAGCTTTCCCTACTTGTCTTTTAGGTTACTGTAGCAGGGTGTTGCCCCATTTATACAAAGTGTAGAATTACCAAAAGGTTTCAGCAATCATTCTTACAGGGAATTTTATTTCATCAGATCAAGTTCCTTGCTTAACTCTTCCATGAATTCAACTACAAAATTGTTTACAAAATCATCCATCTGAAGAAATAGCCCGCGCCTGATATGTAGAATACGTACTCTTTAGCATCTACCATTTGATATAATATTTGTAAATTGTTCGAGTAATATTGGTAACAGTAACTTGGCACAGCTACTTATTACCGAGGTCTAATCGCCTTTTACGTATTTTAGGAAGAATAAGCTACAATATTAAATCTTTATTAAAAAGAGATTGCTGTCACCTTTTTTGTTTGCTATATCTACCTCATTCTCCTTATTATTCTTTCTAGATAACTTAATACTTCCATCAAGAGTGAAAACTCTTTTTTTGCCCTCTTACATTTAAACATAATTTTGATTTGTCATCCATCATCTGGCAGATATAGCAATCTTCTCCAAGCAGTAACAACATCTAAGCCTTGTATGATGAGCAACGTCCACCACATAAAGTTTTTGCGTGGCATTCCTAACCTTAGATATATTTCAAAAATTGAATAGATATTTTATAAGTACGCAATTTCCAGAGGATAGAGAAAATTGTACAGACGCTTCTTAGTCGGCGTTAAAATGAGCACAATCAGAGAGCAAAAAAATTGATAACCCGATCAAAAGATTATTCATTGCAGCAAGGTCTTGCGCTTCTGTAGTCTTGTTTCCATAAGCACAGCCTTGATTGTTTACCTTGAACGTAAAGATTTATTTACTATCAAGAAAACGGTGACAAACCGTGCTCGGCATTTACCAATTTTGGTGAATCGTTTAGAAGAAAAAGCAGACTTTGGCATGACACAAGTTTGAGGCTGCGAGTGAAAGCGCAGTCTGGATAAGCTAACTGGCACCTTCTCCATGATTCAGGGAGTATGTAGGAGCAATGAGACAAAATTATACTCAAAAAACCTCTAACAACGGCACTCAGCCATACGAGGTATATCAACCAAGTGGCTGTGTAGAAACCGCACTAAATAATAGCGAGTCCGAATCTAGAGAACTTGGACTCGACAGATCCAAAGCTGTATCGATTGTGGAACAACCACAGCGATCGCTAACAGTAGCGGATGCGATCGCCAGAATGATGGAAGCATTGGGAATCACCCACGCTTACGGAGTTGCTGGAGGAGCGATGGCTACTCTTTGGGGTTCACTATCCAACAGTCTTCTCCAAGTCTTAAATGTTCGACACGAATCAGGAGCTGCCTTTGCAGCGACTGAAGCTTACTTTGCTACGGGTCGTCCCGCAGTTGTATTCACCACAGCAGGACCGGGTATTACCAACGCCCTCACTGGTTTATTTGCTGCCCGTGGTGAAGGTGCGAAAGTCATTTTACTCTCAGCGTACACCTCAGCACCACAACGCGGAAAGTGGGCTATTCAAGAAACCAGTAACGAAACGTTACCCACTGATGGAATTTTTACATCAGGAACGCTGTTCAACTACGCAACAACTGTGGAAAGCCCCGCACAACTGCCACAGATTTTTCGCAAACTGGCTTTGGGTTTGTCGCAACCCGGAGGGTTCGTTGCTCATTTGAGTATCCCCACCGCCATACAAACATCTCCACTAGAGGAAATACCAACATATCAAGGAGTTTACTCCTCTAAACTAACACCTAGCAGAGAAACTATTTTAAGGGCAGCAGAACTGCTATCAGAAGGACCCTTTGCCATTTGGTTGGGTTTTGGTGCTCGTCACGCAGCAGAAGAAGTTCGCCAGCTGGCCGAAATCACAGGGGCTGCAGTTATGTGTTCCCCCCGTGGCAAAGGCATTTTCAGCGAAGATCATCCCCAGTTTGTGGGTGTCACAGGTTTGGGCGGTCACGGTTCCGTGTTGTCGTATATGCAGCAGCAAACACCTTTCCGCACTCTTGTGTTAGGCTCGCGTTTGAGCGAACCGACTTCTTTCTGGAATCAAGCATTGGTTCCGCCAGGAGGCTTTATACACGTAGACATCGATCCCGCAGTACCTGGCGTAGCTTACTCAAAAGCTGAAACCTTTGCTATCCAATCTGATATTAAAACTTTCTTACAAGCACTCTTACAGCACGAGCATCTGATTGCCAGTGCGGGTATAAAAGCTTTTCAGCTACCACGCCCAGAAAAGCAAGCACTCGAACCAAGCAAAGACTCACCAGTGAGACCGGAAGCGCTAATGCAAGCAATTCAAAAAGTCATCGTCGAGGGTAGTGATGCCATCGTCTTGGCTGAGTGCGGTAACTCCTTTACTTGGGCAACGCACTTCTTGCGATTTGGTCAACCAAACCGTTACCGGGTCAGCACTGGGGTAGGAGCAATGGGTCACGCTGTAACCGGAGTCATTGGATCGGCACTTGCAACTAATAGCAAGTCTGTAGCCATTGTAGGTGATGGTGCAATGCTAATGAACAACGAAATTAGCACTGCTGTAAAATACCAAATACCTGCTATTTGGATAGTCCTCAACGATGCTCGCTACAATATGTGCCATCAAGGCATGGCAATGCTGGGACTGACAGGAGCAGATCCATTGATGCCAGAGACAGACTTTGTAACAGTGGCTCGGGGGATGGGCGCAGAAGGAATCCGGATCGATCGAGAATCAGACCTCGAAGCAGCATTAGAGAAAGCAATGGCTTTCCCCGGTCCATTTGTGATTGACGTGATTATTGACCCAGATCGACGCGCACCATCCAAAGGACGCAATGCAGGTCTAGCAGCACAAGGTGTTAAATCGGCTCCTGCTGAAAAGACAGCGATTTCATTTCCAAATGTTTAAGAGCTAATGGTGAAGAGAGCTAATGGCTAATTGCTAATAGCTATTAGCTATTAGCAATTAGCCATTAGCAAAAGTCAGTGATGAGGAGGCATAACGTGAACTTATTTGAGACAGTGACAGAGATGGGGCACGAGCAAGTGCTCTTTTGTAATGGTAAAGACCCGGAAATTAAAGCAATTATTGCCATTCATGATACAAGTTTGGGACCTGCGATGGGTGCAACCAGACTGTTGCCGTATCCCAATGAAGAAGCTGCACTAAAAGATGCTTTACGTTTAAGCCGTGGTATGACTTACAAAGCAGCTTGTGCGGGTATTCCCGTTGGTGGCGGTAAAGCAGTTATTATTGCTCATCCTGAAAATAAGACAGAAGATTTATTTAGAGCTTACGGACGTTTTGTTGAGAGGCTTAACGGACGCTTTATCACCGGACAAGATGTGAATCTTACTCCTAATGATGTCAGAGCAATTAGCAAAGAAACCAAATACGTGGTAGGGGTAGAAGAAAGGTCTGGTGGACCTGCTCCGGTGACTGCGTGGGGAGTTTTTCTGGGGCTTAAAGCTGCAGTAGAGTTCCGTTTGCAAACTCAAGACTTAAAGGGATTGAAAGTTGCAGTGCAAGGTCTGGGAAATGTAGGTAGCAATCTTTGCCGTTACTTGCACGAGCATGGAGCCCAACTGTTTGTGACTGATATCAGTCAAGAAAAAACTGAGGAAATCAAACGTCTTTATGGTGCAACTATTGTTGAGCCCAATGCAATTTACTCTTTAGACGTAGATGTGTTATCTCCTTGTGCTTTGGGAGGAATCCTCAACAGTGAAACAATTCCTCAAATCAAAGCATCAGTTATTGCAGGTGCTGCTAACAACCAACTGGGAGTAGAGCAAATCCACGGTCCCATGCTATCAGCAAAAGAAATTCTTTACGCTCCGGATTACGTTATTAATGCAGGCGGGCTAATCAACGTCTATAACGAAATGATTGGTTATGACGAAGATAGAGCATTCCAACAAGTACGTAACATTTACGACACACTGTTAGAAATTTTTGATAGAGCGCAAAAGCAGGACATCACAACCAATGATGCTTCCAAGCAATTGGCAGATGACAGAATTAACCGTGCTAGACATATCAAGGCTATGGCTGTGGTGTAAAGGAGACACAAATGGTAACGGAAAGAAATACATTTGCAACATCCGCGTATATTGCGACTGCGCCAGAGACTGCTTATGACTACCTCTGTAGTCTAAAAAACTTAGACGAATGGACGCTCTACAGCCGGATGCAAGAGCAAGTTGATGAAGATACCTGGCTGGGAACTGCATCTGGCTACCAAACAAAGCTCTACTATCACGTTAAGAAATTAGACCACCCGCATTTTCATGGCATCGAATGGCATTGCGGGTTGGAGTATCAGAAATACTATCAGGTTTATCCCGTCCTACTGTTTTCTCCCGATTACATTGAGCCGGGAACTGATGAAAAAGGCGTCTACTTGCACTGGATTAGCTTTGTCGATCCAAAACGGCGATCGCCATTAATCATGGAGGGAATTCACACGGTACATACTTCCGAGTGTCGTTCCCTCAAGGGTAACTTAGAGCGCAAAGCTGGTCTTACCTCTGCAGCTAAAGGACGCTATTATATTGACACCGATACTATCTATGTTAATGCCCCCATAGAAATGGGTATTGAGTTTTTATCAGATCTCAAGAACATGGATGATTGGGCGCACTTGCTGCATGCAGATGGTGAGATTGCTGGTTCTTCAGGTGAGTTTCGCGATGAGTACAACCAAAAGGTGAAGGTAACCCAGCGACTGCAACCTGTCAGCAAATGGTATTTGCTAGAGCATGAATTTTATTACCCAGACTATGGATTTTATCAACGCTCTCCGGTGTTGTTAATTCCAACTTCTTATGCTTTTGGCGATCCCAATGCTCCAGGTTTTATCCAACACCGGATTACATTTTGGAAAGCTGGCGAGCAACTTCCTCATGGCAAACTTCAAATTGAAGACTTTGGCTCTGAAAGTTTAAATATTAAACGTCTTTTGGAAGCTAAAGCAGGTAATTTAAATACCTTAGCTCAAGGTTTGAGTTATATGCCAAACAGTCACTAGTACATGAAGGCAGAAGTCCGGAGGCAGAGGGCAGAAGGTTCAAAAACTTTGAATATATGCTTCTTGCTTCTTATTAATGCTTGCCTTATTTACGCCCTACTGTACTAGTGATTTGTTAGTTGTTAGTTGTTAGTAGAGTACTTAGCTACTTATCAATAAGCAATAACTACTAACTACTAACCAATAACCATTTACAAGACGATGAAACTCAAGCATATCACCACAACACTTCTTTCTTTTTGCGTTGCGACTCTTTTTGGCATGAACGCAGCAAAAGCTGCATCGTTTACGGTTATTGCTGACGGTCTTGACAACGTACAAGGTCTAAGCATCGGTCCTGACGGTAGTATTTATGCTGTAGAAGCCGGGAAAGGCGGAAGCGGTCCTTGTGTCCCACCCCCAAGCGGTCAAGGTGACAATTTGTGTTACGGAGCGACCGGTGCTGTTACAAGAATTAAAGATGGGAAGCAAGAACGCGTTCTCACCGGGCTTCCTTCTATAAGCGCCTCTAGTGGTGCCCAAGCTGCTGGTCCTCGCAGTATACTATTTGATTCAACTGGAAAACCGTATATCGTAACGGCGTTGGGAGCTAATCCAAGCTTTCGTAACAATATATTAGGTGATACCGATCTTGGAAAAATTATTGCTCCTGACTTTAATACAAATACTTGGACTAGTGTTTCTGATATAGCCAGTTATGAATTAGCTAACAATCCAGATGGAGAAAATATAAGTAGTAGCCCAATATCTTTTTTGCTAGATGGTAATAATTTTGTTGTCGTTGATTCAAGTGCAAACGACTTGCTCAGTGTTAGCACTGACGGAAGCAATTTGAGGGCGATCGCAGTTATTCCCAAGCAAACGATCGCAAATCCTGTTTTCCCGCCATCTAACACTCCATCTGTCGAACCATCTGAAGTTCCAGATTCTCCCGAACCACCGCCAGTGACCGAGTTTTCCACACAAGCAGTTCCTACAGGTATTGCTAAAGGTCCAGATGGTGCTTATTACGTAAGCATATTTACTGGCTTTCCTTTTCCGGAAGGAGGAGCTAAAATATACCGAGTAGGCTCTGATGGTCAACCTACAGTTTATGCAGAAAATTTTACACAACTTCGGGATCTAGCCTTTGATACGGAAGGAAATTTGTATGCTTTGCAGTATGCAAATCAACCATCTTGGACGGGCAATCTAAATGGTTCTGTTATCAAAGTAGCACCCGATGGCACCCGTACAACTCTGCTTAGCGGTAACGGACTGGAAGGACCTGGTGGTCTGGCGATCGGTTCCGATGGTAGTGTTTACATAGCAAATCGAAGTGGTGTTCCAGGAAAAGGACAAGTTTTAAGAGTTAATAATTCAAAATCTGTTCCCGAACCCACCTCCACTTTAAGCATTTTAGGATTAGGTGCTTTCAGCATTTATCAGTTACGCAAAGGTAAGCGAAAAGCACCTCATATGTAAAGGATGAAGGATAAAGAATAAAGGATGAAAAATGCCTTAAATTCCCAGATATAAGGCTGAAAAACGCTAAACAAAAGAACTTTCACATACTGAAAAGCTACTTTCATCCTTGATTCTTGTTGAACCTTCAGACTTTTTCAAAAAGTTTCAAGTCAACCCGATCGGCTATTAGTTATAAGTGACCAGTTATGACTGGCTACTTATCGCTGTAAGTCGCTGTAAGAGGGATGCTTGATATTTAAATCCCAGTCATTGGGGCTTCTTATTTATAACGCTGTCCAACATTCCACAAACTACCAACACTCAATTTCAGCAAATATGAAATTCAAGTCATTTGCCCTTGCATTATTTACGTTTTGTGCTGCAACCGCTAGCGGAACAAGCGCTGCACAGGCTGTAACTTTTAAGACAGTGGCTTCCGGTTTTGATAACGTCAATCATGCGACCTTCAGTCCTGATGGCTATCTTTACCTATCAGAAGGTGGTGTGGGAGGCGATGGCGATGGTGGTAGAAGATGTACACCATCACCAAGTACCCAATACGTTCCTATTTGTGCTGGCGATACCGGTGCGATCACCAAAGTTGATGTAACGACCGGTCAATCAGAACGTGTTCTTAGTAACCTTCCGTCTCTAGCACAACAACCCTTACAAGATCAAGGAGCTGGTCCTGCAGATCTTCAGTTTTATAACGGCAAAGCTTATCTTGTATATGGTATGGCTGGCGATCCTAGAAATCGCGATAGCGTCTTAGAAGTTCCTACACTTGCACAGCTTTACGAAATAGACTTGAACACTGGTGAGAAGAAAAGCCTCGCCGATTTTGCGAAATATGAGACCGAATTCAATCCTGATGGCACAGATTTAATTGTTAATCCCTACAGCTTAGCAATCAAGGATGGTTATGCTTACGTTACAGACGGGGGTGCAAACGTTATATACAAAGTGGGATTGAATGGCGAAGGTATTGTAAAAGTTAATGCATTCCCCAGACAAAACGTACCTGTTGACGAGCTGAAATTCCCCAGCCCTGAAGCTTTGGGTCTAGGAGCGGATCAATCTATTGCTTTCCAACCAACAGAGCAATCAGTACCTACAGGAATTAAAATAGGTCCAGATGGGTCTCTCTATGCCACTGAATACACTTTCTTCCCTTATCCAGAGGGTAGGGCAAGAGTTTGGAAAATCAGTGATGATTTGGAGCAATTTACAACTGTTGCCGAAGGCTTCACACAGCTCACAGATTTAGCTTTCAACGAACGAGGCGAGCTATATGTGTTGCAGCACTACAATACTCCTGAATGGGAAGCTCTAGCACCAGGTGGAGATAAGAGCGGTTCTATCATTAAAGTAGCGACTGATGGAACTCGCGAAACGGTCTACAGCGGTCCGGAACTTGGTGCAGCTAGCGTTTTAGATTTTGGTCCTGACGGTAAATTATACGCAGTAGCTGGTAGCCGATTTGCAAAACAAGGAACAGTCCTTGCGTTTGACCTTGAAGAAGGTGAAGGTGGATCTAAGAAGGTACCAGAACCTGCGGCTGTATTTGGATTGGTAGCGGTTGCTGGATTTGCAGGTAGGATGTTAAAGCGCAAGCGCCAAGAAGAGTTACTTGCTAAGGTAGAAATTCTATAATCCCCATGTCTTAGCAAATTTCTAAGAATGACTGAGAAATTAAGTTGCTGCCTAAAAGAGTGGTTAGAAAGGCAGCAACTCAAATCCAAAATCCTCAGACTGAGTCTGAGAACGCAAACACAACCAAAGTATAACTCATCACATTGAGAAGTCATTATGGGATTAGTAAAGAATTTATCAGTTGCCTTAGTCAGTGCTAGCGTTATGGTAGGAACTGCAGCAGCTCAAGCTAAAGCTGTTACCTTAACATACGATAAGAGTCTTAGCAGTCCCGGTTTAGCCCCCGGACAACTTTTTGTTCCTCAAGGTCTGGGAGTCCAAGACTCCACCAATCAGTTATTTGTCAGTAACGGTCGAGGTCTCAATCCAGACGGTTCTTTCAATCCAAACGTCGGTAACCGCGTTGACGTATTTGACCAACAAGGTAACTATCTTAGAGCGATCGGTAGCGGTCGCCAAGGAAAAGGAGAAGGATTTGACGAACCAGCAGACGTAAAATTTGACCCGGTAACTGGTAACCTACATGTAGGTGATGTATTTAACAGTGAAATTGACGTGTACAATCCTAACACTGGTGAATATATCAGATCCTATGGCTCCTTTGGAGGACCCGTACAAGGTAGACTCTTCTTTGGACCTGGTGGTATGTCTTTTGATAAAAAAGGCAATATCTGGATAACTGATTTTAGTGCTGACGTAGTTAAGGTATATAATGCCAATACTGGCGAACTCGTTAAAACTGTTGGTAGCAATGGTAGCGAGTTGGGACAGTACGTCGGTCCCGCAGGCATAAGCGTTTCTCCAAATACCGGAAGAATTTACGTAGGCGATCAATATAACGGTCGCGTTCAAGTTTTAGATTCAGACGGTAACGCTCTGTTTGCTTTTGGTTCTCGCGGTTCCGAACTCGGACAATTAAGAGAGCCAATTGGTGTAGAAGTAGACGAGTACGAAAATATTTACGTAGCTGATTCTCAAAACAGCCGCATCCAGGTATTTGACAAGGATGGTAATTTCCTAACTGCATATGGCGAACCCGCTCGCAACGCAGCTGGTGAAGTTGTACCACCTCCCGATCAAAGCGGTCCTCCTTTTGGTAATCCCCTTGTTCTCGAACCTGGGGTCTTCAACTGGACTGCTGGTTTACACTACGATAGAGGCAAACTCTATGTTGGTGACTTTTTCCAAGGTCGCGTTCAAGTGTTAAACGTGGACAACAAACCCGGTGCAAAAGTACCCGAACCTACATCCGTATTGGGTTTAGGATTGCTGGGATTTGGCGTTGTCATATCCAAACTGCGGAAAAATCGCAAAAATTCAACCGTAAGTGTAGAGGGATAACTTTCGTTGAGTCTCTCATACAGTTTGTTGTGGGAAATAAATCGAAAGTTGTCTTTTACTAATCATTGAACACAATACATAGGGTGGGCGATATCCACCACTTAGATACTTAGTGGTGGACATTTCCCACGCTACTCGTTTATTAACACATCGACAACAATCAACATATATATTTATTTCCTCGCTTCAGTAATATTCAATTATTCAAGCCTTTTCTCTATCAACTGTCTTTTGTTATCTCATTAAACTCACATTCCTTCCATGCTATGGTTGCTACAATTTCTTTAAAAAGAATAAATGTTAATGTAACTGATTTACTTTATGGTTGGCTCTCACTAAGAGTTGAGGAAGAAAGTTTCAACTGGTTGACTACCAAAAAAGCACAAATAGAAAATGGTGCTAGCGTGCGAGTGTTTTTCACTACTTTCAGTGCTGTCCCTCGCTATACAGGCAAAAATGACTTAAATTTAACCTTAGAAGATCTAGAAACTGCTTCAGCAGTAAGGAAAGGTTGGTTCCCTTCTCATTGGAGTGTAGACCAAGCAGCTCGTACACTTTTATTGCTGTCTTTACCTCAAAGTGACATAGAGAAGTACTTGCAAACCCTAGAGCAAGTTTTCGCAGCTGCTGATGTAGGAGAACTTGTTGCACTTTACCAAGCTTTACCACTGCTACATTATCCAGAAAGGCTTCGCGCCCGTGCTGCAGAAGGAGTTCGCAGCAATATGACAGCAGTGTTTAATGCCATTGCTTTGCGGAATCCCTATCCCTGTGAATATCTTGATGATATCGCATGGAATCAGATAGTCCTGAAAGCTTTGTTTGTAGGTAGCCCCCTACATTTAATCCAAGGGATCGATCGCCGCGCAAATCCAGTACTTGCAAGAATGCTTGTTGATTACGCCCACGAACGTTGGTCTGCTAAGCGCACGGTCTCGCCCGAACTTTGGCGTTTAGTTGGAAAATTTGCCAAGGGTTCAATGTTAGAGGATTTAGAGCGAGTTATACAAGACACCGATCCCATCCAACAAGCAGCTGCTGCGATCGCCTGTTTTGAGTGTCCCGAAAAAGCAGCCCAAGAAATACTCAATCGCTATCCCAACTTACAAGCTGAAATTCAAGCAGGGCGGATTTCTTGGGAGAGTTTGGTTAGTGGTTAGTCGTTAGTTGTTCTATTAAAGACTAACTACTGACTAGCAAGCACCGACCACCAACCACCAACCATCAACCACTAGCCACTAACCTAGATGATGTTTATAGATCCTCACATTCACATGAGTTCCCGCACTACCGACGATTATCAGATGATGCGTCAAGCTGGAATTGTAGCAGTTATTGAGCCAGCATTTTGGTTTGGACAACCCCGTACTAGTGTTGGTTCTTACCAAGATTACTTTAGCAGCCTAGTTGGGTGGGAACGATTTCGTGCCGCACAGTTTGGTATAAAGCATTACTGTACAATTGGGTTAAACTCCAAAGAAGCGAACAACGAACCTCTAGCAGAGCAAGTTATGGAGTTGTTACCCCTGTACGCCTGTAAAGAAGGTGTCGTTGCGATTGGTGAAATTGGCTACGACGATATGACTCCTGCAGAAGACAAATACTTCCGCTTGCAGTTGGAGTTGGCAAAAGAATTGGATATGCTGGTAATGATTCATACACCACATCGCGATAAAAAAGCAGGAACCAGTCGCAGTATGGATGTATGCTTGGAGCACGGATTAAAACCATCACAAGTCATTGTAGATCACAACAACGAAGAAACCGTGCAAGAAGTTTTAGAACGCGGTTTTTGGGCAGCTTTTACAATTTACCCAAACACAAAAATGGGTAATGCTCGCATGGTAGAAATAGTTCGCCAATACGGGTGCGATCGCATTATTGTAGACAGCAGTGCTGATTGGGGAGTGAGCGATCCGCTAGCAGTACCCAAAACAGCTCGACTGATGCTAGACAGAGGAATTCCAGAAGCAGACGTGCGAGCCGTTTGTTATGAAAACGCACTTCTAGCTTACAGCCAAAGCGGTCAAATGAAAGAATCAGACTGGCTCAATCCATCACCCATAGATCAACGCCAGTTATTTAATGGGAACTCCGTACTGCGGGGACAAAAACCTGTTGTAGAAACTCCCGCTCGCGAATATGCACTTATTGAGTAAAGAGCTAATAGCTAATTGCTAATAGCTAATAGCTAATAGCTAATTGTTAATTGCATTACCTATTAGCCATTAGCCCTCAGCCCTCAGCCCTCAGCCATTAGCCATTAGCCATCCCTTGTTCGCCAGTTCCCAGGGCGCGGGAAACCCGCCTACAGGACTGGACTCACCATTAGCCATTAGCCATTAGCCATCAGCAATTAGCCATTAGCCATTAGCCATTAGCCATTAGCCATTAGCCATTAGCCATTAGCCATTAGCCATCAGCCATTAGCCATTAGCCATTAGCCATCAGCCATTAGCCATTAGCCATTAGCCATTAGCCCTTACTATGAACACAGCAATTCTGACAAAACCGCGATTGCAGGCATATTTTCAGTTAATGAGACCAGCCAACATTGTCACTGCATGGGCTGATATTTTAGCAGGTTTTGCAGCTTCAGGAAGTATTGTCCTTGCAAATCAAGCTGCCATTGGGGGGTCAGATAACTTATCATCACTAGCATGGCTGCTGTTATCAACTACGGGTTTATACGGTGGAGGTGTTATTTTTAATGATGTATTTGATGCCGATATAGACGCTATAGAACGACCTGAAAGACCTATTCCGAGTGGAAGAACATCTCGTACAGAGGCAATTCTCGTAGGAAGCCTGTTTTTATGCATAGGTATCCTAGCAGCTTTGCAAGTGAGTTTGCTAAGTGTAACTTTGGCTAGTAGTATCGCTGTATTGGCTCTTTTGTATGATGCTTGGGGAAAGCATAACCCTGTTTTTGGACCGTTTAATATGGGGTTGTGTCGCGGCTGTAACTTACTGCTAGGCGTGAGTGCAATGTCATCAATGATTGGAGAATGGTGGCTTCTTTCTTTAATTCCTATTGTTTACATCGCTGCGATTACTACCTTAAGCCGAGGTGAAGTACACGGAGGTAAAGTCAGTACTGGCATTATTGCGCTACTGCTGATGAGTACGGTTATTGTCGGGCTTTTAGGTTTGGGTTTATTGAATAATTATCACCTGCTTGCGGCACTACCATTTGTTGTACTGCTAGCGATCCGAGTCTTGCTACCTTTTATAAATGCTACTGGCAAACCCAG
This sequence comes from Tolypothrix bouteillei VB521301, assembly GCF_000760695.4. Lineage (GTDB taxonomy): Bacteria > Cyanobacteriota > Cyanobacteriia > Cyanobacteriales > Nostocaceae > Scytonema > Scytonema bouteillei_A. Next base: position 4,011,172 of record NZ_JHEG04000001.1, on the reverse strand, counting down.
CCCAGAAAACATTCGTATAGCTGTACGAGCGGGTATTTTATCACTAATTGTATTAGATGCTACAGTAGCTGCTGGTTTTGCTAGCTTGCCATACGGGTTAATCGTCCTGTTGTTACTACCTCTTTCAATGACACTGTCAAAAATCTTTGCCGTTACTTAAGCAAAGACCAATTATTTGGATTTTGGTCACTACCTACTGCTCATTGCTCACTGTTCACCGGTCACTGTTAAATGAGAATTCTGATTTACTCCTACAACTATCATCCAGAACCAATTGGCATTGCTCCTCTGATGACTGAACTAGCAGAAGGACTAGTCAAGCAAGGGCATCAAGTGAGAGTAATTACAGGAATGCCAAACTACCCGCAGCGCGAAATATACGAGGAGTATAAAGGCAAGTGGTTTGTCACAGAATTCAAAAATGGCGTTACTATCCAGCGCAGTTATCTGCGAATCAAATCTAAACCCAATCTCATAGACAGACTGTTACTGGAGTTGAGTTTTGTGTTTACAAGCTTACCGCAAGCTATTAGCGGTTGGCAGCCAGATGTTATTCTTTTAACAGTACCACCATTATTAATATCACTTCCTGCTATTTTACTGGGTTGGATATACAACTGCCCGATTATATTAAACGTGCAAGACATTTTACCAGAAGCAGCTATACGCGTTGGATTGATTGAAAATAAATTGATGATTCGCGCCTTAGAAGCTTTGGAAAAATTTGCTTATCGGTACAGTCATAGAATTAGTGTTATTGCGGATGGATTTAGAGAAAATTTAATAAACAAAGGAGTTCCATCACGGAAAATTTCTTGCATTCCCAATTGGGTCAATGTTAATTTTATCCGTCCCTTGCCAAAGCAAAGAAATGTTTTTCGAGCCACTTATCAGTTAGAGGACAAGTTTGTTGTGCTGTACTCGGGTAACATCGCTCTCACTCAAGGTTTAGAGACAGTTATAGAGGCAGCAACTTCCTTACGCCACATTCCAGAAATTGTATTTATCATTGCAGGTGAGTCAAAAGCGCTGCAAAGATTGAGGAAATACTGCCACAGTTGTGGAGCAGACAATGTTTTACTCATACCACTTGTGACACGAGAAAAACTTCCCGAAATGCTGGCTGCAGCCGATTTAGGATTGGTGGTGCAAAAACGCAACGTCATTTCCTTCAATATGCCTTCTAAAATACCACTGCTACTTGCTTCCGGTCGCCCCATTCTCGCATCGGTTCCCGCATCTGGAACAGCAGCGCGTGCTGTTAGAAAAAGTGGTGGCGGTATAGTTATTGCGCCTGAATCACCACGCGCTATGGCATCTGCAGTTTTAGAACTTTACAAAAATCCAGAAAAAGTAGCACAACTTGGCAAGCAGGGACGGCAATTTGCTATTGAGCATTATTCTTTTGAGCAAGCACTAACCGCTTATGAAGCACTGTTCGCTGAAGTTGTGACTTCAACATCTACATCCCCTTCTTTGGATGTCTTACCAAAATTAACTTCTACTAACTAGTTATTGGTTATTTGTTAGTGGTTGGTGGTTAATTATTCTACTAAAAATCAACAAATAACAACTAACAACTAAGAACTTATGATTCCAGAAAAGCTCAAACAAACAGATCGAAACCCAAGGGATCTCTCGCGAGATCTCCTGTCAAGTTCAGAAATATCAAAAATACCCGTTCTTGAGGAACAACTTGCATATGCAATTTCCTTACTTGCTGAAGCTGGTATTCCGGAATCACTTTGGACCAATATAGTACAAAGTTGTTATGCCAAGCGATCGCAAAATATTTCCAGTTTTTCTACTAACAATGTCGCACCTCAAAAGATTACCATAATTGGTGGACGTGGCAGGATGGGGAAATTTTTTACGACTCAACTTGCGATCGCGGGTCATACAGTCAGCATTTTAGAAAACGAAGATTGGGATCGAGCGGATGAATTGCTTGGTTCAGCAAACCTCGTTATGGTTAGCGTTCCTATTGCACGAACAACCGAAGTGATAAAGCGGGCTGCTCAATATCTTGCGCCAACTACAGCACTCTGTGATATTACAAGTTTGAAGGTCGAACCTGTTCAAGCAATGTTAGACCACCACAGCGGTCCGGTGATGGGATTGCACCCCATGTTTGGTCCCAATGTCAAGTCTTTTGTAGGGCAAAAAGTAGTTGCGTGTCCTGCTCGAAATGAAGAATCATTTCAATGGTTATTAGAACTCGTTCAAGATCGAGGGGGTGAAGTTATTGTTTCTACGCCTGAAGAACACGATCGCATGATGGTGATGATTCAAGCAACCCGTCACTTTTCAAGATTTAGCGTGGGAGTTTTCTTAGCACAAGAGAAAGTAGACATAGAACGTAGCTTGTTAATGTCTAGCCCCAGCTATCGCCAAGAAATTGACATCATTCAAAGATTGTTTGCACAAAATCCAAACTTATGTGTGGACATTATGTTGGCAACGCCAGAGAGATGTCAAGCAATAGCCCGACTAGCTGATACCTATAACCGTTTGGCAATGTTAGTAGCTCGGAAAGACCGAGAGGGATTAATCAAAGAATTTGAAACCAGCCAAAGCTTTTTGGCTCAAGAAACAACTAGTTCTCCCAATCAAAGCAATTCTTCTAAAAAACATCAAGAAAATACAGCTTTTTCAATCTGATACAGTTCTAGCGGAATCTACATTTGCTCGTTCGCATGCATTAATAGTATTCCAATATACACCATCAATAATTCAGTCAGGATTGACGGTTCTCACTCAATAAAGATCTTCCCTCAAGCTCTAAATCGTGCAGCGCTTATTGAAATATCGGAAAAAATATGGTTACGGAAATCAGGCAGAAAACGACAGTAAACAGTCTACCACCAATTCAGCAAAGTGTTACTGTGACTTTTAACTATGCAGTACATTTTACTACCGGATTGTTTGACACTAAAAACCCTTTGTTAGCGCGAACGATCGCGACCGATGGAGAACCGGGTCCGAAAAAAATATTGGCAGTTGTGGACTCAGGGTTTTTGTACTCCCGACCCATGCTACCCAAACAATTAGCGCTCTACTGCGATCGCTATGCTGATGCGATGGCGCTTGTTGCAGAGCCAATTGTCATTCCTGGTGGGGAAGAAGCCAAAAACAATCCCAAATTACTCGAACAAATTCATGCTGTAATTGATAGCGTGGGGCTTTGTCGTCACTCTTATCTGTTAGGGATTGGCGGTGGCGCTGCATTAGACTTGATTGGGTATGCAGCCGCAACAGCACATCGGGGAGTTCGTCTGATTCGCGTTCCCACAACCGTACTCGCGCAAAATGATTCTGGTGTGGGGGTAAAGAACGGAATCAACGCTTTTGGTAAAAAAAATTTTCTAGGAACTTTTGCACCTCCCTACGCAGTTTTAAATGATGTTTCTTTTTTGGCTTCTTTAGACGATCGCGATTGGCGTTCTGGCATTGCAGAAGCCGTGAAAGTAGCACTTATCAAAGATGCTAGCTTCTTTAACTACATCCGCATGCAAGCGACTGCACTTGCTTGTCGCGATATGAAAGCCATGCAAAATGTTATCTACCGATGCGCTCAATTGCATATGAACCATATTGCTAAAGGCGGAGACCCCTTTGAAATGGGTTCATCCCGTCCCTTAGATTTTGGTCATTGGGTAGCACACAAGCTAGAGCAGTTAACAGACTACAGCTTACGCCATGGAGAAGCAGTTGCGATCGGTATTGCTTTAGACAGCACTTACTCCTATCTTTTAGGATTGCTCTCTCGCCTGGAGTGGCAGCAGATACTAAATACACTGACAGCCCTAGGCTTTCAGCTATATGTATCCGAGCTTGCTGCAAACATGGACCGACCAGAACACCCTCACTGTTTGTTCCGAGGGCTCACTGAATTTCGAGAACACTTGGGTGGCGAACTGACAATTACACTTCTACAAGGCATTGGTAAAAGTATTGAAGTTCACGAAGTCGATCTCTCCTTATACCGACAAGCAATTTGGTTGCTTAGCGAGTTTTATAACTCCACGTTACCAACCTCAGGCTGGATTGGGGATTAGCAATTGGGGCGTGTTTTCAAACTTTTATTTAAGGGGATCTAACACACTTGAAAACACGCCCTACGTCTTTTTCAAACTAGCGCCTTTCAAAATGAATTATTAAGCAGAGTTCGGTAAGAGTCAACGAGTTAAAGAAACTTTGGAAAAGAGTTAAAAAAGCTCAGGTAGGATAAAGGGGAAAATTATGAAAATTGCCACAACTAACAACTTTCATTTAACATACTGTACAAATATTCATCCAGGTGAAGAGTGGCACAAAGTATTTGATAACTTAAAGCAGTACATACCATCTTTAAAAGCACAACTAATTAGTTCAAATCCCCGAATTCTTGAAGAATTCGGGGATTTTGCCGCCCATCAAAATCCATTTGGTATTGGATTGCGATTGGCAGATGTCGCAACTCAGGAATTACTTGAAGGAAATAATTTAACAGAATTTCAATCGTGGTTAAGCGAGCACAACTTATATGTATTTACCTTAAATGGCTTTCCATTTGGCGGATTTCACTGGCAAGTTGTCAAAGACCAAGTATACGCACCCGATTGGTCAAAACAAGAGCGATTGGACTACACCATGAGATTAGTACACATACTCGCAAAACTTTTACCTTCAGGTGTAGAAGGGAGTATTTCTACATTACCGCTATCATACAAACCCTGGTTTAAAGGCAATCAACTTTTTCAAGCCTCTGTCAAAAGTAGTGCGACTCTCCGCATAGCAGAATTAGTGGCAGAAATGATAAAAATTAAACACGAAACAGGAAAAAATATTCATTTGGATTTAGAACCAGAACCAGATGGGTTGATAGAAAATGCAGCTGAAGTAGTTGATTATTTCCAAACTTACTTATTACCTATTGGTAGAGATTGTTTAGTCAAGCATTTAGGAATTTCTTTTGAAGCAGCAGAACTCCATTTATTAAATCACGTCCGCGTTTGTTACGATACCTGTCATTTTGCTGTAGAGTATGAAGACCCAAAAGCAGTTTTTCAGAAATTCCAATCTACAGGAATTCAAGTTGGTAAAATTCAAATTAGTGCTGCGCTACAGGTGCAAATTCCCAGAGATATAAAACACCGCCGCCTCATTAAAGACCGATTGCTACCTTTTGCTGAATCTACATATTTACACCAAGTTATTGCAAGAGAGAGCTATGGCAAACTGCGTCACTATCAAGATTTAGAACAAGCTTTACCGGATTTAGAAAGCACGACAGCTTCTGAGTGGCGCATTCATTTTCACGTTCCCATTTTTATTAGAGATTATCAGCTATTTCAATCCACTCAGGATGATATAACCACAGTATTAGAACTGTTACAAGAAAATCATGCTTGTGACCACCTTGAAATAGAAACATACACCTGGGAAGTATTGCCAAAAGAAATGAAGTTGGATTTACCAGCATCACTTCAAAGGGAGTATGAATGGGTATTGTCAAAAATGGTAGGAAACAATAGAAATGTGTTGGTAGGTAGTGGTCTGTCCCAAAAGTTTTGAGGAGTGAAACGTTTTTATCTCGTTCCCAGGCTGAGCCTGGGAACGAGGTGGCAGCCTATCAAAATTAATGGGACAGACCACTATTATAGATTTGCCAAAGTCTTAACACGCTTCTCAATGGGTGTTGCAACCATTTGCATACCTTCTGATGGGACTAAAGTCAAACCGCGACGCACGGGACGTGCGGGATGCTTGTTAGCTGAGGATAGCTGAAACTGCGATAGAATTGTGGCCAATACCAGTTTCATTTCATACAAAGCAAATGCCATACCAATACAACGATGAGTACCACCACCAAATGGCAAATACTCATATGGAGAAAATTGCCTCTCCAAAAAGCGTTCTGGTTTGAATTGCTTGGATTGTGGATAAACTTCTTCCCGATGATGCGCTAAGTAAACACTTGGAAAAATAATTGTTCCTACTGGCAAATTGTAACCCATAATTTCGATAGGCGATCGCACAATGCGAGGAGAAGCAGTAATTGCGACGGGATAAATCCGCAAAGTTTCTTGACATACTGCCGTTAAATAAGGCAATTTAGCAATAGTACTTAGATCGGGGTTGTGACTAACGGTATCCAGTTCCCTCTGCAATTTTTCACGTACTTCCGGTAATTTATCAATCCAGTAAAATGCCCATGTCAATGCTGCGGCTGTCGTTTCATGACCGGCGACTAAGAGTGTCATTAACTCATCGCGTAGTTCCTCATCTGTCATTGTTTCCCCGTTTATATCGCGTGCGTGCATCATCAAACTGAGGACATCTTCTCGACTTTGGTTGGATTCTGCTCTGCGCTCCCGAATTAGCCCGTAAATCATTTCATCAATTTGTTGCAACAAGTTCACAACTCGACCCCAGGGACTCCAAGCGCCTAAATCTTGCTGTAAAAACTTTAAAAATAAAGCTGCAAACATTAAGGGAGAATCCATAGAATTGAGCAGTGAAGCCAGTAAATATCTCATTTGTTCCAAACGAGACCCCTCATCAAAGCCAAACACGACTCGTAAAATAACGCGCAAGGTAATTTCTTGCATTGACAGGTGAATGCTAAACGGCTTGCCATTCTCCCAAGTTTTGCTAACTTGTTCTGTAATTTCAGCGATCGCCATACCATAAGCTCGCATTCTGTCTCCATGAAAGGGAGGGGCTAATAGTTGGCGTTGGCGTTGATGAGAGTTACCATCCAGTAAAAGCAGTGAATTTGCACCCACCAGAAATTTTAAGATCGTGTTTCCCTTACCAGCTTCTAACTGAGTGGAATCAGCTGTAAAAATTTGTTGTAATGCCTGAGGATGGCTGAAGTAGACTTTGTGGGAATTATCGCGACCCCAAATGGTAAAGTTGTCTCCATAGGTTTTGGCAAAATCTTCTACATATTCCAACGGCTGAAAAATAAATTTCATCCATCGTAGAAAAACAGGCATCCTCGGACCGTCTGGTAGACTGTTAGTTGCTTTCATAACTGGTTGGCATGGTGTAGGGTTTTAAAAATATGCTGCACGATACTCCCTCTCGTTCCCAGGCTGTGGCTGGGAACGAGAGGGAGTATGCAGACCCTGAAAACGAGATATGCAAAGCATGGCTGCAAAATCTTTAACTTAAGAGAAGTTGTCAGGGCTATAACTGGGTTTTAATTCCGGAACTTCAACTTTCGAGAGTATTTACCTAACAAGTAACTCAAGCCAACAAATCCCATACCAATTACCCCAGCCGTTGTATTTGGTTCGGGAACGGCTTTGGGAGTCTGTATCGAAAACTTCAGTAGAGCTTTGCCTTTAAAAGGCGCAGTCAAATCCGTACTGGTTAATCTGTCATTTTGGGTAAAGGTTATTTGACCAACTGCATTTTTGAATATACCCTCACCACCAGTCAAAGTGATAGTTCCACCACCCTGTACCGTACCGTTAACAAAATCAAATTTAGCTTGGTCGTTCGCAGTTCCATATAATTCATTGCTACCACCATAATATCGATCGCCAAGAATTGGCTGATTTTCTAATCCAAAAGCAGATGCATCTGCATTAAAGTAAGAAATGTTAGTTGTTGGGTCAAATCGACCGTAAGTATTGCTGAGAAAATTACTCAACCCATATGGAGCCTCAGCACTTTCGCCTGTAATCGTTGCTCTAGTAATACCTATGTCTGGTCTAAAAGAAGGGTCGATTGTGACTACTGTATCGTAAGTAGCGCTAAATTCGTAACTTGTTTGGGCGTTAGCTTTTGTTGTATTCAACCCAAAACAAATTAACGTAACAGCTACTGAGGCTAATCCTAAAGCGTATGAACGTGAGATCATCATTGTCCTTTTTTTACAAACTTGAGTACTTGGCTACAATAAAGTGATGGAAAATAAAACTGCTATGATGTACTCGATCTCAATTTGAATTGAGAAAATCTGAAGGTTTAAATATTCTTTTGGAGAATTCAAATCTATGTCGTTACAATCTCAAATTCAGAAAAGTTGCTTTGAATTTCTGTAAGGCATAGATAGTCGTTGTCATAGCTCATAAAAACCGCGATTCGCTATCAAGACTCACTTTTGTATAAACCTTTACTATAGAACTATAAGATATGTAAATTTTAGGATAAATGAACTATTTTTTGATGTGTTTGTTATATTTTTAGATAACCCAAAAATTACCCCAGCAAAGACAGAGAAATCTGTGTTCTTTTGTGGTTTCCTAGATAATAGAGTATAAATGTTAAAAAATATTAAATAAGGGAGTGCATAAGATTCAAATGCTGCGCTACACGCAATCATTTCGTACTTTCAACCGTGTTTGAGCGTTGTTAAGGAATTAACTTCAAGTCATGCGTAAAACTGTTGTTCTGAACGTAGTCGGATTGTCACCTAGTTTACTGGGAGAACATACGCCATTTTTACGGAAATGGGCATACTCTGGAAAAACCGTTCCGATTTCGCCCGTGTTACCTGCTGTTACCTGTACGGCACAAGCTACCTATCTTACCGGAAAAATGCCTGACGAGCACGGTATTGTTGCTAATGGCTGGTATTTTCACGACGATTGCGAGATTAAGTTTTGGCGACAGTCTAATAAACTGGTTCAAGCACCAAAAGTATGGGATATGGCGCGATCGCTAAATCCATCCTTTACTTGTGCCAATTTGTTCTGGTGGTACAATATGTACTCTTCAGTGGACTATGCAGTGACGCCCCGACCAATGTATCCTGCTGATGGTAGAAAATTGCCCGACATTTACACTTATCCACAAGAATGGCGATCCGAACTCCAAACCGAACTGGGTCAGTTTCCTCTGTTCAATTTCTGGGGTCCCAATACATCCATTCAATGTAGTGAGTGGATAGCCTCTTCAGCTAAATGGGTGGAACAAAAGTGCAACCCCACCCTTACGCTCATTTACTTACCTCATTTAGATTACTGCTTGCAAAAATTTGGACCGGAAGACAAAAAAGTCGCAAAAGATTTACAAGAAATTGATGCTGTTTGTCGGGATCTGATTGAGTTCTACGAAAATCAAGGGACACAAGTTATTGTGCTGTCTGAATATGGCATTACGCCTGTATCCCAACCAGTTCACTTGAACCGAATGCTGCGAGAACAAGGGTTGCTGAGTGTAAGAGAAGAACTGGGGCGGGAATTGCTCGATCCCGGAGCAAGTAAAGCATTTGCTGTCGCCGACCATCAAATTGCTCACGTTTACGTCAACGATCCATTTTACATACCTAAAGTGCGATCGCTGTTAGAAGCAACAGAAGGTGTTGCCCAAGTGTTGGGAGACGAAGAAAAACCAGCATACCATCTCAATCATTCCAGATCGGGAGAGTTAGTCGCGATCGCTCAACCCAACGCCTGGTTTACTTACTACTACTGGTTAGATGACAATCGTGCTCCGGATTTTGCCAGAACAGTAGATATCCATCGCAAACCCGGTTACGATCCAGTGGAACTTTTCCTAGATCCTCAAATTAAACTTCCCAAATTTAAAATAGGCATAAAACTGCTGAAAAAACAGCTTGGTTTTCGCTACTTGATGGATGTTATTCCTTTAGACGCATCTTTGGTACGCGGATCTCATGGCGCGACAGCCGTTGCTCCTGGAGAGCAACCATTATTTATAACCCAGCAAACTCATTTACTCCCGACTGAATCAATAGAAGCAACGGATGTATGTCACCTCATTCTGCGACATCTTCAGTAATTGGGTTTAGGAGCAACAAGATCCTTAATTTCCTTGAAAATACAGAGTTGCGATCTCGATATCTTGCACCAACACACTATAAGGGTGAGGCTATACAAACAAAGAGGGCGCAGGAAACCAGTTTGCAGGACGCTTACTCACCATCTACGTGGACTCAATATGAAGTCCGCGCAGGCGGTGAGTCCAGCGCTGCAGGCGGGTTTCCCACGCCCTGGCGACTGGCGAACCCGGAGGGCGAACCCGGAGGGACGAGCGTTTGTGTAGCCGAGGCAGCGCGTTGCCCAGAGCAGCGCCGTGCGGAGAGCAGTGCGTTGCGGGGGTTCCCCCCGTTGAAGCAACTGCTCTGGGTTCCCCCCGTTGAAGCAACTGCTCTGGGTTCCCCCCGTTGTTCGCGTAGCGTCTCCGTAAGGAGATAGCGCCTGTCGTCCAGAATTCTATTCTGAGGACAATGTGCCAAATTGCAATGCTCTCGAACAAACTTGCCCAAAAGTTACGCTACACGAACGGAAGTACCTAGAGAAAACACGTGGGAGCGCTATTATTTCTTGAACTTTTTATTGATTTTGATAGGGCTAGCGTTGCTCGACAGAATTAAGTTGGAGACACAAGGTGGAACCTCCTTTAAAATATGCCCAGGTAGAGCCACCGCTTGAGGTAAGAAGTGAGCCAGTTGACTCACTAGAATTTATGAGATAAACCACCAGAGAAAAAATTTTTTCTATACTTTTAGTAACTCAGTAACTACTTAAATTTGTACAGATATTACATATATTCCTTTGGACAGAAAGAATTTATAACTCAAGGTGGTAGAGGATACTACCTTGAGATAGGCTCTGGAGTTTTACTGAGAAACAAAAGTAAATAGCAAAAAAAATGACACATCTAACGAAAAAATGTTCATGTATCATTCCTTCACATTTAGTAGGCTAAACTCATACCAAGTAGCGTTCGTTTGTAAAGTTTCTCGCACAAGGTCAAACTGTCGATCCAAACTGTTAGCAGTTGAAGTCGCCAGTTTAACCTTTTAGATATAGGGACGTTTAAAGATGTCAAAACAGGTTTTTGTGACTGGTTTGTCTGAGACCATTTTAAAAGTGGCAACAGTACTTATACAGTAACAAGTTCAATTCTTGAAACTTTGCTGCTACAATCGTTTTTTTACGTGAATTTTCCCTCTCGGTTAATTTACTGTTATTGACTGTGTATATACTGTGCTTTAATGTCTAATTGTCTAATTAGCAACTCATCCAAGTTGTGATATCTGCGGTTACCTGCAATCTGCTTGGATCTGCAATTGAATACTCCCTCAACATCAAAAAAATTGCCCATGATTGTTGATTCTCACACTTACAAAACTCTTGGCGGCATAGGTGTATCTCGCTCCATCACTGAAGTGAAGATGGACACAGCCTTGGATGAAATTTCCTTTTATCTGGATTCCCAACGCGGAGGGTTGCTCAAGAGCAGCTATGAGTATCCGGGGCGGTACAAAAGATGGGCGATTGGATTTATCAATCCACCGCTAGAACTGACAACACGGGAGAGAGCTTTTACGCTAAGAGCGCTAAACAATCGAGGTCAGGTGCTTCTACCCTTATTGTTGGTGCGTTTAGCAGGACATTCCCAACTTCAGGAAGTCAAGCACGAAAGCGATTATATTACTGGATATGTAAAGCCCACTTTGCAATTGTTTGCAGAAGAAGAACGCAGCAAGCAACCTTCTGCGTTCACCGTGATTCGCGAAATCCTCCATATTTTCTCTAGCGATGAAGACGAGCATTTAGGATTGTATGGAGCATTTGGCTATGACTTGTTATTTCAGTTTGAGCCAATTCCGATGCGTCTGGAACGTCCTGCAGACCAACGGGATATAGTGCTTTATTTGCCTGATGAATTGGTTGTTGTTGACTACTATCTGCAACGTGCGTATCGAGTGCAGTATGAGTTTGAAACAACAGAAGGCAATACTCAAGATCTTCCACGTACAGGAGAATCAATTGATTACAGGGGTAAGCGCCTCGTTCCAGCAAAAGCTTCCGACCATGCACCAGGAGAATACGCAAACCAAGTAGAAGTAGCACTGGATTACTTCCGCCGTGGAGATTTGTTTGAAGTGGTTCCTTCGCAAAGCTTTTTTGATTCCTGCGAACAACCACCGAGTCAGCTTTTCCAAACTCTACAGCATATAAACCCCAGCCCCTATGGTTTTATTTTCAACCTTGGTGGAGAGTATATCATTGGTGCTTCTCCAGAAATGTTTGTGCGGGTTGAAGGTCGGCGAGTAGAAACTTGCCCGATTAGTGGTACTATTACTCGGGGTCAAGATGCCCTTGATGATGCCGAGCAAATTCGTCAACTCTTAAATTCAGGCAAGGAAGAAGCAGAGTTGACCATGTGTACTGACGTGGATCGCAATGACAAATCGCGGATTTGCGAACCGGGTTCGGTACAAGTTATCGGTCGCCGTCAAATAGAAATGTACAGCCACCTGATCCATACAGTGGATCACGTTGAAGGATTGCTGCGATCGCAGTTTGATGCTTTGGACGCCTTTCTAACTCATACCTGGGCGGTGACAGTGACCGGCGCACCCAAGCGATCGGCAATGCAATTCCTCGAACAGCACGAGCGCAGTGCCAGACGGTGGTATGGTGGAGCAGTCGGCTACCTCAACTTTAATGGTAATCTCAATACAGGATTGATTTTGAGAACCATTAGATTGCAAGATTCCATTGCCGAGGTAAGAGTAGGAGCAACAGTTCTCTATGACTCCTTGCCATCTGCAGAAGAACAAGAGACAATGACAAAAGGTGCGGCGTTATTTGAAACGATTCGCCGTGCAAAGCAAGGAATACCATCAAAGGATTGCACGCGAGAAAAATTGAGCGATTGCGTTCCAGATATCGAACCCGGTAAGCGTATTTTACTGGTAGATTACGAAGACTCATTTGTTCATACACTAGCCAACTACATTCGTCAGACTGGAGCAACAGTAACCACATTACGTCATGGCTTCTCTGAATCCCTATTGGATGTAGAGCGTCCGGACTTAGTTGTTTTATCTCCCGGTCCCGGTAAACCCAGCGATTTTAAAGTACCAGACATGGTTCAAAGTTGTTTGCGTCGCAACATACCCTTGTTTGGAGTGTGCTTGGGACTGCAGGGAATTGTGGAAGCCTTTGGAGGAGAACTCGGAGTTCTTCACTATCCCCAACACGGTAAATCCTCAAGGGTAATTGTGACCGAACCCGACTCGGTTTTATTCAAAGCCTTACCCCAATCCTTCTTAGTTGGTAGATACCATTCCTTGTTTGCCCTACCACAACGGTTACCCGAGCAATTGAAGGTAGCAGCCATCTCAGACGATGATGTCATCATGGCAATTGAGCATCAATCGCTTCCTATAGCTGCGGTGCAGTTTCACCCAGAGTCCATCATGACCCTATCAGGAGCAGTTGGTCTGGCAATCATCAAGAATGTAGTCCGTGCATATACTCAAACTAAAGAGTCATTAGTCATTAGTTCTTAGGGATTGGGGGCTAAGGACTCGTATTTCTCCCCTGTCTCCCTTGTCTCCCCCCTCTCCCCTCCCTCCTCTCCAATCATTTCTTACGTCATCAGCCATCTATGAGTTATTCAGTGACTACTGTTGGTGTTCGTCCGCGCCACATCCTTGAAGAAATTGTGTGGCACAAAAGGCAAGAAGTTGCACAGATGCGCCAAGAACTGCCTTTAGCTTCTTTGCAACAACAATTAAGTACAGCTCCCGCAGTTAGAAATTTCTTGACGGCTTTGCAGGAAAACTCCCACGTCCCTAGCATCATTGCGGAGGTCAAAAAAGCATCTCCAAGCCGTGGGGTGCTTCGTGCTGACTTCGAGCCGATCGCGATCGCCCAAGCTTACGAGCGAGGAGGAGCAGCTTGTTTGTCCGTTCTTACGGATTCCAAGTTCTTTCAAGGAAGTTTTGATAACCTGCGTAATATCAGGCAAAAAGTTGCAATACCACTTTTGTGTAAAGAATTTGTTATTGATATTTATCAAATTTATTACGCACGAGTGGCTGGTGCAGATGCTGTATTATTAATAGCAGCTATCCTGACAGATGAAGAAATTCAGGATTTTACGCGAGTTATCCATGATTTGGGAATGAAAGCTTTAGTAGAAGTTCATACCTTAGGCGAACTAGATAGAGTTCTAAAATTGGATAACATTCGTTTAATAGGTATCAACAATCGCAACCTAGAAGATTTCACGCTAGATATTAAAACAACGCAAGCACTTGCAGAGCAACGGCGATCGCAATTACAAAGCTACGGTATCACTCTTGTCAGTGAGTCTGGCTTATATACACCTGCCGATCTCTCATTTGTAGCTGAAGTTGGGGCTCGTGCTGTGCTTGTAGGAGAATCTTTAATAAAACAAGCTGATGTAGAGAAGGGTGTGCGGAGTTTATTTGCTAATGGCTAATGGCTAATGGCTAATAGCTAATGGCTAATAGCTAATGGCTAATAGCTAATGGCTAATGGTGAGACCAGCCCTGTAGGCGGGTTTCCCGCGCCCTGGGGACTGGCGAACAAGGGAGAGCTAATGGCTAATGGCTAATGGCTAATAGTACTTAAAACAAGTAGCTCAGTAAGTCGGCGAGAAAAAACAAAACTGTGTAGCGAAAAGTAAAATTTTTGTATTTGACTCGTAGTAGCGCTGTCTGTTCCTGCAGTATGCAAGGGTGGCGAACGTATACATCGCAATTACAAACTAGCGATCGTTATTTTTGCCGACTTACTTGTTAACAGTTAGCAGTTAGTAATTATCAATATCCTCTATTAGGTGTATTAATCCAATGACTTCTATTTCCGAACGTTTTCAATCTCTAAGAAATCGCAATCAGTGTGCTTTAATTCCTTTTGTTACAGCAGGAGATCCAGACCTGGAAACAACAAAAGAAGCTTTGCGTGTATTAGATAAAAGTGGTGCTGACTTTATTGAATTGGGTGTTCCCTATTCCGATCCCCTTGCAGATGGTCCTGTTATTCAAGCAGCAGCAACTCGCGCTTTGTCTAAAGGAACTACTCTAGAGCAAGTACTAGAATTAGTTGCAGAAGTAAGTCCTAGCCTGCAAGCTCCTATTATTTTATTTACCTACTACAATCCTATTTTAAATCGGGGTATTAGGTCGTTTTTAGCGCAAATCGCAAATGTTGGAGCGCGGGGCTTAGTTGTTCCAGATTTACCTTTAGAAGAAGCAGAAGAGTTAATTAATACGGCTGCTGAATTTGGAGTTGAAGTTATTTTGCTTGTGGCTCCTACAAGTTCTCAGGAGAGAATTGGTGCGATCGCTCAATCTTCAAGAGGATTTATTTATCTTGTGAGTGTTACTGGTGTCACAGGTATACGTTCTCAAATTCAGGACCGCGTGAAGCCTTTATTAACGTCCATGCGAAGCATCAGTGATAAACCTATTGGAGTTGGCTTTGGTATTTCAGGCGCGGAACAAGCGCGTCAGGTCAAAGAATGGGGCGCAGATGCTGTTATTGTTGGTAGCGCTTTTGTGAAACGTTTGGCAACTGGTAGTCCAGAAGAAGGACTCCACGCAATTGAAGAACTTTGTAAAGAATTGAAAACAGCGATCGCACCTGCATTACTAATGGCTAATGGCTAATGGTGAGACCAGTGCTGAAGGCGGGTTTCCCGCCGTAGGCAACTGGCGAACCCGGAGGGCTAATGGCTGATGGTGAGACCAGTGCTGAAGGCGGGTTTCCCGCCGTAGGCAACTGGCGAACCCGGAGGGCTGATGGCTAATAACAACTAATAACTAACAACTAATAACTAAGGAGCTTTCACCAGTGGTAAGCATCTCAGATAAAAACATTGCAGAAGCATCTGTTGTTCCTGATTCTTTGGGAAGATTTGGACGTTTCGGGGGCAAATATGTACCTGAAACTCTAATGCCTGCTTTAAGTGAATTGGAAGCAGCAGCAGCTCAATATCGCAATGATCCAACTTTTCAAGCAGAATTAAACGAGTTACTGCGCGATTATGTGGGTCGCCCCAGTCCTTTATATTTTGCTGAGCGTCTGACAGCAAATTATACTAGACCTGATGGAACGGGTCCACAAATTTACTTGAAGCGTGAAGATTTAAATCATACGGGCGCTCATAAAATTAATAATGCTTTGGGTCAGGTGTTGCTGGCAAAGCGTATGGGTAAGCAGCGCATTATCGCTGAAACAGGAGCGGGTCAACACGGAGTTGCAACGGCTACCGTATGTGCTCGTTTTGGGTTGCAGTGCGCGATATACATGGGTATTCACGATATGCAACGCCAAGCTCTTAACGTGTTCCGGATGAAGTTGATGGGAGCAGAGGTGTGTCCCGTTGAGGCTGGTACTGGAACTCTTAAAGATGCAACTTCTGAAGCGATTCGGGATTGGGTCACTAATGTAGAAACAACTCACTACATTTTAGGTTCTGTTGCTGGTCCTCATCCCTATCCAATGTTGGTACGCGATTTTCACGCTATTATCGGTCAAGAGACTCGCGCTCAATGTTTGGAAAAATGGGGCGGTCTTCCAGATATCTTGTTGGCTTGTGTGGGCGGTGGTTCTAATGCCATTGGTTTGTTCTCTGAGTTTGTGAATGAACCATCTGTCCGTATCATTGGAGTTGAGGCAGCGGGTGAAGGTGTTAATACGGAAAAGCACGCAGCTACTTTAACACTGGGTCGAGTGGGTGTGTTGCATGGTGCTATGAGCTACGTGTTGCAAGATGGCGACGGTCAGGTTGTGGAAGCACATTCCATTAGCGCTGGTTTGGATTATCCTGGTGTAGGTCCAGAACACAGTTATCTTAAGGATCTCGGTCGCGCTGAGTACTATAGCGTAACTGATTCAGAGGCTTTGGCTGCTTTCCAGCGTTTGTCTCAGCTAGAAGGAATTATTCCTGCTTTGGAAACCTCTCATGCGATCGCGTATCTTGAAACACTTTGCCCGCAGTTAAGTGGTAGCCCTCGAATAGTCATTAATTGTTCGGGTAGGGGAGATAAGGACGTGCAAACAGTTGCTAAAGTCCTCGATCCCGCTTGATACTGATTTTAGATTTGAGATTTTGCATTTTGGATTGAGAAATGATGTTTGGACTGTTACAAGTCTGTTTGCCCTCACAATACCTTTATTTAAAGGGAGGGAATGAGAAAATCCGCTTCTTTCTCCCATTGTGAGAAGGGTTGGGAATGAGGGGAAGCCATTTTTCATTCAGAATTGCAAAGTTAAAATTCTACGCAACGCGACTGCATTCATCAAAAACCAGAGTCAATATGGTAGCCTTAACACAAGCTGTAAGTGACAATATCACCGTCACTCCCGAATCTCTCGATCTACCTGCTTTGCTCAAGCAACTACTCGATCGGCGATCGCTATCCGTCGAGCAAGCCTCTGCGCTTATGGAAGGTTGGCTGACAGATACTATTCCTCCAGTGTTATCTGGGGCAATACTGGCAGCGATTCAAGCCAAAGGAGTATCTACAGAAGAGTTAGTAGGTATGGCTGGTGTCCTGCAATCCCAGTCAATAGGGGGGATAGGAGAAGCCGATTCTTCCCCATCCCCAATTTCCAATCCTCAATCGCTTCCCGTAATTGACACTTGCGGAACGGGAGGAGATGGAGCCTCAACCTTCAACATCTCCACAGCCGTAGCCTTTGTTGTTGCAGCCGCAGGGGTAAAAGTTGCAAAGCACGGTAATCGTTCGGCGTCCAGTAAAACTGGTTCTGCTGATGTGTTAGAGGCTTTAGGTATAAATCTTAGCGCCGAACCGCAGAAAGTTAAAGCCGCAGTCGATGAAGTCGGCGTAACATTTTTGTTTGCTCCTGGGTGGCACCCAGCACTAAAAGCAGTTGCTGCTATGCGAAAAACACTAAAAGTGCGAACTGTTTTTAACTTGTTGGGTCCTCTGGTTAACCCCATGCGACCAACAGGGCAAATTATTGGTGTGTGTGACCCTTTGCTAGTAGAAACAATTGCGAAAGCTTTATCAGAACTTGGAACTCGCCGTGCAATTGTAGTGTACGGACGGGAAAGGTTAGATGAAGCTGGGCTAGCAGATTTAAATGACTTGGCTGTACTTAAAGACCGAACTGTCATTCCTGCTGTCCTTGGTCCTGAAGAACTGGGTTTAACTCCTGCACCAACTGAGGCGTTGCGAGGTGGAGAAGTCCAGGAAAACGCTGAAATTTTAAAAGCGGTCTTACAAGGAAAAGGAACACAAGCACAGCAAGATGTTGTTGCATTAAACGCAGCGCTCGCACTGTATGTAGGTGAAGCAATTGATGACGGGGCAAGTGATATTGCAAACGCAGTTGGGAAAGGTATTGCCCTTGCCAAAGAAGTTTTGCAAAGTGGTGAAGCTTGGAAGAAGCTTGAACAGCTTGCGGAATTTTTAAGGTAATTGGCTGATGGCTAATGGCTAATGGCTAATGGCTGATGGTGAGTCCAGCGCTACAGGCGGTGAGACCAGTGCTGTAGGCGGGTCTCCCGCCGTAGGCAACTGGCGCAAGGGAGGGCTAATAACTAATGGCTTTTAAACAATTAGCAATTAGCCATTAGCCATTAGCCATTAGCCATTAGCCATTAGCCATTAGCCATTAGCCATTAGCAATTAGCAATTAGCAATTAACAACTTTAGAGGATAAACACTCATGATTGTAGTTATTAAGAATAATACACCGGCTGATGAAATTACTCGCATCAGTCAGGAGTTAAGTGAAAGTTGGGGCGTAACTGTAGAAAAAAGTGTCGGTCAGCATAAAATTGTGCTCGGAATGATTGGTGACACTGCAACTCTTGACCCAATGGTTATTCAAAATAGCAGCCCTTGGATCGAGCAAGTTTTGCGAGTTGAGAAGCCTTTTAAGCGGGCGAGCCGGGAGTTTCGTCACGGACAACCAAGCGAAGTTGTTGTACCTACACCCAATGGTTCTGTATGCTTTGGCGAGCAACATCCTATTGTATTGATTGCTGGACCTTGCTCTGTTGAAAATGAAGCCATGATTGTGGAGACAGCAAAGCGGGTGAAGGCGGCGGGAGCTAAGTTTTTGCGTGGTGGTGCTTTTAAACCTCGTACTTCTCCTTACGCTTTTCAAGGACATGGTGAGAGTGCTCTAGAATTATTAGCAGCAGCTCGTGAAGCAACTGGTTTGGGTATCATTACAGAAGTTATGGATGCTGCCGATTTGTCTGCGATCGCTCGTGTCGCTGATGTGGTACAAGTTGGCGCTCGAAATATGCAAAACTTTTCTCTATTAAAGAAGGTGGGTGCTCAAGATAAGCCTGTACTGCTGAAGCGGGGAATGTCTTGTACAATTGATGAGTGGCTTATGGCAGCAGAATACATACTGGCTGCTGGAAATCCAAATGTGATTCTTTGCGAGCGTGGGATCAGAACTTTTGATTCTAAATATGTTCGCAACACCTTAGATTTATCTGTTATTCCCGTTTTGAGACAGCTGACACACCTACCCATCACGATCGATCCCAGTC
Source organism: Tolypothrix bouteillei VB521301 (assembly GCF_000760695.4). GTDB lineage: Bacteria > Cyanobacteriota > Cyanobacteriia > Cyanobacteriales > Nostocaceae > Scytonema > Scytonema bouteillei_A. The sequence continues at coordinate 3,991,900 of NZ_JHEG04000001.1, read as the reverse complement.
ATGGTACTGGTAAGTCTGAGTATGTTAGCTCTATGGCGCTAGCAGCTATAGCAGCAGGTACAGATTCTTTAATGATTGAAGTTCACCCCAACCCAGCTAAAGCTCTTTCTGATGGACCTCAATCTCTCACTCCTGAAAAGTTCGATCGCTTGGTTCAGGAATTGTCAGTAATTGGCAAAGTTCTCGGTCGTTGGTCTCCGGAAAAAACTTTCAAACCTTCTAAAAAAGAAGTTGGAGTTATGGTGTAAAAGATTGCGGACTTTATGTAAAGCCTGCGTAGGCAGGCTTTGTTTGTATAGCCCCAGAATTCTATTCTGAGGGCTATTGGCGATCTTTTGGATGCTCCCAGGGACGCAGTGTTTTTTGTGTACTTTGACATCTAAAAATGTATCTAAAAAATTGATAAATATATCCAAAAAAATTTTATTGAAGTTATTTAATATTTTGTTTAAATTTTATATAGATAGTAGCGTTATTTACAGTTTGATTTGATCGAACGTACATCATTTCAAAGCCAGTGTGAGTGTATTTGTCCAAACAATACAGAGTGCTTTTTGAAACTCAGAGTCTATTACTAATATCAGCAATAAAAATAAGCAGAAACCTGTAAGAAAGCAGGCTATTTTCGTCTGTAACGGTTTCTGTTGCTTCCGTGCTTTCTAGTTTAGAGATAGGAGAATCCTTCTTCATGGCAACTGAAAACACTTCTACCCAAAGTACTTCTAGTTCTGGGTTTTCACAATCTCCATTTGGTCGCTTGGGCGATGCTGTGGGTACTGAGAATTTACCAAACTTTCCTGGTAATGGCGGTACTCAATCTAGTAGTGAGGGTGGTAACCAATTTGCTGGTGGTGGTACACCAGTTTCACCTTTCGATCAAATCAGATATAACATTGACCAAGCAATTTATAACGCATTTCCTCCCGGTGGTGGTACTCCTGACGCCAACACTAGCATTGACACTAGCACGCTAAACCCATTCAATCAACCACCAGGTGGTGGCAGCCCGTCTAGTGGTGGTACTTCAACAGGTAGCACAGAAGGGCTTTCTTTTGGCGGTTACAATCCATTTGACCCTGGTTTTGGTAGCAGTATAGGCAACCAAGTTACGCTATCTAGCAATGGATCTAACAGCAGTAGCCAAGGCGGATTTAGTAGTAGTAACCAAGATGGATTTGGCGGTGGTGACAGTACCCAAGCTGATAGTCCTTTTGCATCGAATCCACAAGCAAATCAAATAGATACAACTCGTGCTGAGTTAAGTAACTTTGTTACTGCACAAATAAACAGTGGTGATACTAGCTCGATAGCAGATGGAATAAGCTCTACAGTTAGCGGATTGGTGACTTCTTTGACAAATAACACACCAGCTTCAACTGTTGCAGAAGAGCCAGTGTTAGTTACTGAAGCTGTTACTTCTCCTGAAGAGAACGTTATTATTCCAACAGCTGAAGTTTCTGGACTAGATAGCATTACAAATCAATCAGATATCTTGAATGGCAGTCTTGAAGGTTCTTCTACTACCTTTAACGAATCCGTTGGGGGTAATAGTGTAACTTCTAGTTACCCAACACAAGAAGAATTCCTTGCGATCGTTAACGGTGGAGATTTAAATCTTCCTGATTATTTATCTGATGATGCCAAAGCATACATTCAGGGTCAGGTGTCAATCATTGGTGGGAATATTGGGCAGTACCAAGAAATAGTAAGCCCATTTGCTAGTAATAACCTATTAACTGATGGAAGTAATTCCCTCAGTGGTGCTGATACTCTATTTGGTGGTGGTACTAACTCATTTATCTAAGATTACAAATGGATACAAAAATGTTGGGTTCGATCGCTTACTGAAAAACCCAACATGATTCCACTAGCTACTAGCTGTTAATAAGGCTTCGCCAAAGAGACCGAAGAAGAAAGTCATAAACCCAGCCAAGAAAATTTTCTCTAATCGAGAAAAATTTTGGTTCTAACAATAGGAGGATTTTTGTTTATGACAACGGCTTCAGATATTAACACCAATGCTAGTAGCAATAGTGTGTTTCCTCAATTATCTGGTGATGTTTTAAACCGCATTCAGAACAACATCTCAACCTTCACGGACATTGTGAATCAGTATAGAAGCGGTAACGCAGTCACAAATAGTGACTTAGCTCTGACACCAGTCGTTGAGTTTGTAAACTATTTAAACAGTACTGGTCGTGGAGTTCTTGGTAGCAACACAGTTACTACTAGTAGTAATGTACCTGGTACTGACAGCCCGGTAACCACGAGTGGTAGCGTGGTTCCCTTGCAATCTCCTAATGACGTTTTGAAGTCGCTCGAAGCTGATATCACAAGCTTTTACAATACTGTCAACCAGAATTCTGGTATTGGCGGTAACGATCGGCTTCCACAATCTGCTGCTGATGTCTTTAAACTCTTGCAGAATGACATCATCGCATACAGTAGCAATATCAATCAGCTTCAAGCTACTAACAGCCCATTAGTGGGTGGTAGCAATACCAACACGATTGTCTGAGATCTTCTAATGAAAGCCAATACCGTTCAGATAAGGCTCGATCCCGTTTAGCCCCCCTTTCAAGCCTACGGTGTACACAAATCTCTAGAAAAGAGATGAAACATCGTGAAAAGGGAGAATTGGAATGAAGTTCCCCCCTTTTTTAAGGGGGGTTAGGGGGGATCGAAACCGCAAGAATACACTTTAGAAGACTTGTGTACACCACCCTAGCCTTTCAAGCGGGGAAGTAGGGGGGATCTTCAAGGATAAGATCTTGTCAACTGAACTGTATTGTAAGTGAAGAAGGCAGAGGGCAGGAGGCAGAGGGCAGAAGGTATGCAATATGGTGGGGGCTTCAACCCACCACCCTCCCTTGTTCGCCAGTCCCCAGGGCGCGGGAGACCCGCCTACTTTCTTTGGACTCACCAATTGCTTGCCACGCAAGATCGAAGATTATGGTGGGGGACTTAAACACGAGTGCTCCCTTTCGACAAGTGAGAAGTACGAGGGCATATACATAGCTGCCATCTGCCCTCGATCGGGGCTGCCTTTTTGTTAAAGCCACAATTTACTAGCTCGCGATTTAACAATCGCTCCAGAAACAAAAGAAGAAAGTTATTTTATTAGGTTTGCTTTTAGACGTTACACATCAGTTCTTTTGTTGGCGTCTGAGGCAAACCTATCTTTTTAGATATTTGTGTGGTTTTATTTGGTTGACAATACCATAAAAACGTTCGAGTTAAATAAAAATTTTCTTTTGTTTTATATTGTTCTTGCAGCTAATTTTTTATATTTAAATAAAAAAGCAATAAGAATATCTAAAAAATAGACAAGCGTATCGAAAAATAACTTATTGCTGTTTGTCTTACAATTGCTTAAATTCTTAATTAACTGCTGTGGATTGCAGTTCCAAGAAAGTCACAATGAGCGCTATAGATAGCATCTATCTTCACTATAGGAATCATAAATGATTGATGAAAAGTTTTCAGTACTGTAGGGCGGGAACGCCGCCTACATGGCTACAAGTCTAGTTCAAAAATCAAAATAGGAATGCATGGTGATATTACACGACCAGTAAATTTATCAACAAATTAAGCGCGATCGCGCTCCATCAGTTCAAATTCTTAATTGAAATAGAAAATGCTGGGTTAAACCCATTTTAGGGTCACCCAACAAGCTTTCAAGAGCTACTAGCCAATAATGCCTGCCCTCAAAAAACTGTCAGAGCTAATTGATAAGCAGGCTCGACTTTTTATCTTTTATATTCTACGAGATTTTGGTTCCAAAAATTAGGAGGATTGTTGTAAATGGCGACTTCTACTGCTGATATTTTCACAACTGGCGAGCCCTTGACTGATAGCGTAACTTACGGTACATCTTCAAGCACTTCTAGTGGTTCACTCCCCACCACTTTTGGGAATAGTACCAATAGTGGCAGCACTTGGAGTTCGAGTACTAGCAATAATTCTTTTGCTGGTGCTGAAAACAATCCATATGCAGGTGGTGGCGGCTACGCTTATGCAAGTCTTGGCAATACGGTAGTTGGTGATAATCAATGGATTATCGGTCAAGAAACCACACCAGAGAGATTTTCAAAAGTAATAAATTATACTACAGAGGAACTCGTTGACTCTGTTATCGTTAAACTCAGCAACAAACTTTCTGAGAGTGGCATTACTAGTTCTTCAACTGGTGAAAACCCCTTTGCTGGTGGAAATAACCCCTTTGGCAGTACTAATGCTCCAGCGCTCGATTTCTTAAAGCAGGTATATGGTGTAAACTTCCCCATACCTGAATCAGCATCAAATTTCTTAACAACTGTATACGCACAAACCTTACCTGGTGACTCTAGCAACCCATTTTCCAGTGCTGGTGCTGGAACTTCAGGTACTGGTGGTAGCATCTCTCAACAGCCATCTTTCGATATCACACAAGTTGTTTTTGGTGACAGCTTATCGTCTGGGGGGAGTGGCAAATCGTCTTCTGAGACTCTCAGAATTGTTCAAGATGGTTTGTTAAACTTTACAAAAACAGTCAATTCTGCTGTTGGCAAAGGACTTTTTAGCACTAATAACACACCTCTAAAGTCCCCTTCAGATTTGTTGACGCTCTATAAGAATGACATACTCAGCGCTAATACCAGTATCAATACTGTCAATGAACTTGCTGGTGGTGGCGCAGATCCTTATACCAATTTGGCTGGTGGTAGCGGTTCTCAGGCTGTTCAACCACCTTCCGATATTTTGTACACCGTTCTTGGCGGTTTGTTACCCTTTAGTGGTACTGACAACATTTTTAACACTCCTGATGGCAGCATACCTATTGGTTACGGTAACAAAGACTTTGGCAGTGACAGCGCAGTTATCGGTAATTCTAACTGGAATTATGGGACATCCAATGCCAGCATCGGTAATGCCAACTGGAATTGGGATTTCACCAAAGACAACGCAACGATTGGTAATGGTAACTGGTATTTAGACTCCAGCCAGAACAACAGAACTTTGGGGAATGGTAACTGGTACTGGGAGTCCACAGCTAACAACAACACCTTGGGTAACGGTAACTGGCACTTCGGAAATAACAATACCACCATTGGTAACGGTAACTGGGACTTCGGTAGCAACAACACAATTATTGGTAATGGCAATCGGGTCTTCACCAGCAACAGCCTTGTGATTGGAAATGGCAACTGGTCTGTTATTATTGACAAATCCTCTACCGCTGCAGGCGACTTCCTTGGCAAGTTAGATAATTTGGTCTTGTCACTGGGAATTAAGGATAGTGCTGATAATCTAGTGAATTCTTTAATTGGCAAATTTGGTGGTGCGTTTGAACCACTGACAGGTGAGTTAACTGAAGGCGGTCGCAAGACTTACGATAAACTCTTCTATTCCGATAACAGCAGTGCGATCGCATCTGCACCTAGCCCTTAGGCTAAAAAAAGACGAAGTATGAAGGATAAAGGATGAAAAATTTATCTTTCATACTTCATAGTTTATCCTTCACCCTTTTAACAACGTTCTTTTGTAGTACATCACGGTCACTTGACATGAGTCCTGTGACTGCTTTTTTTTGGATACAACTGCTTGATGATGGATCGAACCTCTCACTCGTTTCCAGGCTCCGCTTGGAAATACCTTCATCTCAAGGCGTAGAATCAGGGGTTGCAGTTATTGTTTGAGCGATCGCATAACTGAGTTATACCAATTCTCTATGAGATTGCGCTTAAAACGCTCTCACATTGGAAATTTGAAGTACTTGTCCTCCACTGTGTGGCATTTTTAATATGCTGATTCACGAGAAAACTCCATTTGTCTCAGTCTTACGATCGCTAACCCCTCTTCCTGAAGATGAAGAAACGAAAGTGATTAACCTCTTTCAAACTCAGGTTTTGCAACGCAAAGAATTTTTCATTCGTGCAGGTGATATACCGCAAACCATTGGATTTATACTATCCGGGATTTTACGCCTGTATTACGTTGATGATAATGGGAATGAATTTACAAAATCATTTTGTACTGAGAATGATTTTGTTGGATCTTATAGTGCATTGTTACTAACACAACCCTCACGACTCTTTATTGAGGCATTAGAAGATTCAAAGTTACTTGTTGCAAACTACTCGGCTTATCGATCGCTTTCGGAAGCACACCCTTGCTGGCAAACGGTCAATTGTAAAATAGCAGAGGCATTATTTGTCAAAAAAGAAAAGCGTGAAAGTTCGTTGCTGCTAGATGATGCTAAAACTCGATATTTGAGCTTTTTAGCCGAGTATCCTGGTTTGGACGCTCGCCTTAAACAACACTATATCGCCTCCTATTTGGGGATAACCCCTGTTAGCCTGAGTCGAATTCGCGCTCAACTGAAATCGCATTAACTTATGTTAATGAGTTTTAGCCAGTATCAATTTAGGATTGCCTAAAAGACGTTACGAGCGGAGTCATTTGTGAAGACCACTCACAATACTGTTTTAATTACAGGTGGTACATCAGGGATTGGTTTAGCTCTTGCTAAACGATTTCTGCGTCAAGGCAATACCGTCATTGTCACGGGAACCAACGCTAAGAAAGCTGAAGCGGTGAAAAGCCAGTTACCAACAGTTACAGTCGATCTGACAGATATGCGCGATCGCCAAGCACTCCGTAATTTGGCATCTCGCTACCCTGATGTAAACGTTCTCATTAACAATGCTGGCATTCAGTACAACTATAACTTTGCCGATCCTGGGATTGGATACGATCTTATTGAAACAGAACTTGACATTAACTTAATTAGCCCTCTGTATCTGACAAAACTCTTTCTCCCACAACTTCTGAGTCAACCATCTGCTGCCATTATTAACGTTTCATCAGGGTTGGGAATTGTACCCAAACAAAGCGCTCCGATTTATTGCGCCAGTAAAGCAGCACTTCACAGTTTCACCAAAACCTTACGATGGCAGCTTGAAGGGACTTCCGTTCGCGTATTTGAGATTATTGCGCCGATGGTAGACACAGCAATGACACAAGGGCGAGGACGTGATAAGATTTCTCCAGAAGTTTTAGTCGAAGAGTTCTGGAGTAACTTTGTTCAAAATCGTTATGAAATGCGGATTGGCAAAACAAAATTGTTATTCGTGCTTCAACGCTTTATGCCTGCAATTGCCGAACAAATTATGAGAAGACTTTGATAGAAAAGAAAACTTCCTCATGCGATCGCGCACTCAATTTCTGCCAGCAATCAAACAGTTGTGTATGGCAATCCTATCTTGAGATCCGAACAAGGAAGACAAGGAAGAGGTGTTTGTAACTCATTTACAACTGCTATAGTTTACTCTCTCGAAAACTGCTGTAAACTAAAATTACATTATTAATAGCAGTTGAAAATAAAGGTGACTCATCCAAATAATTAAACGTGAGTTCTAAGAAAAAACCCCAGTCACTCTAACGCGACCGGGGTTGCTTGATAATTATCTACGTGAAAGAAAATTTCTCGCTAAAACAGTCAACTAAGCAGCAGGCTGTTCTAGGTTAACTTTGACAACTTTGTTCTTTTCTTCCTCTTTCTTTGGCAAAGTCAGATTCAAAATACCGTCTTTATATTCTGCCTTGACATCAGTATTTTGAATTTTTACTCTCAATGGAATTACACGCTGAAACTTACCATAGTGGAACTCAGTCCGTGTCGTACCTTTGTCTTCGGTCTTGGCTTCAGACTTGCGCTCGCCACTGATAGAAACAGTGTTTTCTGTCACTTGGATATCTAAATCTTTAGCATCGATTCCTGGAAGTTCCAACTTCAGGTGAACAGCATCCTCTGTTTGAGTCAGTTCAGCCGCAGGAACTTTAACCAAATCTCTTTCAAATGGAACTCTTGTATCTTCAAACAGGCGTTGAATAGCGTTCAGTTCTTGCCAGGGGTTGTAACGAAGTAATGCCATACGTGTTATGAATAACTAGAAATCGTGGACTTGTTTGTTTGCTTTATATTCTTATATTATTTCTGTAAAAAAGTTATGTTATTCGGCTTTAACACCACACTCTATTGATAATAACCGTACAATCAAACCAATCCTTGCAAATGAAATGCGATAAGCTTTTGACTTATCGCATTTCCATTATTATTTATTAAATTAAAAAATATAACTTTTATGAAAGCTTTACAGCTTCAACATCAATTGTAGTCGCTGTCTGAGGAGACTTGGATTCATCTGGAGTCACTTTTTTACGCTTTTTTAGCTCTTCTATAAGGATTTGGGAAGCTTCCGCGACAACGAAACTCGCAATCAGTCCATCATCTACCCATCCTATAATAGGGATAACATCTGGTGAAATATCTAAAGGACTGATTAAATAGAATAAACCAGCAACAATTGCAAATACCCGATATTTGGGATGGCGTAAAACTTTACTAATACCACTTTGAAATATTTGTGTAAAAAATTTCTTTTTCATTTAAACCCCTTCAAGCTACAAGATTATCTTGACAAATTTCCTTACGAAAGTAAAAGTGCAGATAACCGCTAAATTTATAGTGAAAATCCACCGTCCTTGTTATGTACGGTTAACCGTACATTGAATTTGTCCGTACAGTACAATTGTAAAGAAGGTACAGAATTATGATTTTGTCTGAAATCTAACAAACATGAGAAATATAAATTTTTTAAGATTCAAGCCTATAATCTTTTTTTGTCAAATCGTCTTAATAACTGTTGTTGTCATAGCTTGCCAAAGTTCAAATAAACCTAGTAATAACACAATTACAGCATCTCATAGTAAGATTCATCAAGAATGCGTTAAAAACTACAGTGAAACCACCGATTACTTTCCGAAAAAAATTATTATTGATTATGCAAAAGGTTTTGGAGTAGAATACTATAAAAATTATAAAATTGTTACGGTAAAGAATCCATGGCAAAAGGCAGCTACTACATTTCAATATGTTCTCGTACAATGCGGTACGCCTGTTCCTAAAGGATTTAAAGAATCACAAACTATTCAAATTCCTATCAATACTGTCGTTTCGCTTTCTACCACCCATTTACCACATTTAGATAAGTTAGGAGTTGTAGATAAGCTTCTTGGAGTCAGCGATACAAGTACAGTCAACACCAATAGCGTTGTTGAAAAAATCAAAGCTAATAAAATAGCTAAATTAGGAATTGATAATAGTCTGAACCTAGAAAAATTATTAGACTTAAACCCAGATTTAGTAACGACCTATGGAGTAGGAAATCCAAACATTGATAGTTATCCCAGACTTATAGAAGCTGGTTTAAAGGTGGCTATTAACGCTGATTACACGGAATCATCTCCATTGGGACGAGCCGAATGGATAAAGTTTACATCCCTATTTTTTAATCGCGAAGCCAAAGCAGAAGAAATTTTTGACGAAATTGCAAAACAATATCAAGCAATTTCGGTCAAAGCAAAAGCAGCAAAAAATCGTCCAACGGTATTTGTTGGATTTAACTCAAAAGGAACTTGGTATATGCCAGGAGGGAACAGTTATGTAGCTCAATATTTTGCAGACGCAGGTGCAAATTATCTCTGGAAAGACGAAAAATCATCAGGAAGTTTACCATTATCCTTAGAACAAGTCTTTGAACGTGCTACCAATGCCGATTATTGGTTAAATGGGAGTTTATATTGGAAAACTAAAAAGGATTTACTCGCTGAAGACAACCGCTATGGAGATTTTAAAGCTGTCAAAAACGGTAATCTCTACAATAACAATGCTCTTCTTAATTCTAGTGGAGGTAATGACTACTGGGAAAGTGGAATCAGCAATCCTCATCTCGTGCTATCAGATATCATTAAAATTCTACATCCAGAGATTTTACGCGATCGCAAGTTAGTCTATTACCGCAAGCTTTCCTAATGTGTCTGCATTCCCAACTGCTTCCAGAAGTCGGGAATCTAACTTTATCTTAGATAAAACTCCAAATTTATAGAACAAGCCGTGCAATATCGAATTCTTATTCAATATCAGCCTGAGAGAAAATTTAAGAGCAAACTATTAACTTTTTCAGGTTGGTCAAGCTGCATCCAGTGGCTTGCGCCCTCTATTCGTTCGTATTTCCACACCCCAGAAACGTATTGAGCGGATAAGAGCATTTGAGCTTCGGTTAGATAAGCATCTCTGCTGCTCCAAACTCCCAGCACTGAGGCTTGGACTTTTGGGAGCGCCCATTTCTCTGGAAGCCATACTTCAGGAGCAACATTTGCTCGATACCAGTTCAAAGCAGCTGTCAACGCTCCCGGTCGTTGGAGATCTTTGAGCCACTGAGACATCTCTGGATGATGATTAAACAAGTCACGAAACAGCTTCCAATCGTCGCGAGTCAAGAGTTCTTCAGCAATTTCGCGAAACTGAAACAGCAACATATACCACGACTTTTCTCGCTGCTCCATTCCAGTTTTGAAGAAAGTCGCCGGATGTCCTACCGAAAGAGCAACTAGGCGATCGACACGCTCTGGATAAAGGGAAGCAAGCGCCCAACTTACCGCAGCACCCCAGTCATGACCTACAACATGGGTACGCTCAATACCCAGGCGATCCAGCATTGCGATCGCGTCTTCAACAATCAGTTGCAATTTATAAAACTCTGGCTCTGCTGGCTTATCAGACTCACCAAACCCACGTAAATCTGGAGCAATAACATGCATCCCCTCATTAACAAGTGCTGGAATCTGATTTCGCCAGAGGTATGAAGAATCTGGAAATCCGTGCAAAAGCAAAACTGGTAATCCGGTTCCTTCTTCTAAAATGTGGAAGTTTAAATGTCCGATCTGAATTTGCTGAGAGGGCATAGCTAGCAATCTCCTCAATTCGCAATTCTACTGATTTAATCACAATAAATGTATTATTATGTAAATAAGATTTTAATTTAGCAATTTGTAATGTTTGGAAGTTAATAGAGTGATAAATTTAACAGGTCAACAGAGAGGCAGATTGCGCGATGCTTTACTAAATGCTTTTCCTACAAAAGCATCTTTAGAACAATTATTATTGATGAGTTTAAATAAAAATTTAGATGCAATTGCAGGCGGAAATAATTTATTTTCTGAAGGTTTTTATGATGGGTTGGGGTATGAAAATTTTGATAATGGCAGCTTTTTTGAAAGAGCTTTTAAAGAAGGGAAGCTAGCTGTTGCACTTCAATATCCTCAAGAAAAGGAAACACTCGTTTTAGAAGTTAAAACAAAAGTTTAAGGTAATCGATCGCTGGTCTTTCACTAATCGTGGCGATCGCGGAACCAACCTTCCTAAATCAACTTTGACACGACTCTTTCCCTCTCAGACAATCCAGGAGTTACTTATGACAGACGTGATTCCTTACGTTTCAAGATTATTCATTTATCCAATCAAATCTTTGGATAAAGTTGGCATTGAGAATACAACTGTTCTCAGGAGTGGTGCGTTGAAGCGAGATCGCGAGTTTGCTATCTTCGATCGCTCGGGTCGCTTTGTCAACGGTAAGCGTAACGAGCGAATCCATGCCATACGCTCTGAATTCGATCTCGAAACCAACACTGTTTCTTTGCGGGTACAGCAAACAGATCGCGTAAATGTATTTCATGTTGAGACAGAGCGTGAAGCACTTGAATATTGGCTGGGTGAATTCTTTGGTTTTCCAGTAGAAGTCAAGCAAAACCCCGACGCGGGATTTCCAGATGATACCGTGTCTCCCGGTCCAACCATCATTAGCACGGCAACACTAGAAGCAATTGCCTCATGGTACCCCGGACTTGATGTTGAAGAAGTGCGTTTGCGTTTTCGCTCCAATATTGAAATTTCAGGTGTTCCTGCTTTTTGGGAAGATCGGCTTTTTACAGAAGCAGAGGGGACGGTTCATTTCCAGATTGGAGATGTACAGTTTATGGGCATTAACCCCTGTCAGCGCTGTGTCGTGATTACTCGTGATTCTAAAACCGGAGTGGCTTACCCAAACTTCCAAAAAACCTTTGTAGCACAACGAAGAACAACTTTACCTGCATGGGTAGAGCGATCGCGATTCAACCACTTCTACCGCTTGGCAATCAACACGAGGCTACCTATTACCGAAGAAGGAAAAACAATTTGCATTGGTAATGAACTCAGAATTGACTCATATAGCAGTCCTAGTTGAGTTGTAAAAATTGAGCAATCTGTCCGTCCCACCCCTGAAGGAGGGTTGAAACACTACGTCACACTTCGTGTCTCAACCTTGTGGGCTTTCTGCTTTTAATATTGTAAAAAGTATGAAGTAGCTTGGCTAAGCTCTCACATTTCAATTTGAATTTAACCAATTCTGCTGTTGCAATCGCTGCCAAGCTTTGCGTATATGTTCTGCTTTAAAGATGGTGCGTTTTCTTTCGCTCCATATATGCACTAATTGTATCGCCTGCTCACTATCTTGGGCGGGTTGACGTTCTTTGGTGGCTACCCAGTGAACTGTGGCCAATAATTCCATGCCATAGGGGGTTTCAAAGCCGATAATTAGGTTGCTAATTCGCTCTAAGCGTTCCTGGGCAGATGCGTCATTAGCTAAAAATGCCTGTGCGGCTTCCCTTCGAGCTGGTAAGACATAAATCTCTGCGCTTTCGGCTTTGGCTGTGCCATCCCCATAACCGCGAATGTAATGCCCTTCTATGTGTCTTAAAACGTGATTCAGGTTATGGGCATAAAGCTAGAGGCGTGCAAACATCGCGGACAACCGGATTCACCTAAAAACCTCCACAGCCAGCGCCTGCGCTACTTTTAAGAGCAAACACTGAATCCGGAGTTTCCGTTTCTCCAAAAAGATCTGGCTGTTCCTCAACCATTGGAGTGCGATCGCCAACAACGTCGTTGGGGTTTTCGTTAGCCCATTCTTTCAAGGAGATACTTTCTCGACCCAACCACCGCACGAGTTCCTGCTTGTTATCGTAAAAATCGCACAACCCGTACTTACACAGTGCTGAAATTAACTCCTCAAAAGCAAGCACGTCACTTTTTTCTCCGTCTGTTTCTTCCAAGAGAGTTCTCGCTCCATCGTACCTGTATCCTAGCTCTAACAGATCGGGAAACAGTTTTTCAACATCAACTAGCCCGTTATCGTCGAACTTAACAGATTGAAAGTGTTTTGCAAGAAACTTTCGGCTGTTAGCATTTTGTTGAAGAACTTCACATAATTCCCGTACAATATCCTTTCCTGTCAGATAAGTCGATCCCATTAAGACGTAGGGTGACTCGTTATTGACTTGTCCAGTTATCCACTTATAAAGCCCTTCACTCACAACTTTCGGATCTATCCATGGTAAAGCTCTATTATTCAAAGGCATCGGTATAGTGGAACTGTTCTTTAATTCTTGCTTCTGAATGAGGATATCGGAAAATAGGGGTGCATGACGCACTACCAAAGTGTCTGCTTCTTGAGAACGCACGTAAGCTTCTGCCATCGCTAAAATCTTACCCAATCTGCTCTCTTCAGGACAAGCTGGAGCTACCCATCCCAAGCGCTGAATTCCCACTTCCCTAGCCAATTTCAAAAAAGAGTGAGTGAGTTGTTTCGCTTGAAATAAGTCTGCTGGCACGATAAACATAACAGCTGCTTCATAAGGTTGAGATACTTCTCCCACTGCTTCTAAAGGATTTGAGTCATCTAAAATCGATTCAACTGCTTCTAAGGTTGTGGCAACACTCAGCATATCAGACGGTTGAAAAACGCATACCTCAAACGCATCTGATAAATTTTCTAACAAACCGATAAATTGCCGAGCAGGTATATATTCCAGATCTGATACAAAAACGATTACTTTTTTGAACGACATATGTGGTAGAACCCTGTTTTTTTTTAATCAATGTATATTTTTTCATTAGAATAGGGGAATTTTTTTTTAAGCACAAGATTTTTCTAAATTAAATTCTGATTATTTTTGCTTGTCCTAAAAGTAGGAAAAGTTGGTTATTATATTTTAGATTTTGTATGGCAATTCTAGAACATTGCTATACTAATACTACTTTTCCTACTTTTTAACTCATAAAGTAGCCAAATAATATCTAATGCTTTCCTCATACAAGCGACAGCAATGAGGGATGAGATATCCACTGTTGTTTTTGAATCTATAGCAATCCTATTTGACTTGTGAGAAAATACGCAGTCATCTCATCCCAATTTCAGGTCAAATTTAATTGAGCCATAGATATTGTCCTCACATTAGAAATGTTGGGCTCTACAAACAAAGCCTGCCTAAGCGCAAAGCGCACGCTACGCGATGCCGCAGGCTATGCCCGTAAGGGCTATACGCAGGCTAATTTTATGCATCTTCATAGAAAATTGGTATAAGCTCTTTAGAGGTTAGCGCTAAATATAAAGTTCCACCAAGAGAAGTTATTACGCAGTACCAAACAACTCAACCCTAAGTGCTGTACTATACTAGATTTATTGTATTTTCCGTTTAATTACGCTTTAATTATGTCTGATGATGCAATTATTCAAAGAGAATTATTGGATAGTCAAGCCGAGAAACAGCACAACACCCGGCAGATTCTGAATGTAAAAGAATTAAGTATTTTGAACGCTCGCTCTAACACTACTGGGCTGGTTTATCTGATTGGACATATTACTATCATCGGATGCAGTGGTTACCTCTGGGCAACGAACTCTTACAATTGGTTTGTGACGATCCCAGCACTTTTCATTTATGGATTTAGTATTGCTTCGATGTTTGCACCAATGCACGAATGTGTTCACAGAACAGCTTTTGCTAACAATCGTTTGAATGAGGCTGTGGCTTGGTGTGCGGGAGTAATCTCTTTTTACAACAGCACTTTTTTTTGTCACTATCACAAGTGGCATCATCTTTATACTCGGGTTCCTGGTAAAGACCCAGAACTAACCGATATAACACCCAAAAATTGGGCTGAATACATACTGGTGATAAGTGGTTTGCCTTGGTGGTTCGCTCATGTCACAGGGCATTTTCGGATTGCATTCGGTTTACTTGACGATTGTCCATTTATTCCTTTATCGGCGCGTGCCCAAGTTATTCGCTCAACTCGTTTGCACTTAGGTGTTTATGCAGCCGCAATTGCTGTTTCTCTAATCTTTGGTCAACCTTGGTTTTTTCTTTATTGGTTACTGCCGCTGATAGTTGGTCAGCCAATTCTGCGGTTTATTTTATTGGCAGAGCATACGGGTTGTACTTTAGATAATAACTTAACAACAAATACGCGCACAACGCTGACACTTTTACCCGTGCGATCGCTCATGTGGAATATGTCATTTCATGCAGAACACCATTTGTATCCATCAATTCCTTTCCACGCACTGCCTGAAGCCCATCAGCAGTTGAATTCATACTTTACCCACGTCGAACCAGGGTACATCAAAGTCAACCGCGATATCATAGCTCAATTGGGACAGTTGGAGGGATGACAAACAAGATGAGTTGTCTAACGTTAAAGAACTATAAATTGCGGTAAATATTCGTTATTTAAGACAAAGGCAAGAAGAAAACGCACTCTCTACATTAGTTATTGGGGATTGGTAGACATAACTATAGCATATTAAGAAATGTATACGTTTGTTCTCGTAAACGGAGACTTGAGTTTTACTGAAGTAGTACATATGTTTTAAAATAGCTTGGTTGCAGTCAAGTTTACAGAATATACGGCTGCAAGTACCTTTCTTCAACGCCATCACCAATCAAAAATTATGCCATGTAAGGTTCATGAGAATCTATTCGCGAGTGTGAATGCGCTTATTTGAACGTAGGAGAAGACTACTATGATAACCGAACAGGACAAAGCGATTGATGAAGCTCAGATCCAACAACTTGCAGATGATTGGCTAAAAGCACTACGCGCCAAGGATATTAACGGGCTGATGTCTCACTATGTTCCAGACATTTTGTTGTTCGACATTCTGCCTCCTCTGGAACATAAAGGAATTTCGGCCTATAGAAAAATTTGGTCTGAGTGTTTACCTTACTTTCAAGGCTCTATTGACTGTGAAATTCGCGACCTAAACATCACTGTTGGATCGGATGTTGCTTTTAGCCACAGTCTCAACCGGATGAGCGGAACGACAACAAACGGTAAGAAAATCGATAACTGGTTGCGTGTTACCGTTTGCTATCGCAAGATTGACGGCAGGTGGATGGTGGTTCACGAGCATATTTCAGTGCCTATCGATATGGATACCACCAAAGCTTTATTTGACCTCAAGCCATAACATGGGTAGTTTGGAGATCGTGTGTAATAACCGCACCTCTAAGGAACGGACACCACGACAGTTCAAAAGATGAGAAGCGCTTAACAATTCGTTACGATAGAAACATCAAGAGGGGTAAAGCAAAACCTCCATATTGAAATCAAAGGTGAACGACATGAATGGCACAATTCGCGTTGGCAACCTCTTCGGGATTCCCTTCTATATCCATCCATCTTGGTTTTTTGTCCTGGGCTTAGTCACTCTAAGCTATAGCAGTGGATTAGCAGCACAATTCCCGCAGTTGGGTGCAGCATTGGCTGTCATACTGGGGTTGCTGACAGCACTGTTATTATTTGGCTCTGTTGTAGCTCATGAATTGGGACATAGCTTTGTCGCGCTTCGCCAAGGAATTGATGTGAAATCAATCACGCTCTTTATATTTGGTGGATTGGCAAGCTTAGAAAAAGAGTCGGAAACTCCTGCGGAGGCTTTTTGGGTTGCAATTGCAGGTCCTCTTGTTAGCTTACTGTTATTCGGTATGCTGACAGGTGTTGGAATTGCGATCGCTCCTTCTGGACCCCTAGCCGCAATTTTGGGTGTTCTTGCTTCTGTCAACTTAGCACTAGCACTCTTTAACCTCATACCTGGCTTACCTCTAGATGGTGGAAATATATTAAAAGCTCTTGTGTGGAAGATTACGGGAAATCCTTATAAGGGTGTTGTTTTTGCCAGCCGAGTTGGTCAAATCTTTGGTTGGATTGCTATAGCCTCCGGTTTACTCCCGCTTTTATTATCAGGTAGCTTTGCAAACTTCTGGAACTTGCTAGTCGGTTTCTTCTTACTGCAAAATGCTGGTAACGCAGCTCAATTTGCTAGAGTACAAGAAAAACTCACGGGTTTGACGGCTGCTGATGCAGTCACTACGGATAGTCCAATTGTTTCTGCTCATTTGACATTACGAGAATTTGCTGACGAACGTATCTTGGGCTGGCAAAACTGGAGTCGCTTCCTAGTGACAGATGACAGCGGACAGCTTGTAGGAGCAGTATCTGTTGATAATTTGAGAGCCATACCAACAGCAATGTGGTCAGAAACTCAAATCAAAGACGTTATGCGACCAATCGAACAGTTGGCTACTGTGAAATCTGACCAGTCATTAATGGATGCAGTACAACTGCTAGAACAAAGAAAACTATCTGCACTTGCTGTCATCCGTGACAATGGCGTGCTTGTGGGACTTTTAGAAAAAGCTTCAATTATTAACTTACTTTACAAAAAAGCCCAAACAAACGCTGCATAATCAATCTGGATAATATTTAGACAGTAAAGCCTAGTTTTTCTAAAAAACTAGGCTTTTGCTTTCTTAGCACTTCTACCTTTGACAAATGTCAGAAAAATTTTCTTCAACATATAGTATCGACTATACTCAACTGCGCGATCTTTTAGAAACTGGACAATGGAAAGACGCAGACGAAGAAACTGGAAAAGTGATGCGAACAATAACCAACCGCGTTACAGCAGGTTGGATAAGAGAAGAAGATTTTGCTCAATTTCCGTGTTTGGAGCTAAAAACTATCAACGATCTTTGGACTAAGTACAGCAAAGGGCATTTTGGATTTGCCGTACAAAGCCGCATTTGGGAAAGTCTAGAAGATGATTATCTTAAGTTTGGCGATCTTGTAGGATGGAGAGTGAGCTACCGATGGCAACTGTACTCAGAACTTCAGTTTAGTTTAGATGCTTCAGTTGGACATCTACCCGCCGCACCATTTTATAAATCTGATGGTGCGGCTATTGGGTGGGCTGCAACTCTCACATCTAAATTAGAGGATTGTTATGCGGATGATTTTTGAATCGTAAGTATCTCCAAAAGACAAATCAGACTGACGTGGGTGTGTTTTCAAACGACTCGTTTAGCCTTCTAATTTTCTAGATCCCCCTAAATCCCCCTCTTGAAGGGGGATTTGAAGAGTATCTCTATCAGGGTTGTATGCAATGCAGACTTAATTTCCACTTCATAGTATCTCTTGCAAGCCGCTACAATCAAGCAGCCAAGCGTTGCAACTGTTTCGCCAGGAAGTTAGTAATGAGCCAAGCAATAGTTTCGCCGTCTTCTTCTAGGGCAAAATGCCCTGTATTCACCAAATGGAACTCAATGTTTTTCAAATCCTGTAAGTAAGGGTAAGCACCATCGGTAGGAAAAATATAGTCATTCTTACCCCAGACTACTAATGTTGGAGGTTGATACTTGCGAAAATATTCCTGCCATTGAGGATATAACGGTGGATTGGAACCGTAACTGTAAAACAGCGCTAGTTGGATATCATTATTCCCAGGTCGATCGAGTAACGCTTGGTCAAGATTCCAATTATCAGGACTAATAGATTCAGGATTGCGAACTCCGTGAGTATATTGCCATTTGGTTGCATCTAAAGTTAGTAATTGTCTTAACTTGTCAGCATTTTCTGGTGTCGGGTCTATCCAATAAGCCTTCAGAGGTTCCCAAAACTCGCGCAGCCCTTGTTCGTAAGCATTGCCATTTTGAACAACAAGCGCTTCGACTCGCTCTGGATATTTGCGTGCAATTCTGTACCCGATGGGAGCACCATAATCCATTAAATAGAGGCTATACTTGTTCAATCCCAATGCTTCGATAAATTTCTCAATGACAGAAGCTAAATTGTCAAAGGTGTATTCAAATTCATTTATTGTTGGCATCGAACTGTTACCAAAACCTGGATAATCAGGTGCAACAAGATGGAATCGATCTGCTAAAGCATCCATCAAATTACGAAACATATGCGATGAAGTTGGGAAGCCATGCAGTAAAAGGATTGTTGGAGACTGTGGCGAACCCGCTTCGCGATAGGAAATATTGAGACCATCAATCTGAACTGTTCGGTATACACACATAGTTGTTGAATTCTCCTTATCAATCTAGATAGAACGTTCGGTCAAGAAAAAGGGTTAACGGTCTTCGTAAAGTCACCCTTAAAGTATTAAGTAAGCTTGATGTTATGAGCAATCAGGCATTTAGCTAACTTTTATTTTGGCAGTCCTAAGCGATCGCATTGCTTGGAAACAAATGCTTCCGGTCAGGCGCTAGATATCTTTTTTGTACCAAGCATTCGGTATTTTATTACTGTACCGAATGTTCGGTTTAATGTCAATAGACGAAACAAAGAAATTTAATGGATAAACAAATAACACTAAATAAAACCCAAGCATAGGTTTAAATCAATGGTTTTCCCTGAAAAAAAAGATGGGTGGTTGCAAAAAACAGAGGTATAAATAAGTCAAAATACTCTATAAGATTAACTTTTACTTCATATCAGTAGTAGCCAACCCTTACCCAACAACCTATTCCCGTGTTAGAGGTATGCATTTTCGCAACAATACTCTGCGGATTTTTTGGCATCATCCTAAAAAAGAACCTTGTTATGAAGATCGTCTCGATGGACGTGATGAGCACGGGCGTCGTCGCCTATTACGTGCTGATTGCATCGAGAAATGGATTCCTCACACCAATTGTTTCCAACGTCAAAAACAACGGTGCATATGCCGATCCGGTTCCCCAGGCAGTCATATTAACGGCAATTGTAATCGGATTTTCGATTCAAGCCTTAATGCTAGTTGGTGTTATGAAACTGGCACGGGATAATCCGACCTTGGAAAGCAACGAAATCGAGAAGAACAATACGCCATGAGTACTATTACGATCGCATGGATTGCACTACCATTTTTTTTTGGGTTTATCATTTATCTGCTCCCAAAACTTGACCGATACCTGGCAGTGTTCGTGGCTTTGGCTTCAGCAGGATATGCGTTGCAGCTATTTGTTCAGCGCTCGCCACTAACACTAAAGTTACTGGATAATTTCGGTGTTATCTTAACAGTAGACCAATTGAGCGGCTACTTTATCTTGACCAATGCACTGGTAACAGCTGCCGTCATCCTCTACTGTTGGCATAGCAATAGGACAGCTTTTTTTTACGCACAAACCATCATTTTGCATGGCAGTATCAATGCTGCATTTGCCTGTTCCGACTTAATCAGTCTCTACGTGGCATTAGAGGTAAGCGGTATTGCAGCGTTTCTGTTAATTGCCTATCCTCGCACTAACCGATCCATTTGGGTTGGCTTGCGCTATCTCTTTGTCAGTAATGTGGCAATGCTTTTTTATTTGATTGGTGCGGTGCTAGTGTATCAGGCGCACCATTCGTTTAGTTTTGGAGGTTTGCGCCACGCCCCTCCAGAAGCACTTGCCCTAATTTTTCTGGGCTTTTTGACCAAAGGGGGAATTTTTGTATCGGGATTGTGGTTGCCGTTGACTCACTCGGAATCGGAAACGCCAGTGTCAGCAATGATGTCGGGAATTGTGGTCAAAGCTGGCGTTTACCCGTTAGTGCGCTGTGCATTAATGGTGGAAGAGGTTGACCCGATAGTAAGAATCTTTGGCGTAAGTACCGCACTTTTAGGAGTGTTTTATGCAGTCTTTGAAAAGGATACCAAGCGGATGCTGGCATTTCATACAATTTCACAGCTAGGCTTTATCCTTGCTGCCCCGGTTGTAGGTGGATTCTACGCACTTACCCACGGACTCGTGAAATCAGCACTCTTTTTGATTGCGGGGACTTTACCAAGCCGAAACTTGAAGGAACTGCAACAACAACCCATCGCTACCCCAATTTGGATTGCCCTAGTTATAGCGAGCTTCTCGATTTCTGGCTTTCCCTTATTGTCTGGTTTTGGGGCGAAAGTGCTGACAACAAAGAATCTACTTCCTTGGCAAGTTATTGCTATGAATCTTGCAGCCCTTGGAACGGCAATATCGTTTGCGAAATTCATTTTTTTACCTCGTGGGGGAGAAGCAAAGGTAAAACCCGGTTTTTGGGCAGCCGTCATCCTATTAATTGGGGGATTAGTTCTAGCTAATATTGTGTATTACGAGGCGTATACTGTTCCTAATATTATCAAACCTCTGGCAACTATCGGCATTGGCTGGTTGGCTTATTTTGCAATTTTTAAGCGCTCGCAACTCAAACTTCCGCGTGTCCTTGAAGAATTCGAGCATCTCATCGGTGTTATGAGTCTAATTTTAATCCTGCTGTTTTGGAAGGGGTTTGCATGGTTGGGCATTTAAATCTTATATTACGATTGGCTATATGGTTTTTGCTGACTGCCGATTTCAGTTTGGCAAACATCATCATTGGTCTGACGATAGCATTTCTATTGCCCGGTCGTCACGCAACCCCAGAAGCATTAAAAGATTGGTTGCGCGTGCTGGGTGAGATTTTAGTGGCAATTCCGCAAGCCTATATTGAGGCATTTGAAATTATCTTTCGTCCGCACAAGTACGAAGAGATAACGATGGAACGAGTCAAATCAGGACGCACGCCCGGTCTGATATTCCTAGACATATTCTTAATTACCTTTACCCCAAAAACTGTTGTCTTGAAATATCACGAAGATGGCTGGTATGAAGTCCACCAGGTTCGACGGAGAAGAAAGTCATGAATCTAAACCTGATAGCGATCGCAATGCTTCTGGCTCTGCTGATACCTATCTACGAGGTGTGTAAGGATGATGATATCTGGCAGAAGATGTTGGCATTTTCAAGCATCGCTTCAAAAACATCAATCCTAATTCTGGTCGTATCTGTCATGCGCGATGACTGGATGGTGGGTGTTGTTGGGGTCATTATCCTGAGTGTGGGTAATGCGGCTTTGATGCTGCTAGCTCATTTACTCAAACGTATGAATGATGTATCGGATTATTAACATATGATTGACATATTAAGTTATACGTGCATTGTAGTAGGGATCGTCTTCTCGTTTTGGGGAACCTCCCACTTACTCAGCAAGCGATCGCTATTGTTTAAGCTCCACAGTCTTTCAGTAGCAGATACCCTTGGCTCGATGAGTATTGTGTTTGGGCTGCTCTTGAAAATACCCAGTAAATGGCCTTTACTTATCCTTGCCATCATCACCTTGGCAATCTGGAATACAGTATTGGGCTATGTGTTAGCTTACTGTTCTGGTGAAGGGGTTAATCATGAATGATATCTATATTTATGTTATGGTTGCCCTGCTGCCCTTAACTGCGTCAATGGTTATATTTCAAGTGAATCCATACCATGCCCTAGTTACCCGTGGGATATTGGGAGCAGTCGCGGCAATGATTTATGCAGTTCTGGGGGCAGCAGATGTTGCATTGACCGAAGCATTGGTAGGTACGATGCTCGCAATTACACTGTATGCGGTTGCAGTCCGTTCATCGTTAGTTATGCGTCTTGGAGTGCTCGAAAGTGAGTCGATGGAAGCAGATAAAGATTTGCTAAACGATCGAGCCAATAATCATTTTGGGCAACTGACGAACGAGTTACGCACAATTTTTGAGAAACGGCATATGCGTCTGGAACTAGTAACTTATTACAATACAGAGCAATTGCATCAAGCACTGATGGACAAAGAGGTTCATATGACCTGTTTTCGACAATTGCTATTGCCCATGGCGCAAGCTGTACCGAGCCTATCGCAACAGAGCGAAAAGCCATCCTATCGGGCTACTACTAGAGTTAGACGCATTTATGAAATCGTACAAGCCGAACTCATGTTACCTGGAACTACTCTGACTTATGTAAATGCACTAGATTCAGGAGAGAAGCAGATATGAAATGGGCATACATAGCTGCAGGCATAGCACTATTCATTAAATTCCTTGTTATGCCCAATCCTGCACCAAACTTACCAGATTTTTCTATTGTCGAAGCAGTGTTACGCGATTGTGGGATACCGAATGTCGTTTCGGGTATTATTCTGAGAAATCGGTTGTATGACACTATCTTCGAGGTCGTGGTATTCACGATTTCAATTATGGGAGTCTACTTTCTGCTTGCGAATGAAAGACCGTCCTGCACCATCTATCAGTTTACAGACAAACCATCTATTATCCTTGCACGTCTGGGAGCGACCATTGCATCATTAGTTAGTATCGAACTAGCAATTCGAGGGCATCTCAGTCCGGGCGGTGGTTTTGCAGCGGGAGTAGCAGGGGGAACTGCGATCGGTCTAATTGCCATTACCTCATCACCGGAAAGGATGCAAAATATTTATGAGCGCTGGCATGCAGCCACATGGGAAAAAGTATCTGTTCTCGTATTCATCGTACTATCGGTTATAACGCTAGCTGGAATAGAGTTACCGCATGGAGAATTAGGCGCACTCATCAGTGGAGGAATTATTCCTATACTCAATATTTTGGTTGCAATCAAAGTCGCATTAGGATCGTGGGCAGCAATCTTAGTTTTTATTCGTTATCGAGGATTGCTATAGTTAATGTTGCACTTTTAATTTACATAGTTTCAATCAATCTCATTCTTGTGGGGTGAGCATCCTTATATTCATGACGAGTAGGATGCCCGCACTACAAGAAATTTTGGAATATTTTTTATTTGGAATTCCCTAAGTAAAAAATATTAAATTATTACCCTAATAGCTTTCTAACTATTTTATTATTCTAAAATCATAAATTTATACTAGGAAAGGTGCAACTTATGACAACTGTTTCTCAGATGAAATGTGCCTGCAAATCCTGCCTTTGTGTCGTTTCTCTAAGTGATGCTCTAATGAAAGACGGTAAAGCTTACTGTGGAGAAGCGTGTGCAAATGGTCATACCAATGGCGAGTGCTGCGGTCATACAGGTTGTGATTGCCACGCGTAGCAAATCTGCTAACTTCAAAATAAAAGGCATGCGGTATTCAGTATTAGAACTAACTGCAATAACTAAAATTAGTGCTAGCGAATATATGGAGGAATTGATTAGAAAACATTGTGTCACTGCACCTTTAGGTGCAGCGCATTCATGAGCGAAAATGCGCTGTGGCTGTGCCTCCCGCATTATTCGCGTCCCACGCCTAAAGGACGTATGTGGGTGACTCAGAAACCCACATACTCGTGGGCTTTCTGCTTTCAATGCTGTAAACAGCCGCAATCTCGTAAAACCGTTACTCACTTGCTGTTTCTACAGCCGTGGTAGATTCTGGGATGGGATTCGTGGATAAACCAAAGGCAACCCGTAAAAAAGGTGGAGCCAGGAAAGTTGTCAAAATTACCATGATAATAATCGACACCTCCAGCGGCTTATCCAAAATGCCGCTAGCTGAGCCGATGCCAGCAAACACTAGACCCACCTCACCTCGAGGGATCATCCCAACCCCGATCGCCACTCGATTGATGCCGGGTTGTCCAAACACTGCCCAACCAGCAATCAGCTTGCCGATAATCGCCACTACGATCAAAAACGTTGCAATCAAGAGACCCGCTCGATTCTCCGGTACCGTCGGGTTCAAAACACCGAGGTCGGCACGCGCTCCCACTGTCACAAAAAAGATGGGTACCAGTAAATCGGCGATTGGTTTGATTAATGCATCTAACTCGTTCCGGGCATCGGTTTCATCGAGCACCAAACCCGCTGCAAAGGCACCCAAAATCGCTTCGAGATGAATGGCGTTACCTAAAAATGCCATAAAGAAAGCGAAGATGAATGCCGGAATAACAATATTTCCACGAGTTTTGAGCCGATCTACGATCGCCACAAAACTTTTGTTAAAGACACCCCCCAATAAAATCGATCCCATCAAGAATGCCGTAGCGCCGACAATCAAGTAAATGACATTGGCGACATCAATCTCACCGGTTTTGGCTAAGCTGGCGACTACAGCCAGGACAATAATGCCGAGGATATCATCAATCACCGCCGCACCAACAATGATTTGCCCTTCTTTGGATTTGAGTTGACCTAACTCTGACAACACTTTAGAAGTAATGCCGATACTTGTTGCCGTTAACGCGGCCCCCGCAAAAATCGCTGGAATTGCTGCTACATGAAAGAGCATCATTAACCCTGCCGTGCCCGCCGCAAAAGGTGCTGCGACTCCGACACAGGCGACAACCGTGGCTTGAATTCCCACTTCCTTCAGTTGCCGCAGATCGGATTCCAGTCCAATTTCAAACAGCAGAATAATCACGCCGATTTCAGCTAGAACCGAAATCACTTCACTTTGCGACTCAAAGATTCGGGTCAGCGCATCCGGTGTCAATTGATTCAATCCTTGCAACACCGTCATAATCACCGAGTCAGAGGCAGACAGCCCCCCTTCGGGAAACATCACCAGGTGCAACGCCGAAACGCCGACAATCACACCGGCGACCAGTTCCCCCAGGACGGGTGGAAAATCCAAGCGCCTAGCGACTTCTGCGCCGAACTTGCTGGCCAGATAAATCACCACTAGCGTCAGCAAGACGCCAGACAGAATAATGGGTGAATCCTCAGCAACCACAGTCGCCAGGAATGGTATCGGAGCCATGAGAGCGGCGATTCCCCCGCTAAAAGGAGGCAGAATGTTGGACAAAATCATGAGTTTAAAACGATGAAAATTAAGGGTCTGAGGAAGTCATAAAACTGCGGGCAGTTATGACAAAGGCAACCGCTCGAAGATGGTCATGCTTTGGATGCGGTTGCCTGGATCGAGACAAGCTTAGTTGTCAGTGAGTGACGCGGGCGAATAGGTGTTGAGATGATCTTGAATCACGCTCGGCTTCTCCGCTTGGGCATCATCTAAATCGACTAACGTTTTAAGTAACGGCTACCAAAAAGCCGGGGTCGTGACCCGGCTTTTTGTGTCTGCGTCGTCTCGATTCAACAGCCGTCTGGGCCACAGAAACTGTGCCCGTACAGTACCTCCGCGTCACAGATATAGATCATGCCCGCAAAATCGAGGAAAAACTTCACTGCGACCTGATCCGCAATATTCTCGGCCATATCCCGATCCGGGGTGAGCACCTCGAACTTGATATTCGCCTGGGTGTCAGAAACGCTGGGTTGTCCCGACGAGCGCACGTTGCGACTGCCTTTACCGCCAGTCTCCACCACTGTATAACCAGTCGCCCCGGATTCATCGATGATATTGGCGATCTTTTTTAGCAGAACCTTTTCCGTGACGATGACAAGCTTTTTGGCTGGCTTGGCCATGTTGGTTACCTCTTTACCTATGTATATTAATTTTGTATGTTAATCTACTTGGTCTGCCGAGCCAAAGGAGCGCCAACAGACCGCGACCCGTTTGGAGATTAGCTGCTGCCCATCAGCGCCTGGGCAAGCCCGAGGAAAAGCGGTATTGCCAAGCCGATCGCAATGGGCGTACCGATGGCTGTGGAGGCACCTATGTAGGCGGAGGGATTGGCCGACGGAATACCGGCTCGCAACGTGGGTGGTCCTGAGATGTCTGAACTAGAGGCGGCGATGACGGCCAGTACCACGACACCGCCCATGCTGAATCCTGTAGCGTAGTGGGCAATCATACCGAGACCGAAGGCGATGAACCCATGCACCAGCGGTGCCACCACGCTATAAACGACGTACCACTGGGCCACCTTACGCAATTCGCCAATCCTTGACCAAGCTTCCATACCCATGACCAGCATCAGGATCGAAAGCAATCCTCGGAAGAGGGGATCGTAGAAGCTTTTATAGACAGTTTCCGGCTGGGCGAACAGGCCAAGAGCAACGCCGAGCAACATTGCCGATAGGGCAGGACCCTGGAGGCTTTCCTGCACGATCGGCCAGATCTTGACCCGATTATCCGCAGGTCTCTGCTGCTTGCTGAGATATTCTTGTCGGCTGCTGGGATAATCCGGCTTTTCGAGATAATTGCCTGCTGCAACGGCCTGCTTGCCGAGATACTGGTCTTCTTTACGCTTCTTCTTGTTGAGATAAATGTTGGCCACCACAATCGCAGTTACGAGTGCTGGAATATCCATGAAGGGATAGAGTGCGCCAGCCCATGCCTCGTATTGGATTTTTTGTTCTTCCAGGAGCGTTAGGGCGGCAGCCATAGTAGAGCCACTCACGGCACCAAACAATCCCCCGGTCGCGATCGCATCCACGGTTTTGACCTTCGGCAGCTTGGCTAATGTATAGCGTGCGATGAATACAATAAGAATTCCTAATGTTACAGAAAACGCTGCGGGTAACACCATCTCTGTTAGGTTGGAATTGCGGATCGCCATACCACCGGTCAGACCGATTTTGGTGAGCAGCATGAAGACGATGATCTTACAAATTGACTCTGGAATTTGCAGTTGGCTACCGAGGGCGGCAATCACCATACCACCAATCAAAAAGCTGAGTGTTGGGGACTGCAACTGCTTAACGAAGTCCATTAAAAAATTGGACAAAAAATCCACGAATGTCTCCTTCTCCTCGGATGAGGAGTATTGCGATAAATGAACTTTAAAGAGTTAAGGGAGGTAAATGAACAGTAGATCGAAAGAACTAGAAGCAACCCATTTCATAGATAAGGATTGCTTATAGATAAGAGTCAGATGGAGAATGGAATCTAACATCTGCGATCGCCTTTGGCGCAAGCCGTACCCGGCTTATCGCGCACTCAAAGAAGTCTCAACAACAGACTGCCGAGAATGATTGCCGAGCAACTTCAAACTCTGAAAAACTAAATTGTAATCGTTATATCATGAGAATATTCTTAATTTTACGCTAGTTTGAGTAGTAATACTTACCGATTCCTCAAGAAAAAAGTTTTTGTATGCATAGAAATTCTTCTATGGTTTTTAGCTCACTGATACCGCGAAGCCAGCGGTCGGGGGCAACAGCCAGACAAGTCGTTGCAGCGGCAGAATAGGGTAGCCACCGAAATACCTGTGGAAAGGGAAATGACATAGTGGGGTTGTAGGTATAAAAACAGCAAAATTTTTATTTTTAAAAGTTGACAGTTATCCTGCCTAATTTTTCATATTTTATAGATATGAGAAGTTAGGCAAAGAAAACTATGATTCTTTGCAAAGCAGCAGATTATAGTGCGTTTTTGCAGGGCAATCAGCAGGAGATTTACCCGTCAGAGCTTCACTCAAGTTGGTTTACAAATTCCAACGCGCTCCTTTCTACTTCAGCATCACTGAAGCCGCGTTGCCTAATGAAGATGGTCGTCATTACTTCTATTAATATAAGTTATTAACTCCCGCACATCCAAACCAGTTTACCTAGCAGGTCAGATACAGGCTCTAAGGAATAATCTTTAAAATCCACTGTTATTTGTTTTTGTTCAAGTTTGAGAAATCGCCATAATAATCCGTTACTAACACAACCGTAAATAGGTAATGATTCTTCTCCTGCTTGCTGATTAAATTGTTGTACTGCAACCATTTCTGCCATACATTGTCCCATACCACTGTTAATATCTGCTTTTTTCGCTTCTACCAACACAACAACCGGAGACTCAACTTCTAATTGTTCGGGCGACCGACTAATTAGAAAATCACACACTCCCGATAGTCCAAGTTCAGGATTAACTGTAAATTCCTGCCCTGAAAATAAGCTGATTTGTCGCTTGAGATACTTTCTAACTTCAACCAAAATTGGGCTAATGAGTAGTTCAGATTTTGCTTTTTCACTTGGTAGCGCAACCGCAAGTGGAAGATTTTCTGATAATACCTCCAATAACGTAGAAGTTGGTGCAACTGGAGGAATTTCAGGGAAAAATGTTACACCTTCAATTGTCTGAATTCCAAATGTCTGCTTAACTTTACCAACGGTAAAATCGCTGTATGCCATGAGGTTTCACTTGTTACCTAATACTATTTTAATTCACATTCCGTACCCCAGAGTTACTAAAAATCGATATAGCGGGAACCTCTCCAAATTATGCTTGAAGCCGTTTAGGATAGATGTAGTTGAGAACATTCCGTGTATCTACCTCAGTATACGGGGATATTCTGATGTAAGCCAGCCTCGAGGTTCAAGGATTGGTGTTGCAAGACCCGAACGGGAATCCAACCGCTAGTTCTTAGGGCTACTGAAAACCAACGATTCTGGGCGAAAGGACGAATGCCCCCGAGCTTCAGCCGGGGGTAAGCTTACTTAGGAGATTTAAAATCAGCCATAACAGATTTTGACCGAGCGCTACAGCTAAACCCTAAATATGCGGATGCTTATAGCAGTCGGGGAACTGCTTATGCTCAACTCGGAGACATCCAAACAGCGATCGCCGATTTTAAGCGGACAATCAAAATCGATCCGACGTTTGTAGATAGCTATTACAATTTGGGACTTGCCAATTTCAGACAAGGAAAATATCAGCAAGCGATCGCCGAGTCCAGGCATTGAACATCAATCCCAACCTAGCTGATGCTTACGGTAACCGGGGATTGGCACAATATGCTTTAGGAGATAAACACAGTGCCGTTGCTGATTTACAGCAAGCTGCAAGTCTGTTTCAACAGCAAGGAAATACTCAAGGCTATCAGCGAACACAAGTTCTCCTACAGCGGTTTCAGCACTAAGCTATCGAAAGTTCCCAAATTTGTAAAACCTGTGAGAAAATGATTGGTCTTTAGGGTGGGCAAACTTTGCTCATCCTAATACTTATAAAGTGAATATACAGCAAAATATTTGACAAGACAACATTGATGATAATTTGGTTGAATTTTAATTTCAATTTAAAATAAGAATTTTCTTATTTTTAGAAATTTTATAAGAATTTTCTTATTTTTAAGGCTCAGATTTAATAAGTATAAGTGGAGATAGAAACTTTCTTGTAATGAGTATTGTCAAACTAGTTATTATAGGAAAAAATTCACTTGATCTTTAGATAGTGAATCGAATAATCTAAGCGGTCATACGCCCTCTCAAGAAAACCTATGAACAGAAAACTTGTACTGAATTTGCTCTCCAGTTCTACAATTTTTACGTCGCTAATGTCTACACTGGCAATCATCAATCCTGCCCATGCTGCTGGCATGACACAGCGATTAATGCATACTAACGATGGTCGTACCTGCATCACTCATCCGCACGGTAACTATACTCTTGTTTGCATTAAAGATTCAGAAAGAAAGCCAGGTGCTCCGCCTGTAAGCTCAACAACTATTACTACAGGAAAATCAGACCAGAATATCGCCATGCTGAACTTTACCGAGGAGGAAAGCAACGCTGCCATTCGATTATTTAGTTGTGACTGTCCGTATTGTATCAATTCCTTACGTCAGTTGCGCGGCACTGGAAACTTAGTGTACTAGTACAGCACGGCATAAATAAGGCAACCATTAATAACAAACTAAAAGCTTACGTTCTACCTTTGCGCCTTCTGCACTCTGACGAGCAGACTTCTGCCTTCATGTACTAGTAATATTTTAACTCACATTCCGCACCCTAGAGTTACTAAATTTGACAATCCCACACCTCAAGGAGGTGTGGGATTATTGAAAACTAAGCCAAGTCTCCAATATCCCATAAGCTCAATATTTTCCTATCCTTTTAAAGGAATGTTGGGGGAATCGTGCATAAAATTTGAGGCTTCTCAGACATCCTCTAAAAGACTGTTTGCCCAAATTTTATGCAGACTGGTTGGATTTGCGACGGCGAGCAATGACCATTCCGCCTGCGACCAAACCCAAACCCATTAAGGTTGCGGGTTCTGGAACCTGAGTTACAGGGGGTTTAGCTCCACTTCTGTAGTAAACACTGATGTGAGAGACATCTTTAGGATTTTTATTAGTAAGAAATGGGCTGTCCCAGCTACCAGATGTAACGCCGTCTTGAACCATATAACCAGTAAGTGTGGTATCTTTACCGCTTTTGAAGACGAGCATGACATCATTCCAAGTATTTTGGAAAACACTGGAAATATCCCAAGTTCCAGATTGTCCCTCTCCTTTACCTGCATAACCTTTATCTACATTAATTTTGCCGCCAAACGTCCAATCAGTAAAATCAAAGAACGCTTCAGAGTTTACTGTCATTGGATTGGTATTCAAAAAATCTTGATCCGCAGTGTCACTGTATTCACAAGCACTAGTACCTGTTACCTTACTAGCAACTGTGGTTGAGCAAGCGAGGGTAGCTGCATGAGCAGGTGCGGTAACGAGTGCAGAAACGATTCCAGTAGTTAACAGTGCAGAACCTAATAGTTTTGAAATTGTGCTTTTCATCTTTGCTGGCTATCCTTTATTGTAGTTTTTTAAGAGATTTAGGAACTAGAGGTTGAGTCGTTATCCGCTTTCTGCTCTATGTCACTTATATTACTCACGTCTTAAAAAATTTGTCTACAAGAATGTAGCTATTTAATCAGAAAAATAAAAACTTGGGATGGATTTAAAATTCTAGTAAACTTTGTTCAAAAAACATTACTACATAAGGCTTTCAAGTTATATATCCAATTGATTTCCGTTCTTGAATATTGAAAGAATATAATTTTAATTGAAAATAATAATTGCGTGGTTTTACTTGATCTGTTTAAGACTATCTTCATACTGATTGTAAAAAACCTAGTAAATATACATAAACTTAAGTTTGCGTATTTTTCTACCCTTGGTAATATTGACAAAATTTACTGATTTTTTAATTGTCACTCATGAAGCTAATTCATCAAACCTTGTTGCAAGAGTCAGTACGGGAAATAAATTGCTCGCTTTAAATTTACCTACGGGGTGGACAAAGATAATCACCCAACCCTTTCAATACATTCATTGATTGGTACTAAAAACAACCCCGAAATGTATGCTCAAATAAGCCTTATGCAAGAAGGGTTACAGGAATTCTGCAAAACAATATTCTGCTTGAGGCACAATCTTGACTATTTTTGATATGCTAACGGTGTTACGCATCGCTATGCTGTTGTGCAAAGCCAGATCGAATAGAGGAGCATCAATAGTACAGAGACCTCATTTTTGCCTCGGTATCTCGGAGTGGGTTTCAGCCTGCTGCTAAGTAGTTCATTTGTTTGCATCAAAAGGGCTGACCATACTCACCCAACAAGGAATATTTCATAAATCTAATAGCATTGCTATGTATAGGCTAAATTTAATATTTATTTTAAAATTACCCCTTCAATGCAAACAACTGCATAAGCTGACTTTACTAACATCCATATATAAATGATGTAAAAAACGCAGGCAAGGCATAAATCTTTGTACTATAGTTTTATGCATCAAACAAAACATATATTGTGAGAGTACCAGAAATTCCACTATGGTTCTTTGACAATGTTAAACAAAGATAAAATTTAATTAGGAATTTATTAAGTCATGTCTGTTCAAATCTTAGAACTAGATGACCAGTACGTACTCAATCATTGCACTAAGTTTTTAGCTCGGACAAATACAGACCCCCGCCATAACTTCGGTCAGTTTAAAGATGACGATGTGCGAGCGCGTATCAGTGAGTCATGGCGCTTCCCCATCGTTGACACCTACAGCGATGGCATAGATGCCACGAAATATTATGACCGAAACCGAGTTACATTTGTTTACCAACAACAGGGAGGAACATCTCCAAATCAAGTTGCTGTCATCGGGACATTTGCAAATCTTTACGAACCCATTCCCTTAAAAAATATTAAATTTTTAGGAGAACCTACAAGCTATTATGCTGTATCAGTTCTCGTACCCAAAGGTGAAGTTCATACATACAAATTCATTATCGATAATCAAGCAATTCCCGATCCAATTAACCCTCAAAGGACAATTCTCGACAACGGTAAAGAATGGTCTCGCTTTTTCACCGATTTTTGCACTCAACCACTTAATTTTGATGATTGGGAATATGACCTTTTGGGACGGTTAGTAGAACACATTTTGCCATTTCGTACTGAAGAAGGACAAAACTTTGTCAACCGTTATTACAACTCTTTAGACCGTCAAGATGCAGAGACCCAAGTCCCCTATGCCTATAAATTAGATGAATCTGTTGGCGCAACAAATTTCATCGATAATATATTGGCACGAGAAGAAAACCACTACCTCGTTGACTACAAAATTTGCCTCGAACAAATCGATCGCGTTCTCCGACAGCGCAATCCTTTTGTAGATCCAAATGAAATGCCTCGCGAAATGTACGTTGAACTGTACAAAGAGATGTCAACGGACAACGTCAATGGTTGGGACAAAAGCAAATACAATAGCCCCCTTCACTTCCTGAGATTGTTACGCCGTCACACCTACACGGGTGCTTTTGCTCATCCTAAATATGGCGGTAATGTTGGTGCTGCTGGGTGGGCATATCTAGCGGAAAGGTTGCGCGATGAAAATGGAACAACCCTCTTTGACTGGCGCAGATCCATTGAAAAACCCCTTGGTATTAATAGCGATTATCACGGTTAAACAAGTATTATTTTATGCAAACACAATTTGATGTCGTCATAATTGGAAGTGGTGCTGGCGGTGCGCCTATCGCCCACACATTAGTCCAAGCAGGAAAGTCTGTACTCATACTAGAAAAAGGTCCGCTGTTAAAACCGCAGTATCAAAATCCTGACGGGTTGAGTGATTTCAAACGCGACGAACTGTTTGCTGATGGACCGGCAAAACGCATTAAGCATGATGTTGCTAATAAGGGTGAAGCATTTTACTCCAGCCACGTAGAACCTGATATTAATGATGAACCCCATATTTATGAAGACAATGGAAACCAACTTGCCACGATTGAAGGTTATACGGCGCAAGTGGTTGGTGGTGGAACTCAACTCTATGGTGCTGTCTCTTTAAGATTTACCCCTCTAGATTTGCGCTTGCAAAGCTTCAACGCCGGACGCGCGGATTTGAAGGAAGACCCCAACGGCGATGTTCAAACGGAAGCGAGAGATTGGGCAATTAGTTATGAAGATTTGGAACCATACTACGCCAAAGCCGAACGTTTGGTAGGTATTAACGGGACTCGACAAAACCAACTCAAACCTTTCAGCAGCGATAACTATCAACCACCTCTAGAACCAAACCCTATTAGCAGTTATGCAAAAATAGGTATGGAATGGCTGGGCAAAACCACGGGAAATAAAGAACCAGCCTTACCCTACCGCACTCCTTTGGCAGTGATTACTCGCGATCACGAACCGAGCGGACGTAAGGTTCCTAGCGATCCGGAGACAATTAAAACGAGCTATGTCAACCGTTATGGATGTCCTTTAGGGCTGAAATCCAACACTTGGGTATCGCTGTTAAGCCCGATCGCCAACAATCCCAACTTTGAAATCAGACCGAATTGTTTTGTTGCTCGCTTGGAGTGTCAGGGAGCGAAAGTGAATCGAGTAGTGTATTTCGATCCGAGTGGGAAAGAGCGTTCTGTTGAAGGCAAGTTAGTTATTGTCGCATGTTCGGCAATTGAATCAGTCCGATTGTTACAAATCTCCGCGTTACACGACCCTCAAGAGTTTGGTCGTCGCATTCATCAAAACGATCTCCTTGGTAAATACTTCCTCACTCACTGCTTTGGCGGTGCAAGTGCGATCGTACCAAAGCGCAGTGATAAATCAATTGCTCTGGATGCTGACTGGGCTATCGACTGCTGTGCGACAGAAGAGTTTATCAAAAGTCGGGGACTCTGGGCTGGGGCTGCTATCTACAACAATACTTCAGACAGAGCGTTACCCGTTTCGCTGGCTCGGACTCACCGCAGTACGGACCTCGATACTCTTTGGAAAGGTTTTATTGAAGATACCGATTTAGTTGGCGATCGATTGGCGAACTTCTTGGACAACACGGTGGGGAAAGGATTATCTGTCAGTTTTATGGCAAACCAAGTCCCTTTAAAGCGCAACCGCATCGAACTTCATCCCTCTATTAAAGATAAATGGGGTCTTCCTGTTGCATTTATTAGAAAGACATGGCATTCCCACGACCGATTCTTAATGAATGAAATAGCACTCTGTTGTCGCCAAGTGTTGGAACACTCCGCCGATCTTAACGGTGAGAAGTTGCAAATTGAAGGACATGGCGGAGTGTATCAAGCACCTAATGGAATTGCACGTATTGCCAATCATATTCTGGGTGGAGCACGCTTTGGAAGCGATCGCAATGACTCGGTGTTAGACCCAAATTGCCGTGCTTGGGATTTTGATAACCTCTATGTGACTGATGGTTCTTTCATGCCAACATCAGGGAGTGCTAACCCTACCCTGACTATCCAAGCAAATTCCTTCCGCGTAGCTGATGAATTACTAAAGAGGCTTTAATCTAATGGACCCAAAATTTAACGAGATTTTCACTAGCCCTTGGAACGAAGTTTTTAAGGTTGTCTCTTTCCCAGATCGCATTTACCACGCCCAATATCTAAATGCGACTCGGTGCTCGCGATACCGCTATAACGTACAAGAAGTTCGCTCTTATTTAGATATCATTGTTTTGAAGGGCGAAGTTTACTTAGATGGTCAGTTTTTGTGCAACTTCTTGCGAGTAGAGTACAAGAGCAGTCGCCTGATAGAACAATCGCGGGAGAAAAAGCGGCTTGTTGAAGATGAATTGATTGGTTGGATTAAGGTGATACCTGAAAATTTGGAGAACGTTGCTGAAGCCAGAGTCAAGCTGCACTATTGCGATTGGACTGATGCTTACCAAGTGGAGATTTGGGAAACTCTTGAAGCACCCGGTAACACGAACCACGACTACCGGGTTCTCGACCAAATGGGTTACAACCGACCAATTACGCGAGTCCGGGAGTTTAGTGGAGCTTTGCAAGATATCAAAGCTATCAAGCAAGTCGAGTTAGCTTTTCGGGAGAGCGATCGCCACTTGCCCATGGGTTATCCCATCAGCGATAATAATGCTGCTTGGGACAACGGCTACACGAGCACGCATCAAGAACCCCGCAGCCCGGAACCCAGTGCGCCAGAAAACACTGTTTCCGATCGAAATTATCTTCTTGATTTCCAACGGGGTTGGTTCTTGCAAACTCAAGACATCGAACCCGTGCGATATCGCAATATTATGATGGATCGTGACGACCCAGCAAGTAAAAATATTATTGAAATGCGCTGGATCGTGCAGCGAGAACTTGGCGGTTCCATGGTATATTTCCATGAAGTCACCGTTCCTCCTGGAGCAGAGCATGGTGCTCACCAACACATCGGTTCGGAAGAAGTTTATTACATTACTGAAGGTGAAGGAATTGCATACCTTCGTGTAGGGGACGATCCTGCAACAGATAAATACCCAACCGTTGAACGTGACGTTATGGGTTTGGGTAAAAAAGATTTCAAAGAACTTCCTGTAAAATCCGGGAGTGTCGTCTTCACTAAGAGTGGTGGAATGCACGGTATTCGCAACGCCAGCACTCAACCACTGAAGTTTGTCGCTTTCCTTTACCACACTGTATAAAATCTACCTTTAATTCCTATGTTTATCGTTAATACCGATACTGTTGTCAAAGTTGACCCCAATAATCCACCCAACTACCATCAGGGTAATCCACTTCAGAAGTTGCTGAACTTGATGGAACAGGCGCAACTTGCGGTTGAGCGGGAATTCTACCTAATGGAGCACGCTCAATATCTATTTCCTTTTGAATGGCTGAGCATATACGGTCCTTCTGGGAATCAAGCCGACATCGTTGAACCTACCCAACAGGATAACAAAGAAGATTTTCAAAAGCAGAACATTAGAGATTTTCGCAGTACAGACACCTTCTTAGTTCGCGGTTTGGTAAGAGTGGGAGACTCGGTCGTACCGTTTCTGCGAGTGTCTTATCGCGGTGGTCCCGACTCCAAACTTTCCGTTGCAAGCGAGCGCAAGCTGGGTGAAAAGATTAAACTTTGGATTAAGGTCGGAGATGTCATCACCCCTTCCTTAATCGGCGTACCTTATAACCCAGCCAGCGATCGCTATGAAGTCGAATTGTGGGGTTATCC
This sequence comes from Tolypothrix bouteillei VB521301, assembly GCF_000760695.4. GTDB lineage: Bacteria > Cyanobacteriota > Cyanobacteriia > Cyanobacteriales > Nostocaceae > Scytonema > Scytonema bouteillei_A. The sequence goes on along the minus strand of NZ_JHEG04000001.1, from coordinate 3,955,053 downwards.
CGGTAGTGACTTGTTCGAGCGGTTAGATACCAAAGGACGTAAAGCCATCGAGCGTCTCGAACTCCAAGTTCGCACCGACTTAGTACACGGCGATATGTCAGCATTCGTGCGTCGCAGCGAACTCAACGGGCGACACGTTGAGGACATTGACCCCAAAAATACCATGCACCCCATCTTACCGTTGCATGTAGAACTTGCGTGGACAGACTTTGACGAACGAGCTTGGGATGCTCAAAACGGGGCTAACTACCATTACGAATTCAACATGATTCTGCGCGGTTGGGACAATTACTTAGAAACTGGTATCAGTTCTAGCCCTCACAGCGGTCCCGGCTTTTTGGAGTACCGCAACCTTTTGTCTAACTATGGCAGAAAATCCCAGAAATTGGGCGATATCGATCGCAATGGTAACAGAATTAACGAACTGGGTCGCTTGTTAAATCCGTGGAGTTTCAACGCCTTCGATTCCAAAAATCATGGGAGTGATTCCGAACCATTCTTTGCAGTCAATTACGTTGACCTCAATATTCTGAAGTCAGGATGCGGTATCGGCTTACACCGCCACAGAGATAACCAAGAAATCTTTTTCTTAGTCAGCGGTCAAGGTTTTATGGTGATGGGAGACTGGTGTAAAATGCCTCAAAGAGAGCGATGTTTTGAAATTCGCACGTTTCGTCCCGGATACCTGACAATGCTCAAACCCGGTAATCTTCACGGATTGATGAATTCTACAGATCGAGATATGACTCTGTTTTCTTTTGGTGGATACGATTAAGGAGCAAAGAAAAACTCACGCATTCGTCGCAAAGTCGCAAAGTGTTTCCGAGCGGCTTTGCGTCTTGGCGTGAAATAAAAAATTTCTGCAACAAACTTAGGTTCGGAAAAGCACGCTAGCTACACTAGAGACATGAATCAACAATCAAAGGCAAATATGATGAGCGATCGCGATTACACCTTAATCTTAGATAAAAGTGGCAGCATGTCTACACCCGACCAAGCGGGTGGTAGAAGCAGATGGGATATAGCGCAAGAATCTACACTCGCATTAGCCAGAAAGTGCGAGCAATTCGACCCCGATGGCATTACCGTTTACGTATTTTCTGGAAAATTCAAACGTTACGAAGAAGTCACTTCCGCTAAAGTGGCTCAGATATTTATGGAAAACGACCCAGCAGGTACAACCAATTTAGCGGGTGTTTTGCTGCATGCCACTCAAAATTACTTTCAACGCAAAGCTGCGGGTAAAACAAAACCAAACGGAGAAACGATTCTGATTGTCACCGACGGCGAACCAGACGATCGCAAAGCAGTCTTTGAAGTTATCATCGATGCAACTCGCAAGATGGATCGCGATGAAGAATTAGGAATTTCGATTATTCAAGTAGGTTCCGATCCCCAAGCAACTAAGTTTTTGAAAGCTTTGGATGACCAGTTGCAAAGTGTTGGTGCGAAGTTTGATATCTGCGATACCTTGACTCTAGAAGATTTAGAAGATATGAGTCTTGCAGATGTTTTAATGAATGCAATTACTGATTAGAAAGAGGTTATTAGCAAGAATCTCAGAGATTTTATGCTTTTCTGATGCCATAACCTCTATGTTTTGTTTTTGCTTGTTAAACAGGTCGATGGGCTGCATTGTTGCTAATGAGATTGCAATCGTAGGGTCGTAAAGCATAGCACTCCGAGCGCAGCATATGTAATGATAATAATTATTAAAACAAATAGGAGAGATGCAGGGTTGTGCATACGCTGTCTTTTTAGGAATATCTCAACTGCTGTACAGTCTCCCCCGTGAAAGCAGGAGAATTCAATGATGATGGGAATAACACTTTGACTTCTCAGTGGTACTGCTACGAGTCTGATACTGGGAACCGTGCTAGCGGAAAAATTTTCTAGTATGTAACGAAAAGTAAAATCTCTCTTATTTGGCTTGTAGTACCACTTTAGCGCATACATCTTCTAGAAAAAGGAGTCACGATTATTTGCACCCACTGACTTGTCTCTAAAATAGATAGATAAATAGAAAATTTTATGGCAAATTACGAAATGTTACAAAACCGAGATTATACCTTGATAATCGATAAAAGTGGCAGTATGGCAACCCCAGACCAAAAAGGGGGAAAAAGTCGATGGGCTACAGCAGAAGAATCGACCTTTGCTTTAGCAACTAAATGCGAACAGTTTGACCCTGACGGTATTACTGTTTATCTCTTTTCTGGAAAGTTCAAGCGTTATGAAAATGTCACTGCTAGTAAGGTGACACAAATTTTTCAAGAGAACGATCCCGCAGGAAGTACGGACTTAGCAGGCGTACTGCAACATGCTCTTGATAATTATTTCCAACGCAAGAGCGCCAATCAAACAAAGGAAAATGGAGAGACAATTTTAGTCGTTACAGATGGCGAACCGGACGATCGCAAAGCGGTTATGAAGGTCATTATTGAAGCTTCTCGCCGTATGGATCGGGATGAAGAATTAGCCATTTCTTTTATTCAAGTGGGTAAAGATGCTCAAGCAACCCGGTTTTTGAAAGTTCTAGATGATGAACTGCAAGGAGCGGGTGCAAAGTTTGACATTTGCGACACCATTACTATGGATGATATGGAAGATATGAGTCTATCTGAAGTCCTGCTGAATGCTATAAATGATTAAGCTTGGTTAGCTCCCCAAATTCTTAAAGAAAGCGGGGAGATTTACCTGCATTTATAGCCAATTACTGGTTGCTAAATATATGGATTCTATTGATAAATTACTAGCTGAACTAAAAGCGAATTACGAACAGCCCAAACCAGAACAAAGCCAGCAAGTTCCTACAAACGCGATAGCGAATTACGAACAGCCCAAACCAGAACAAAGCCAGCAAGTTCCTACAAACGCGATCGCTATACCGCTATCAAAAGCGACAAATCCTATTGATAATCTTCTAGAACAAGTTAAGGCTGAGTTTGAGCAAAAAGACTTAGCTTTGGAATGGGAACGACAGGAACAGATACAACAAGAGCAAATTCAGCTTTTAGAAATCGAAGCTAAAAAGATAGAAACTTTAAAAAAGCAAGCTCAGGATTGGCTGGATAAACTAGATCCATATTCACCTGAAGGTCTTTGGTTTGAACGATTTTCTGAAGGTTATCCTTCAAAAATAGAGGCGGCGATTGAGTATTTGCAAAACAATAGCTGATGAATCTTTAGGGCGGAGCTAGTGGCGATAAGCGCTCTTTCAGCTTACGCTTCGCGAGTCAAGTTGACTTGAGAAAGATGTTTGACACCCCATTCATGCATCGCATAAAGAATTGGTTGCAGACTTTCACCCAGAGGAGTTAAAGAATATTCTACTTTGGGAGGAATTTGCGGATAAACTTTGCGAGAGATAATTCCATCCTCTTCCATCTCCCGAAGTTGCTGAGTTAGCATTTTTTGAGTAATTCCATCTAAAGCCCGTTGTAATTCGCCAAAGCGTTTGACACCTAGCATCAATTCTCGAATAATCAAAACTTTCCAGCGTCCACCAATGACTCTAAGAGTGGTTTCCACTTCACAAGTTAACCTGCTGTGGTTTTCCGCTTTAGCTTCCATCTATACCTCGCAGTTTCTTTTTGGTAAGTAGCTTACTTTTAAGTGCCTACTTTCCATAGTAACTTTACATAGCTTAAAGTTAATACGGAAAAACTCCTATCTTTCATACTTTATACTTCACTATGGCGCATATCTTACATATTGACTCAAGTCCTCGTGGAGAACGTTCCTTTTCGCGCAAGTTTGCGACTGAGTTTGTCTCAGCTTGGAAAAACACCTATCCAGGGGATACAGTAACTTACCGGGATTTAGGTCACAATCCCGTACCTCATGTAGACGAAGCATGGATTGCGTCAGCTTTTACTCCGCCAGATGCTCGCACACCCGAACTTGTGAAAGCCATTGAAGTATCCGATCTCTTGGTAGATGAGTTTTTGGCTGCTGACCGTTATGTGTTTGGCGTGCCAATGTATAACTTTAATATTCCCTCTATCTTCAAAGCCTATATTGACCAGATCGTGCGTGCTGGTCGTACCTTTGCTGTTGATGCTAATGGTGGTTTTAAAGGGTTAGTTGAAGGCAAAAAGATGCTGATTGTAACAGCCAGAGGTGGCGACTTTTCACCTGGAAGCCCTGCTGCACCATACGACTATCAAGAACCTTTCTTAAGAGCAATTTTCGGATTTCTTGGAATTACAGACATTACATTCATCAACGTGCAAAACCTTGGGGCGGGTGAAGATGCTCGTCAAGCTTCTTTGGCAAAAGCACAAGACGCCGTTAAGGAAGCTGTAGCGAGTTGGTAATATCGATTGGGGATTGGGGATTTGAACTGTTTGAACTTTAGCAATCCAATCCATCCAATAATGAAATGCAATGCTGCTTTTTCTACTCTAGGTAGAAGCAAAATCTCAATCGGAGTATGTTAAAGCAGCTTTATAAAACAGTGTATCAGCTACTAACCGCCCTCAACCACCTATTAACAACTGAATTAAAGAATTTTTTCACTTGGTGGTTGCGACGCCACCGTTGGAAAGCTTTTTCGTATTCTTCACCTTGAGCTAGAAAGGTATTCCAAGCGTCCAGTCCCACAGCTAGCCCGCAGCCCAGTAAAATATACAAAGACCAAGAAAGCCCTGGAACACTTATCAGATCCAAGGATATGAAAAAAATATTAAGAATTGCATAATTGCCAAAACGCTTTTTAAATTTTCCTTGACGGTGGAGGTTAAAGGCTTGTCTTTGTTGCATTTCCCCTTGTGCATCTAACCAGTCGCGTTCAGCTTGTTGCAAAGAATCAGGAGAAATTTCTAACTCAGACGCAATTTCTTGCAGTTGTTCGTAGGAAAATTCTTTCTCTTTGTCATCCGCTTGACGAGCGATCGCTAAATTGAGTATTTTCTGAACATCTTCCTGGCTGTAAGTACGTCTTGCCCTGCTATCAAAATTTGTCATAACGCTATTTTTATGTTACTGTTTATACATAAGCTCTGCCAGAGAGATTTTTACGTTATTGCGTTCGCTACTAGCAGTGCCAAACTATCCATATCTAGGGTAGCAAATGCGAATTGAGACGATCGCACGATCGCTTGAATATTTATAAATACCCGTTTTGAAAAAGTCGGGTATCTTAGGTGGCAATTGACGCAATCTTCTTCAGCCATTCCTCAGCTTCTTGGTACAATCTAAACTTGCGTTCGCTCGTGCGAAACTCTGATGTGTGAACCATGCGCCTACCGTTAACGAGTTTTGTCCCGTGGTACTTGTGCAGCAATTCGTGATACAAGACAAACTCGACGACAAATTCAGGAATGCGATCGTCATCTAGGGTTATACTCATGACTACTCTATCTCTCGCGGGTTCGTAATGAGCAAACTTCCTGTAGGTATGAATTTTGCTCCAAGTTAAACGTGGTTTGACAAGCTTGGCAGCAAAATACTCCTCATTGATTTTGTCAAATAATTTATCTAGATTGTAGTGTGTTCCCGTAGGAGTTTCTGCGATCGCTTCCACAATCAAATCTAGCTCCATCAGAATATCACTGTATTCTTCAGAACTAGCAAAATCCTTCATCGCTCGTGTTGTGTTACGACTGTTACCAAACAAAGCTGCTTGCACCAAAACTTGTAAAACCTCATCTGGTGCATTGATAAATCCTTCACTGACAATCAGAGTAGCAAAGTATTCTCCTATTTTGCTTCTGTACAACCCTGCCAAATTGGTTATCTCAACAATGACTTTAATCGAATCCCGACCGCGTGCGCTATATGTTTGTTGAGCAATGTGCTGCAACCGATGGGTTGCTTGTACGTGGAGTTGCAGGTTTCGTTCATCGGTTAAAAACTTCATCCACGAGTAGATTTGACGGGAAGAACTTGTGAGGTTTGCTGGGGTTGTTTGTCGATCGGAGCAAATCTTTTCTATTGTCGTTACGATTTTCATCAAAGTTTGAAGCAGTTCCTGCATCTGAGCAGCATTTGGCGTTGGGCTTGAGGCTAGGTCAAAAATTTTCTGTACAACAGTATGTTGCTGCGCTTTGATGTTCTTAAGACCGATCGTCATGTAAGAATTATTGGCAATGCCAATTCACTAGATACTCAAATAACCTAGCAAAACGGTGCAGTTTTTGTGAAGTAGAGGTAAGAGTCATGACTGCAAACCATAGCTTTCAAAGGATAACGCGATCGCCCCTGGCTTCGGTTCACCATGAAAACAACAGGGATTTACTAATCCTCCACGAGTAAAGCCAAGACCGCCCTCTAAAAACAATAAATTCCCATCTTCCGCAAGCAAAAAATCAGCAGAGAAACTGGGGATCGGCGTATGAGCAGCTAGTTGCTCGGTCAAGCGACGCACTTGAAGAGCTGTTTCCCGATAAGCAGCTGGTAAGGGACGGCGAGCGTAGTAACTGGACACAGCAATCCCTTCTCCAAACGCAAAAGCTCTGAATTCAACCGGGTAGTTTGCTTCAAGTTTGGCTTTAACCCATGGTCTGAGCAAAACACAGACGCTAGTTTCTTGCGATCGCTCCAGTTGCTCTAACACAGCAATAAATCGGGGTTCATCAAACTCAAATTCTAACGTTGGCAAAGTCCTTGGGTAGCTCTGAGCCATTGTTGACTTGAGCGTTTCGGTACTGCAACAATCCCAACGCCATATTGTGTGGCGTGGCTGATAGTGTTGACGCAACCATAAGTACGCTCGATCTAGAGTTGGCGTGTCTCCCAATCCCTCTAAGAAACGATAAATTTCATCAATTTTGACTTTTGGACCAATGGTTGCAGGAATGTAGGCTAGCTGTGCTCGATCGCAGATTGGCAGCCAGTGACTCAGGAGAATAGGGTTCATATTTTTTCTACAACCTCTTGCGTCATCATACAGCGCATCTGTTTGTTAAAATAAATGAATTTTCGTGCTTTCAAGCATTGGTTTGATTTCTATTATTCCTGAGACTGCAACAATTTTTTCAACCACCTTATTGCCTCACTTGTTGTCTCTTCACTCGCAATGAGAAGACATTGCTGTACAATTTCTGAAACGTTAGGAAAATAGCTACTTTCCGCAATTACGTAAATTTCCCCCTGCAATCTGTAAATGAATAATTCGTTATTCTTCAGCAGCCAAACCTCTGGCACTCGATAAGGTAAATAATCATTAATATCTGTATAGCTGGTAATGTCTACTTCAATTACCAAATCGGGAGGAGGGTCATTCTGCCAGTCGATACGGTTTTTACCTACTACGGCTCTCCAATTTTGAATATAAAAGCAACACTCAGGTTCAATCCCACTGATTTCTGGCAAGCTCATGGTGATGGGAGTAAATGAGTCGTATCTTTGCCCCACGCGATCGAGCAAAACCTTGGCAATATCTGCCAGCAAGCTCGCATCTCTTCCATGTTTTGGTAGCGGTGCCATCAGCCAAATCTCTCCCAATCGGTATTTAATGCGAGGTACAGTGCGCGAGTCTAACTGTCTTTGCAGCTTCATGTAGTCTTGCCAGTCTCCCAATAGTCTTACAACAGCACCAGGAGGCAATTCGATTCTTTCTGGTGTGATTACAGCATTTATTTCAGATCCAATCATTGATTTTCCCCATTTCAATCCCTAGTTTTCCGCTTAGTTTGCTGTAGCGATTTTTGGTTGGTTGCTACTATTTAAGAATCGCTTCTATCCGGTCAGCTATGGCTAAGTCTATTTCACCTTACCGCTTCAAAAATACTCCTAAATTGTAGTGAGTCTCGACATCATTGGGATTGAGAAGAATTGCTTGTTGTAATTGTGCAATTTTCTCTGACAAATCTCCTTCATTGGCGTTCTTAGATATAGCAATGCCACCAAATCAAAGAAAAATTTAATTTCAACTTTATTAAAGTCTTTGCATTTTAGCAAAAAAATAGTAAAAATCGTTTGCCACAAATCAATATTAGCAATTATCTAGGCGATGCTCAATCTGTACTCGCTATGCTTTCACCGTTACCTTGGACACTGGCAGCGTTTGCTAGCATACATACTGTATTAGCGATTATCTAGGCAATGCTCAATCTCTACTTGCTATGCTGTCAACAATAGGCTGAGACTTTAGATAGAAATGTTTTGGAATGGATACGCACCTTATTTGATAATGAGGGAAAAAGTCGGAACGAGCTAGCCTGAACTCAAGTTTCCGTCACCGTCACAGTCAATTATTGTGGCTCTAAGTTAAAAGAGCGACAATTGTTGTTGTTTATTCCTATGAAGCTCAAGGACCAGCAGTTTTTTTTGATAAGGAGATTGTCCAGCGCGTGACCGAACTTAATGCCAATATTGATGCAGATCTTTACACTTTATATGAGCAGGAAGAACCAGAGACATGAAATGTGAACGATGTTTCACCAAGTTCTTTAAGAGTGTTTTATACCAATTCTCTATATTAAAGCAACAGATTCAAATCCCCCGATGCCGAACATTTCGGTCTACTTGACTGAAATGAGGAAATGAGTTGGAATTTGATTCACCTGGAGTTGCGAGATAACCGAGATACCTTGACACTTACCAGTGGGAAATTTATATTTGCTGCTAAAAGCAGTATGCAGTGCTTCTAAGAGGTTGTTTGAAAAGTGGTTAGCTGTGATTTTAGGCACTTAGCGATCCCCCCTAGCCCCCCTTAAAAAGGGGGGAAAATACTCTGAAAATTCACTAATTTATGGGGGAATTTAGGAGGATCTTGAATGTTTTGCTACTGATGAAAGGACTTATAAAACATCCTCTAACAGCAGCGATCGCAATACATCTTTCTTTTTCACACCCGGTAAAAAGTCAGGTTCAATCACAGGATGCTATTATCCAAAAATAAGTTAAAAGAAAAAATGTATCGTCATCCCTTCACGCTTCTCAGGATTCATGTGACTGATGATACTAGTCAATCCTTATGGAAACCAATGTGGTTGATTGTTATTGGTCAGCGACGTGAAGAAATTTCACCTCTAATTGCTTACCAAACCTATAGACAACGTTATGATATTGAGCACTTCAATAGATTTGGAAAACAACGTTTATTGATGAGTGAGTTTCAAACCCCAGAGGTCAAACACGAGGAAAATTGGATACGACTAGTACTTTTAGCTTACGTACAGCTTTTCGCATTGCCTTCTCCAATCAAACAGGAAGATTTTTTTTCTGGGATTTAAATTTAACACCTGATGATTTACTCAAGCGCGGTTGCGATCGCGTTCATGATTATCTCAAAACTAATCCTAATGTGAGTGAGAACGATAAGCATTTATGCGATACAAAGGAGCGATCGCACTCTTCTTACCCACACAATAACTGCATAAGTTAATTTCACTTGCAGCTAAATGTATTTGTCGGCGATAGGGGTAGATAAGCAATTGTACAGAAAATTACGCTAAGGTTACAACCTTGCTGGATAAGCCTTTTGTCAATCAAGATTTTTAGCATGATTACGTGAATTAAAACCCATCTGATATAACTACAATACCTTTCTTAAAACTAGAAGCACTACGTCGTTTTAGGAAAGTTGCTTTCCATTTCTGGAAATATCAGTTAATAAGATGATTAGAATGCTTATGTAGTAATCGTTTCATCCTTAGCGTAACTTTCTGTACGGTTACTCATTTCACCCCGCGATGCGTTAAATAACACCAAGAGCGGAAATGAAAGAGTTCCAATTTAGCTTGGACGAAATCAATATCCCCATCCTGACTACTGTAAGCCTATAACTTAATTAAATAGTAGGATAGCAAATGACAGATATTTTATTAACCAATGATAATCCTGACACTCAAAACCTCTTAATAAAATGTTTGAAGACAGCAGGATTTGAGGTTTTCGTTACAGAAGATGGTCTAGTTCGCGTTCATCTTACCCAAGAGAAATTATTTATCACTGAGAGAAGTAAAAACTCAAATACCCCTCAATCCATATTTCCCTCTATTCCACGGCTCCACGAGGTTTTCAAGTTTATTGAATTGAATTATCATCAACCTATTAGCCTAAAAGAAGTAGCTCAAGCAGTCGGTTATTCCTCAGCTTACTTAACAGATTTAGTACGGCGTCTTACTGGAAAAACGGTTAATGATTGGATTATTGAGCGTCGGATAGCCCAAGCCTGCAACTTACTATTGTCAACTAACGACTCTGTTAATCAGATTGCTTTACAAGTGGGCTATCAAAATATCAATCATTTCTACTGTCAGTTTCGCAATTACTATAAAACTACCCCCCATGTTTGGAGAGAAGCACAACGTTGCAAACTAGTTCAGAGCAAAAGATTGCAACCATTAAAAGGCATTGCTAGTTAAATTTATCAATTGACTTCGTTGTTAGGTGCAGCAGTAAGCGATCGCTTACTGCTGTATATTTGCATATTTTTTCATAAATTTTCTTTATAGAAAAAAAGCTACAAGTTATTTAACATCTTGCACCATTCTCAACAAGATCTAAAAAACCAGGTTTCTAAACGATAAATTAAGCTTTCCAAGCAATATAATTGGTAAGAAACCCGGTTTTTGCCCCAGGTGCAAGATATAAGTTATGCAACCAAAAACCTGATACCAATACAGTTCAGTTAAGAGTCACGTGGAGTGCAGAAACCCGGTAACTTCTGCGAAACCTGGTTTCTTGACGTTGCTTAACTAAATCGTCTTAAATCTTATACCTAAAAATACTTAATTTACTCTTGTACTAATATCTACAAATAATTAATTAGCAATCTCATTTTTAAAGTCTATCTTTGTATTAAGAGACAATCACGTCTGTAGCCTACCTATTATCGCAGGAATAACCAAACCCTCATGTCTACATATAACGCTGAATACTATCCTAACGTCTGCGAATTCACGGTTCCTATTAAACTAAACATTCCCATCTTTATAGAGCCAGAACTGATTATCAAACCCGTTGAGTCTGTGAGAGAGAAAGCACATATACATCTCGAACCAGAAATCTACCTTAGACCAGAAGTAACAGCAACTCCACCTGTGTGTATTCCTCAAAATGGATATAGTCAACAAGCATTGCCTGTTGAATCAACTTTCCAATAGTTATAACTGCAATAAACAATTCACCCAATTTATTTTTAAACAAAAGGATGCAATTCATGTCTACATACAACTCTGAATACAACTGCGAATACTACCCTAACGCCTGTGAATTTACGGTTCCTATCAAATTAAACATTCCAATGTTTATTGAGGCTACACCAGTTATTAAACCCGTTGAGCCTGTGAGGGAGAAACTAAATATTCATCTTGAACCAGATATTTATCTTAAACCAGAAGTCAGGGCAACTCCACCTGTTTGTGTTCCTCAAACTGGATATAGCAGACAGCAGTTACCTGCTTCACAAACTCTTCCATAGTCCTAAAATATTTATTGGGACACATAGTTGACAGAGTGCAATGTATAGGGCGCGATTTATAAGGGTACAATGCCGCCGCGCCCCTACATACATAACATATTTTTTCCTTTGATACCATGCAAAAACGCAAACTGAATATTTCGATGATGTTAAAAGTGCCTATTGACCTCGAAATAGAAGTCGCAGGAGTACCACCAATAAACAATCAGCCAGTTGAAGATAACAAAGAAAATCAACAACTTTTTAACTTCATCGGAGAATCTGAACCAGAAGCGATCGTTAATGGAGTAAATTTAGCCGAGCTTGATGAAGATAGTCAAGTTCTAGTTAGTAAACTTATAAGTCAACTTGAGCAAAAAGGTAAGATTTTTTCCACATTGTCCCAAACTCAATACAAGCAAGAGAACTTAGGAAATGATGAACAGGAGATAGCAGAGAGGCAATATGAAGATGTAAATACTTTGTTATCCAAAGATGATTTTACAACTATTCAGCCACAAACTCAACTAGATAAGAAAAAAATGACAACGCGCATCTTGGACTCTTTAAACGATGGTTTTACTCTTATCATAAATACTGTGGGAACAATTTTGTTTCTAGGTAAACTTGCTAACTATAGTTGGGAGTGAAGAAACTGAACAATGTTTTTATTGGAAGGAAAATCGCGATCGCGATTTCCGAACAGCCATATTTTGTAGTAAATTTGGATTTTAATACAGTAAAGTAAACAAGTAGTTGTTGAAGCTAAAAATGGTAAGTCTGTGAAAATTACGGTTCCTGTAGCAGGCTTTGTCATTTATGAGTAGCAAGTGAACGTATTTAGATGTAAGAAAATTCTAATTAGAGAAGGGGGTAGAGGCGATTCCTATCAGGAGTTGTCTCTACCCCAATAGTACTTGGATAAGCAAAAATTAGAAACCCGGTTTCTTCAAGAAACCGGGTTTCTGGAGCTTTGACTATCAAAAACCTACGCAGTATTAGCCTCTACCCCATTTTCTTTACAAGAATTTTCAGGTAATTAGACCACAATTGTAGGGGCGCGGCGGCTTTGTGCCCCTACAAAAAATAATTAATTAGCACTTCTATGACTACCGAAAAATAATTAATTATCAGATACATTTTTTCTAGCTACTATCTTTAGTATGAGATAACCGAAAGGTTAGAAACAAACTAAATGTCAACAGCAAAAATTCAAAAATGCCAATACAACCTACATACCCAGGCGTTTACATACAAGAAATTCCTAGTGGTGTACGCACGATTACAGGTGTATCCACCTCTATTACCGCTTTCATAGGACGTGCCAAGCGTGGTCCTGTTAACGAGCCAATTACTATCAACAACTACGGCGATTTTGAACGGATTTTCGGGGGTTTGTCGCTAGACAGCACTCTTGGATATGCTGTGCGGGACTTTTATCTCAATGGTGGCAGTCAAGCAATTATTGTCCGACTTGTTCATGAAGCCAGTAAAGCAATCATAGATGCGAATGGACTTCAGCTAGAAGCAGCAGGTGAAGGAACCTGGGGCAACTCTTTAAGAGTTCGCATTGACCATGATTTACCACCTGATAATAGACCTGGTAAAGATGACCTGTTTAATCTCACCATCTTGGATGGATCTACGGGTAACATTGAGGTTTTCCGCAATGTAGCAGTGAAAACCGATCACCCAAGACGGGTGGATATAGTTTTAAAAAATGAATCCAATTTAGTGCGAGTAAGCGGCGGTTTAGCTGAGGCTAGACCTGATGCTCATCAGAATCCAGATCCGAATAATAAACTTAAACTATGGGACGATAACGGTACTAATACCAAAGCTGACAATGGTTCAGATGGTACTGCTTTAGAAGTAGGAGACTTTACAGGGGAAGGTAAAGAAGGAGCAAAACAAGGTCTTTATGCTTTGGAAAAAGCTGACCTTTTTAATCTCCTCTGTATCCCGCCCTATAAAAATGACAACCAAGGTATAGATTATGACCCTCTAGTTGATCGAGCCGCTGAATATTGCAAAAAACGTCGAGCCTTTTTTATCATCGATCCACCAAACGATTGGATTAATAAAGACAAAGCTAAAGATGGTATTAAAAATATTGGTACACCCACCAGTTATGCTGCTGTTTTCTTCCCCAGGCTTAAGCAACCAAATCCTCTGCGAAAAAATGCAATGGAAGAGTTTGCTCCCTGCGGTGCGATCGCTGGTGTGTTTGCTCGTACCGATGTTCAACGCGGAGTGTGGAAAGCGCCTGCGGGTACAGAAGCAACATTGGTGGGCGTACCGCAATTGAGTGTACCTTTGACAGATGCAGAAAATGGTGAGTTAAATCCTCTGGGTATTAACTGCTTGCGAACTTTACCAGCCGTTGGTCGTGTGATTTGGGGAGCACGCACACGTAAGGGAGATGACCGTCTTACCGATGAGTGGAAGTATATTCCAGTCCGTCGTTTAGCTCTTTTCTTGGAAGAAAGCCTTTATCGCGGTACTCAATGGGTGGTGTTTGAGCCTAACGACGAGCCATTGTGGGCGCAGATTCGCCTAAATCTTGGGGCTTTTATGCATACGTTGTTCCGCCAAGGAGCTTTCCAAGGGCAAAAACCAGAAGATGCTTATTTTGTGAAGTGCGACAAGGAAACGACAACTCAAAATGATATTAATTTGGGCATTGTTAACATTGTTGTTGGTTTTGCTCCACTCAAACCCGCTGAGTTTGTGATTATCAGTATTCAGCAAATAGCCGGACAAATAGCAGTTTAAGGATAAAGGACGCAAATATATGCCATCTATTTCGGGAACTCGTTTAGACTTCTACAAAAACTTCAAGTTTAAAGTTAGAATGGACGGTCAGGTTGTGGCTGCGGTAAGTAAAGTCAGTGGTCTTAAGCGCACAACTGAAGTGATAGAACACCGCACAGGTGGTGACCCTAGCACTGTTTATAAGTCTCCAGGACAAAGCAAGTACGAGGCTATTACTCTAGAAAGAGGTATTACTAAAGATACTAAGTTTGAAGATTGGGCGAAAAAGGTTTGGGCGCTTGGTGGTACCCCAGAAGTTTCTTTGGCTGACTTCCGTAAAGATATCATCATTGAGGTTTACGATGAAGGCAATCAAAATAAAGTGACTTCTTATAATGTTTTCGGTTGCTGGGTTTCGGAATATCAAGCTTTACCTGACCTTGATGCTAGTGCTAATGCTGTTGCGATTGAGTACATAAAACTCGAAAACGAAGGTTGGGAGCGCGCTTAAGGAAAAGATGTAAGGGCGCAAGCATGAGCGCCCCTACGACCAATGTATATGTATCATGCATTTTGTGGATTGGTATTAGATTATGCGATCGCTATCATCCTTAGAACTGTTCAATATTTGGGACTGGGGACATAACCAGCCATCTTGGTCTAGAGCTATCAAGCTACTAGCCACCGCTTGTCCTGATGTACCGGTAGAGACACTCACCCAGTTTAGTATAGGTCAGCGCGATGCAATGCTGCTGACTTTACGGGAGTGGACTTTTGGTTCCCAACTAGCAAGTCAAACAGCCTGTCCGAAGTGTGGTGAAGCCTTGGAACTCAATTTTAATGTTGCAGATGTCCGCATGGTATCACCTCAACTTGAACCAGTAGAGAAATTTTCTCTCTCCCAAGGTGAGTATCAGGTTAGCTTTCGTCTTCCTAACACATCAGACTTGATGGCGATTTGCACTTCTGCTTGCAAAGATGTTTTGTCCAACCCACAACAGCACAACGCTCTAACAACGAACCAACAGTTAAAAACGGCTCAACAAGTTTTGCTCGATCGCTGTATCTTATCTGTCACCCATAACAGTGAAAGTTTATCACTCAACAAATTACCAACCAATATAATTAATACAATTATTGCAGAAATGGCTCAGGCTGACCCGCAAGCGAATGTACCATTGGATACTTCTTGTCCTGCTTGCGGTCACGAATGGCAATTAGTATTTGACATTATGTCCTTCTTTTGGAGCGAAATTAACGCTTGGGGACTTCGCATTTTACGGGATGTGCATACCTTGGCCACTGCTTATGGCTGGCGCGAGGCTGACATTCTGACTATGAGTCCTAGACGACGGCAACTATATTTAGATATGGTGGTGAGTAAATGAACAATTATCTTAACCAATTGGTGGCAAAAAACCTCAAGTTGGTCGATACAGTTCAACCCTTGCTGCTGTCGATATTTGGTTTTTTACCAGGTTCTCCTGTAGAAATGGGGAGTGATGAAAATTGGGGGATAAGCCAAGAAATAGTCACGGGCGATAGTGAAGATTCCGCCATAACAACTGGGTTGGAAACAAGTCCAGACGCTCACATATTCAGCAACTCTGACATTGCACAGCCGTTAGACCTGCAAGCGATCGCTGCGCCAACGTCTTCGACAAACGCAAATCAATCACAAACATCCGACGATATAAACGATTCACCGTCAACTAGTTTAACCCCAAGACCTACTCATTACTGGGAACAACCCGATTCCCAGCAATCGCCACGATTTACGGCGATCGCCCCCGATCAATCTTTATTGCTAAACACAGAAACACAGCCGTTAACGCTAGCACAAACGACGCAAACAAATACTCCCTTACCACATCAAACGGTCAAACAACTAACCCAGCCTGTAAAACAATCATTGGGACAGCAACCAGTTAAAAGTCATCCTGGCGTTTCTCTTCCCCAATCCCAACAGATGGTATCAAAAGGAAAATTACCAATGATACCAGAGTCAGAAGCAGTAGTAACAGAACAGACATCTGATAAAATACTGCCTACTGTGGAGAAACTCCAATTAACTTCGACTGCTGATGTGGAAGCGATCGCTCCCTTATCATCATTGTCAGTAAAATCACAGATTATTTCTGAGCCTTTATTAACTCAACAGCAGGGAACTGAAAGCGATCGCTTTGTTCCATCCTCACCATTATCAAAGGTAATGAGGGAGCAACCCGATTCCCAGCAATCGCCACAACCGATGGCGAGCGCCCCCGATCGATCTTTGTTGCTAAACACAAAAACACAGCCGTTAACGCTAGCACAAACGACGCAAACAAATACTCCCTTACCACATCAAACGGTCAAACAACTAACACAGCCTGCAAAACAATCATTGGGACAGCAACCAGTTAAAAGTCATCCTGGGGTTTCTCTTCCCCAATCCCAACAGATGGTATCACAAGGAAAATTGCCAACGGTACCAGAGTCAGAAGCAGTAGTAACAGAACAGACATCTGATAAAATACTGCCTACTGTGGAGAAACTCCAATTAACTTCCGCTGCTGATGTGGAAGCGATCGCTCCCTTATCATCGTTGTCAGTAAAATCACAGCCTGTTTCTGAGCCTTTATTAACTCAACAGCAGGGAACTGAAAGCGATCGCTTTGTTCCACCCTCACCATCATTAAAGGTAATGAGGGAGCAACCAGATTCCCAGCAGTCGCCACAACCGATGGCGATCGCCCCCGATAAATCTTTGTTCCTGAACACAGAAACGCATCCGTTAACCCCAGCACCAACGACGGAAACCCCACATCCAGCGATCGAACAACTACTCCCTTCCCGCCAGAAGATTACCTATTTTAATGAACCGCAAAGACGCGAAGTACGCGAAGAAAGAGGAGAAGAAGAACGGTATTCTTACACCGGAAAGGGAGTAACACAGCCTGCAAAGCAATTATTAGGACAGCAACCAGTTAAAAGTTATCCTGCAGTTCCTGCTTTTCAGTCCCAACAGATGGTATCACAAGGAAAATTGCCAACTATACCAGAGTCAGAACCAGCAGTAACAAAACTGACTTCAGATAAAATACTGCCTACTGAACAGAGACTGCAATTAACGTCCTCTAGTAATGGAGAAGCGATCGCTCCTTTATTATCATCAACAGTAAAATCACAGCCTGTTTCTGTGCCTTTATTAACTCAACAGCAAGAAACTCAAAACAATCGCTTTGTTGCATCCTCACCATCATCAAAGGTAATGAGGGAGCAACCCAATTCCCAGCAGTCGCCGCAACCGATGGCGATCGCGCCCGATAAATCTTTGTTCTTGAACACAGAAACGCATCCGTTAACGCCAGCACCAAGGGTGGAAACAAATACTCCCTTCTCACATCAAGCAGTAGAACAACTAACACAGCCTGCAAAGCAATTATTGGGACAGCAAGCAGTTAAAATTCACCCTATTTCTCTTTTACAAGACCATTCCCCACAGCCGACACCCAATATTATTGAACCGAGAAATGATGATTCTCGTCCCGGTGCTGTCTTCATCTCAGCCAGCAGACAAGAACGACAACAAAGGGAATCATTTGGTCATTCAACAACACCTACTATTCAAGTTTCCATTGGTTCTATGGAAATTCGCACACCACCACCGCCACCACCACGACCAAAGCCAAGACCAAAACCACCTGTGATGAGTTTAGATGAATACTTACGCCAACGTTCTAGGGAAAGGTAAGCAATATGAGTAACGCATTATCTATTGCTGCTGTGACCACAACATTACGTTTCTTGTTACAGCGAAGATTTGACACCGAAGGTGGTGGAACTGTCGTGACAACAAAACCTTTGGATAAAGTACGAGATAACAGTATTAGTAACGGAAATCAGGTGAATCTATTTCTTTATCATACGCAAATTCACCCAGGTTGGCGCAACATGGATATACCTGACCAAGTAAAGCCAGGTGAAACAGCACAGCCACTATTACCGTTAAACCTCTACTACTTACTCACTGCTTATTCTCAAAATGATGATTACCCAGAACCTACCAGTCATCGTTTGCTTGGTTTAGCTATGAGTGTTTTTCACGACCATTCTATACTGACTCCTGCTGATATTAAAGCTGCTTTGCCTACAACCACAGATTACGACCTCGACCAACAGCTTGAACAGGTGCGAATTGTTTACCAATCGCTATCTGTGGAAGAGTCACATAACTTGTGGACGACTTTTCAGTCTCCGTATCGGATCTCAGCAGCTTATGAGGTGTCAGTGGTGTTAATTGAAAGTGGATTGAGTACGAAAACTCCATTACCAATCATCAGACGCCAAGCTGATGACAGTGGGGCGATTGTCCGGTCTGACTTGATATCTTTTTTACCAATGCTACACTCAGTACAGTTGCCGAATCAGCAAGCTAGTGCTAGGTTGGGTGATGTTCTCGTTCTCAATGGTGATAATTTAAACGGTAAAAATATAGTTATATTATTTACAAATACTCGTAGAGAAATTACTGTAGAATTACCATCCCCAACAGAGAGAATGGCGAAAGAAATTAGGGTACAATTGCCTGATGAAGCTGCTAACTGGGTATCTGGTTTTTATACTGTAGCAGTGAGAGTCACCCGGACTGGGGAACAGACGCGGACTAGTAATGAGTTATCTTTTTCACTAGCACCAAAAATTTTGGATATCATACCACGTCAGGCACAGCGGGATGCTAATGGGGAGGTGTTGCTGACTGTGGTTTACAGTCCCCTGGTGCGACCAGAACAGAGAGTAGCTTTGTTGCTGGGAGACAGAGAAATTGTTGCACCACCCCGAACAACTACCACAGATCGGCTGGAGTTTCGGATTACCGGGGTAACACCAGGTGAGTATTTTGTGCGATCGCGCATTGATGGGGTGGATAGTTTACTGGTGGATCGGACAGTGACACCGCCAGTCTTCGACCAGAACCAGAAGGTGACAATAGTATGAGCGAGATGAATAACTGGTTACAACAAAACCAAGAATACTTAGGTCAAGCGCTGGCTTGGTTGCGATCGCGTCTGCAGGAAATGGCAAAATTACCAGGTGCAGAAATACCAGAGGTGAGAGAATTTCCCACTGGCGAGGCGATGAATCCACCAGCAGCGCTGATGTTATTAAGCCATAAATTAGGGCTATCGCGGTTTGAGCAACAGGTGCTACTATTATGTGTAGCTATAGAGTTAGATACTCGTATAGCCCGTCTGTGCGCCAAAGCACAGGATAATGAGTACCAGCCTTACCCCACATTTGCCCTAGCTTTATCCTTATTTGACGAACCTGCTTGGGAAGCCCTTTCTTGGGAAAGTCCCTTACGGTATTGGCGATTAATTGAAATTCACCAGTCGGGTGTGCAACTGCTGACTAGTAGTGCGTTGCGTGCCGATGAGAGAATTGTTCACTATATCAAAGGGTTAAATCTTTTAGATGACCGCTTGGCATCATTATTAATGCCACTGTCAACTGAAGAATGGGAGGTAGAATTACCCCATTCCCAGCAGACTGTTGTGGAGTCAATTTTCCAACAACTGGCACAAACAGGCAGAGGGCAACCTTTACCAGTGATTCAGTTAGTCGGCGCAGATTCCCACAGTAAACAACTCATAGCCCAGCAAATAGTAGCCGAGATGGATAGATACATCTATCGGCTACCGGTGGAACTATTACCTAGCAACGCCAGTGAGTTAGAAACCCTTGCTCGTCTTTGGCAACGAGAAACTTTGTTATTGCCCCTGGCTTTATATTTAGATGCCCAAGAGGTGGACGGGAAACAGCATCAGGATGGAGAATTACCACCCCTGCATCGGTTTCTCAACCGCAGTGGCGGGTTAATTTTCCTCAGTACCCGTGAAGCAAGGCAGAATTTAGGACTTCCAACCATTGTTGTAGATATAGATAAACCTACAGCACATGAACAACAAGCCCTCTGGGAGGCGGTGCTAGATTCTTCTTCACGGGAGTATGCGGGAATATTAGCCACTCAGTTTAATCTGAATGTAGTGGCAATTAGGCAAATTGCGGAGACTGCACAGGCGGAAAGCTCAAATTCAGCAATTAATAATCAGATAGAATTGCCAGGGAGTTTGCCCAGATCCAAAATCCAAAATCCAAAATCTAAAATCCAAAATTATTTATGGTCTGGTTGTCTTGCTAGTACCCGCCCACAGTTGGATTCCCTCGCCCAACGCCTCAACCCCAAAGCCACATGGGATGATATTGTTCTTCCACCAGAAGAGACAAACTTATTGCAGCAAATAGCCGAACAAATCCGCCAGCGTAGTCAAGTTTATCAAAATTGGGGTTTTGACAAACGCATGAATCGGGGGATGGGTATCAGCGCCTTGTTTGCAGGGGAAAGCGGTACAGGTAAGACAATGGCTGCGGAAGTGATAGCCAATGATTTGCAACTCCATCTCTATCGGATTGACCTTTCGTCAGTCGTCAACAAATATATCGGAGAAACCGAGAAAAATCTGCGGCGGTTGTTTGATGCGGCGGAAGATGGGGGGGCGATTTTGTTTTTTGATGAAGCGGATGCTTTATTTGGCAAACGTTCCGAGGTGAGAGACAGTCATGACCGCCACGCCAATATTGAGGTAAATTATCTGTTGCAGAGGATGGAAGCTTATCGCGGTTTGGCAATTTTGGCAACTAATCTTAAGAGTTCTATAGACCAAGCCTTTATGCGCCGCTTGCGGTTTATTGTCAACTTTCCCTTCCCTGGCGTGGCTGAACGTCAGGTGATGTGGGAGAAGGTGTTTCCACCACAGACACCAACTGAGGATTTAGATTATCAGCGCTTGGCGCGTTTGAATTTAACTGGTGCAAGTATCCACAATGTGGCGTTGAATGCAGCTTTTTTGGCGGCGCAAGGGGGTACGCCTGTGACAATGGCGTTGGTGTTAGCAGCAGCGCGGAGTGAGTTTCGCAAATTGGATCGACCCGTGAATGAGGCGGATTTTCGGGTTTTAGTACCTACGGGGGTAAGGGGATGAATATCAACATAGATATAGAAAAGCTGGTTTTTGAGGGCATGGCTATTTCTCCCAGTCAGAGGCGGTTGTTGCAAGCGGCTGTGGAGGCTGAGTTGGGGCGATTGCTGGCGACTGAAGGGATACCACATAAGTTAAAAGGAGGTGGCGTAGTGCCTTCAGGTGCTATTCAAATAAAGCCTGGAACGAATTTCACTCAGATGGGACAACAAATTGCACAAGGAATATATGGAGGAATGAAACCATGACTAGTAAAAGAATTGCACAAACTAATCAGCAGCAAAAAAGTGAGACAGCGAAGGCGAGTGGCATTTTACAGCGTGCAGGTGTGCGATCGGTTTCGGATGTGGGGGGAAAATTAGATGAACAAGAAGCAATGAGATTAAGTAATTCAGCTTTTCCCAAAGACTTAAGTCAAGTGCCTATTAGTACGGCGACTACACCACAGCAAATTATAGTAAAGCAAATAGTTAGCCCAGTGGTACAGAGGATGGGCCGTAGGATCGATTATCAAGAGGATATGGTTGTTCTCGATGACATATCTAGTTATCGGGAAGACAATCACGTTCGTGATGGACGCAACGTTGCTGTTTTTTACTACCCTTATCCAGGTACGAAAACTGTTAGGGCAAGTGGTAACGGTCAACACTCAGAGTTTAACATTGATCAAGCCCTTACACAGCCGCAGAGGGACCAAGTAAATCGTATCCACTCTGAATTTAAACCATGTAATGATGGCCCAGGTGGCGGATGTGAAACTATGATTCAGCAGAATTACTCTAATCTGAACGATAACCAAATTACATACTGGTGGGAGTACGGGGAGGAATACGAAAAGGTGGCGGGTCGGGCACACAAAAAGGACGAACATTCATGGGGGAAAGAATATCGCAGTTCTCAGCGATTAAAAGAGATGTCCAAGCTGCGTCGCATCGGTCTTGCAAATGATCCAGTAGTACAGCAGGTTAAAACGTCTGCGTCTGGGCATTTAGGTGAAGGTAAAACTGCCCAACGAGAGGAGATGTTGGAAGCATCCGGCGATCGCATCGGTACGTCCGAGGTGAAGCTAGAAAACACAACAAGATTACCAGATAAGTTAAAAGCTGGTATTCAAACCCTCTCCGGCTTATCGATGGATGATGTGAAAGTCCACTACAATTCTTCTAAACCTGCCCAGTTACAAGCATTGGCGTATACCCAGGGCACGGATATCCATGTGGGTCGGGGTCAGGAACGGTATCTTCCCCATGAGGCGTGGCATGTGGTGCAGCAAAAGCACGGGCGGGTGCAGCCGACGATGCAGATGAAGGGTACGGCGATTAATGATGATTCAGCTTTGGAAAAAGAAGCAGATGTAATGGGGGCAAAAGCATTACAGATACAGAATGTGAAAGGGGCTGATCTAAATGTGAATTCATCCTCCCAAGAGAGAGAGAATCAGGAAAAGGGTGCTGGGGGAGGAAGTTTTGAGATGCCCTCCGCAAGATGCCCAGTTGCACAGATGATACATAATATCAAAGCAACGGAAGTTGACTTTGCAACTCTAGAAGGGATTAATAAAAGCAAGGGCTCATTGTTCTCTTGGCAAAAAAATGCTAAAGAGATTTATGATTACATCAATAATGTCAGGAAAGTCATGGAGGATGATGACGATTTAGAGGCGTTGAACAAACAAGAAAAAAATATTGATACTATAGTCGAAAAGCTTGACACACTTACTCAGAGTTTGAAATCATACGACAAATTTTCAAGCACAAGAGAAACCCGCAGTAAAAATCCCGAAAAAACGCAGTCTACAATCTCAGATGAAATAGCATCTAGCTTAATTAAGCTTGGTAAAGCATTTAGTGAGTTTAAAGCCACGTTCCCCCTCCATACAGGAGGATTCAGTGCCAAAGCAAGAGCGCACGAGATTAGTGTAACGAATATTCCCCAGAATGGTTATGTGGAGGATAAGACATGGTTTCAAATGATCAATCTCAATAATCAGCCTTTGGACAAGAAAGTATACAAAAACCCGATACAAGTACAGGAACAAGCTAGTAATTTGGTCTTCCCCTCCGACTTGCGTGAGCTAGACCAGACAAAGTGGCTTGAGACAATCGAAAAACGGTTGAAGATGTTGGGGCAACCCGAATCCCAGGAGTGGAAAAGCGTACCAATGTCTAAGGACAGGGACGGGGGACAGGTGACGAATATGGCCAATACGAATGCAACAACATACGCCATGCTTGCATCTGTTCCCAATTGGGAAAAATCGCGTTGGGAGTGGCTACACATTAGAGCAGCATCCCTAGGCGGTGCTACTGATGGTACCAACCTTGTAGTTGGTACCAGGGATGTAAATACCCATATGATGCCTTTTGAAGCCAATATCCGCGCACTAGCCAACATTGTGAGTCAGAACAAGAACTACAAACATTTAGCGGTTACATTTTCATTTTCTGAGCGGGATGAGAAGGCTAAACATAAAGTCGAGAAAATTATAATCGAATGGAAATTGGTTAAGAAGGATAATGCGGAAGTAAAAGAGATAGAGGGAAAAGCGATTTTCAAGCCACTGAATACTAACGCCAGTATTTCCAAAACTGAAGTCGAGATGTTGGAAGAAACGCTAAAGGAGAAGCGTGAAGAAGTGAATGGCGACAGTGATATGGAGATTGATGAAAGTAGTGATACGGAGATTGATGAAAGTAGTGATATGGAGATTGATGAAAGTAGTGATATGGAGATTGATGAAAGTAGTGATACGGAGATGCCTATTAATTAAAATTAGGACTTACGCATTGACAAGAGAACTAGTTTATGTAAGGACTTACGCAAAGCCCCTCTTTATAAGCTATCCATTACCCGGATCTTTCTCAACATTTACGAGAGTAATCACTCACGTTTTTTCTAACCCTAATTCGTTCGTTGTTCATTCTCAATAAAAATGAGATTTTTGCGAGAAGAATAAGTGCTATTTTGTCAAGCTCGCTGAAAATCTCAGTGCCCATAATAGACTCTAGGCATGGGTTTGAGGATTGTAAAGAAAGATGTGACTAATGCATAGTCTGCAACGTCTTTTACACTCAATTTTGCGAGAGGAGTGCGTAAGTCCTATATGTGTTCAATCAGCACAAGCAGTGCGATCGCCCGTAGGTTGGGTTGAAGCATGAAACCCAACAATTCAATATTGACACACACCCGAAACATTACGGTTTACTTTCACGAAATGGCTTCATATCTTGGGAATAGTTGGGTAAGGCTACCGCTCAACGCAACCTATGGGATCAGATGCAATATTGTCGGGCAAAAACTCTGGGGGGAAGTGCGATCGCAAATCTTGTAGTGCGATCGCCAATCTTGTAAGGTGCGTTAACTGAAGGTACAGCACCAACCCGAACCCAAACAAAGCGATCGTTGAGTTTGTCGTGCGATCGCTTTTGCGGTTTGAATAAAACTACATTTGGCGGGGAATGCGATCAAACAGACCGATACATGAGATACTAACTGTTAATCATACCATTTTGCATACAGATAATTATTCAGAATATTTTGGTCTTTGCTCAGTAATATGTTGTTACTTAACAGAGCATTTGCAGTGATAATGCGGTCGAAAGGATCGCGAGTCCAAGTAATCGTTAAACTAATGCTGATAATATCATTAAAGTTTTTGTTACATATCTTTAAGCCAATCTGCTCAGATAGATCCGCAATAATCACATCTGGCTCATCGGTAATCCGTTTTATCTCATATAAATACTGTAGCTCTAATCGAACAATTGCCGAAATATAAACTTCATTGTCATTAATTAAAGTTTTAGCAATATCAGTTAATTTATCTATCAAACCAGAATATAGCCATACTACTACATGAGTATCAAGATAAATCAATATTAACCTCCTGCTCCCAACTGATATTAACTAAATCATCTGGATTTCCTTGAATAACATCAGGTTTAAAAGTCAAATTGTTAAGCTTATCTTTTTTCTCTACAGGAACGATTTTTAACAACTTTCCATTTTTGCTGATTTCTAGTGGAATACCTGTTTCTAGTACCTCATCCAGTAAACGATCAATATTATTACTCAATTCTGTGAGTGTAACCTTCTTCATTGTGTTCCCTAAAAATTGACATTATTTCATGAGTGTAGATATCATAACTCAATTATAAAGTGCGATGTCTACGACGGGCTGCGCCTACGCTCAAGTACGAGAATGATTTAGAACAGATGCCGAATTTCCAAGTACAATGTTTAAAGGAGTGCGATCGCATAACGCATAAATCAAACCCCAAACAAAGCGATTGTTGGGCTAGAAGTGCCGATCGCTCTCTCTCCATTCTCACCCAAAATGCGATCGCCTGATATTGTAGTGCGATCGTAGCAGCAAGCTTTGTTCTACCAAAGATTGTCATCATTTGGCTGAAATTCCAAGGCTTTGTCGTAAGCAGCCAGCGCTGAGGGATATCGTTTTAAGTAGTACAGCGCAAAACCTTTGTTGAACCAGGCGGAAACTCTATCCGGCTTTAACTCTAGGGCTTTGTCGTAAGCAGCGAGCGCTGAGGGATATCGTTCTAACTCAATCAGCGCATCGCCTTTATTGTACCAGGCGTCAACTCTATCCGGCTTTAATTCTAGGGCTTTGTCGTAGGCAGCGAGCGCTGAGGGATAAAGTATGGAAGCGAATTAGAAATTAATGCTGATATTTCCACTTCTCGACAAAAATGCGCCTGCTGTTATTATATGGGCACACCTTACCGAGATATTACGGTAAGCGTGCAATGGCACTACGGTGGTGTTAAGCGAGTGCTTTTGCGTTGCGCTGCTGCAAGCAAATCACCTTCACTGAACAATAAGATTAAGATAAAGATAAAATAGAAACTTACTCAAACTCCCTTAAATGCTATGAAAACATCAGCACTCCAGCAAGCCATTGAATCAGTAGAAAGTTTACCCTTAGAAGATCAAGAAATCTTGCTGGATATCCTGCAAAAACGATTACTTGAACGGCGACGAACTAACTTATACCAAGAAGTTAAGGAAGTTAAACAAGAATTTGCTCAAGGAAACGTAAAATTTGGCTCAGTCGATCAATTTTTAGCAGAATTAGATCAGCCATGAAAATCGGTTGGACACCCAAATCTCTTCGTGCTTTTAAACGTCTCATGCGTAAAAATCCAAATCTTAGACCCCTTATTGAACAAACACTACGCCAGTTAGCCGAAGATCCCTTTCATCATAGCTTACACACCCACAAGCTTAAAGGCGATTTATCAGATGTCTGGTCATGTTCAATAGATTATAGTTACCGTCTTTTGTTTGAATTTGTGGCAAATCCTGAAGATCCAGAAGAAGCGATATTACTCATCAATTTGGGATCTCATGATGAAGTGTATTAGAAGCGTGCGATCGCCCGATATTGTAGGGTGGGTATAGCATTCAGCTTCCGAAATGTCTATTGCAAATAATATAACGCACCATCTATGTGGTAATTCTGGTGCTGCACCAGCATATCTAACAATAATTCATAGTGCGATCGCTACCAATTGATGACTGTCAGAACCGTTACTTTCTTAAATTCTCGATCGGCAGTTACCAAACTTGCAGAATTTTGGATTGCCATCGCCGTAATTATTGCATCTGGTAATTTTAACCGAAATTGTTGACGAATTTCAATAATTTTCTCAATCAATCCCGTGTCAGTTGCTACTAAACTGATAACTTCAACACGTTGAATAAACTGCTGAAAAAGTAGGTGCTCGTTTTGTCCTAGCCCAGAAAAAGCCAGAAACTCAATTTGGCTAATGACCGAAACCGCTATCCAATCAGCATTTTGTAATACTTGGATAAGTTGGGGAGTTCCTTGCAGTAGCGCCACGATCGCATTCGTATCTAGTAGGTAGCGATTACCACTCATCCCGCAAATTCCTCTGCATTGTTACTGCATCTCCCTCCCAGTTTAACCGCCCCACCAAATCAGAAAAATCATACTTGAAGTTCTGCTTACTGACGGCTGTTACTGGATTCAAAACAACAACAACGTTTACTTCGACTGCCGTTAACTGTGTCGGAATATTAATATTTAAATAGCCCGCTTCATCAGTTTTTGTAGTGAGTTTTAAAACTTCCATGCTAATTAAATTAAACCTCATATAAATATAATGTTAGTGCTTGGGCGCAGATCGCCTAAGGCAATGCTCCTATTGTAGCGGCTATTTTAAAAGTGTTGCGGGATGGTTACTCCGAACGTCCCAAAAACTTTCGGTCGTGCCCCAAAGAAGTATGGGATTGGTAAACTGGAGACTAGAATGACTTTTTTTGTAACTTCTGTAACTCCTGTAACTACTCATATCATGTCCGGTTGAACACTTATAATAAACTATGTAGTAGCGATATGCCGCAGCGCCCCCACATATATCCCTTATTGCATCCCTACACCTAAAAATAATTAATCACAGCTTGTATTAAGACCGAAAAATAATTTATTAGCAATCCAATCACCTTTGAATACAATCTGTATAAGAACACAATGAAAGACTTGCGCGTCAGCAAGCTTAACTTCTGTTGAGCAAATAAGGTAGTGGCTCATTGTCAATTGCTGTAAAGACTTGGATTTATCTTTGTCTCTACACACTCAATTTGATGCTCTCATTAATCTCATTATTCTTTAATTCTCTCACCAAAAAACCGATGTTAGACTTTATTCTCATTGCTAACGACCCAGCCATATTCAACCCCACCTTTGGAAAAGCAATAGTTGTTGTATTCCCTCGTACATTGAGCGGTACTGGCAGAGCTACTGTGCAAGGCAGAACCATTTGTGTGGAAGGCGACGAGAAAAGAGTGATTGTTCCTGGTTGTCCTTACACAAGTCCGCCATTTGTCACTCCCGGTGCGGGAACACTTTCCATTCAATCCTTAAACCCCAATCAAAAAGCCACAAGAGTTAAATCTGGGGGAAAAGCGGTATTGCTCAAAGGCAGTACCTTCAATGCGAGATTTCAGGTAATGGTTCCTGCTATACAACCATCTTTACCGCCGATATCAGACCCAGTTCCAGTATATACTGGTACGGGAACTTTTTTCACTACAAATATGAGAGTAAAAGGAACATGATAGAACGTGAGTGGTGGACGGAAGATGGCGAACCATATACCTAAAAATAATTAATCAGCGCTTTGATTAATACCGAAAAATAATTTATTAGCTATCGATTCAGAAAAGAATACTATTTTTATTAGGAAAAAACGAAATGGTTCGCGTTATTCAACATTATCACTATGCCTAGCTTTCCCCGTGCTCCACGCTTATTCAAAGGTGCTATTGTCCTGCTTGATTCTGTCAGCTTTTTCCCCAAAGGGATGGTGACACTACAATATAATCCTGAAACCCTCAGACGTACCTTGCAAGTACAGAGGACTGGATCTGAAGGAAGCGATCGCCTTGAAGCTTTACGCCTCACTGCACCACCCATTGAAACAATTCAGTTAGAGGCGGAAATTGATGCTACAGATCAACTAGAGTTTCCTGGAAAAAATCCTGTCACAGTGGTCAGCGGTATACATCCCCAACTAGCAGCCTTAGAAACTATCATTTATCCCAAAAGCCGCGAAATTCAGCAAAATAATGTGCTTGCCCGAAGTGGTAACTTAGAGATTGTGCCAATAGAAGCTGATTTAAGTGTATTTGTTTGGAGTATAAACCGTGTTGTACCAGTACGCCTCACTGAATTCAGCATCACTGAAGAAGCATTTGACACCTTATTGAATCCCATTCGTGCCAAAGTCAGTTTGGGAATGCAAGTGTTAAGTACGAATGATTTGAGATTTGACCATAAGGGTAGTAGCTTGTTTAGTGTGCATCATAAACAAAAAGAAGTGTTTGCAAACATGAATTTGGGTTTGAATGCTCTAGGAGCGATCGCCTCATTGTTATGATTTTGTTTATTAAAGCAGTTTTTACAGCAATAACTCGCACTGTTTGTAAGGTCGCAATGCCTTACACCCTGCATCAGATAAACCAAGTTTCACCCATAACATAAACAAGAGCAAAATGTTTTCTACTAACAGTCGTTACTACGGTATAAAAATTGCCACAATGCCAACAGCATCTAATCAAACTGTAGCTTACCTGCAACGCCGATTTCTCCCACCATCTGAGAAACTTGAAGTTCTTCAGGAACATACAGTGACTCAAGGCGATCGCCTGGACAATATTACAGCTCGTTATCTAGGCGACCCGGAACAATTCTGGCGTTTGTGTGATGCTAATAATGCGATGCACCCTGATGAATTAACAGCCCAAATTGGTCAAAAACTGCGTATTCCTCTTATTTAAACAGGTAGAATTTATGCCCGACAATGGTATACGCTTAGAACTTAGGATTGGTCGTCCTACCACACCAGTACCTGCTCCCTATGAGGTGATAGATGCGCTGGTTGATTTGGAAGTCACTCAGCAAGACCGCAACCGTAGCGGCTTTCAAATGACCTTTAGTCTTGGCAGAGAACTCAGAAATTATTCAGATTATTGGTTGCTACGCGAAGGAATATTAAACCCTCCCAATCGAGTTATTATCACAGTTATTATTGGTGTCTTAGTCGGTAACAATCGCCCAATTCAACGTAAAATTTTAATTGATGGAGTTATTACTAACCATCAAGTTGTTCCTAGTAATCAACCAGGTGAATCAAGACTCATAGTCACTGGTGAAGACATTAGTTTGATGCTCGATTTAAAAGAAAAAAGCACGACTTATGAAAACCAATCTGATTCTAATATTGTTAAGCAATTGTTACAGAATTATAGCGAATATTGGTTGACAACTGATGTTCAAAATAGCGAATATACACCCACAAAGGAAAAACGTATCACAACTCAGCAGGGAACTGACTTAGATTTTATTCAAAAACTAGCGCAACAAAATAGTTTTATTTTTGAAATTAAGCCTAGTAACGTTCCTGGTAAAAATATTGCCTATTGGGGTGAGGAAAAACGAAGCATAACTCCTTTTCAACCCGCACTATCAATGAATATGGGGGCGTTTACAAATGTAGATTCCTCGATTACATTCAACTTTAATGCTTTAAAACCAACTGAACCTCAAATGGAAATTGTTGATGACACCTCCGGACAGCAAATTCCCGTTCAGATTCCCACTTCACTAAGTCAACCCTTAGCTAGCGAGCCAGCAAAACCATTACGTCAAACCATACTACGCTGTAGCGATAAACTTGACCCAATTCCAGCAAAGCTTCGCGCTGAGTCAGAGCTGTCACGTTCGCGTGAAGATGCGGTAACTGCTAGCGGAGAAGTGGATACGGTGCGCTACGGTCATGTCTTGCAAGTGCGTCAATTGGTAGGAGTACGAGGTGTAGGTAAAAGTTATGGTGGCTACTATTACGTCAAACAAGTCACACACCGCATCAAGCGCGGGGAATATAAACAAAGCTTTACCCTCATTCGTGAGGGAAGAGGCGCAACAACTCAGAGAGTAGAAGTATGAACATACAAGAACATAGCGGTTGTGGAAGTACTAACAAACAAAGTTCTCCTTTTTATGGTAAATACCGTGGGGTTGTTAGTGATAACAAAGATCCGTGGAAAATAGGTCGATTGCGAGCTAAAGTCGAAGATGTGTATGGCAATCGAGACAGCGGTTGGGCGCTGCCTAGTGTGCCTTATGCAGGAAAAGGGGTTGGGTTGTTCTTAATTCCGCCTGTAGGCGCTTTGGTCTGGATTGAATTTGAAAACGGAGACCCAGATTATCCTATCTGGACGGGCTGTTTTTGGGCTGATGACAAGGTAGGAGCGGATGTATTACCAGCGACACCAGCGAGCCCAGAAATAAAAGTGCTGAAAACTGATATCGGTATGATTGAGATCAACGATACCCGTGGTCAAGAAAGTATCACTATTGCAGCTAAGATAGGTGGACAAACCATGCAGCTAGTGATAAATGCTTCCGAAATTAAAATCATCAATGGTCTCGCCTCTGATGTTGGAGCTGCTGCTATTAGGCTAAAAAACACTTCAGCAATTGAAATCAGTACCGGGCGGGGTGCAAGCGTAAACCTCGATGGAATGAAAGTTTCCATCAATGGCAACGCGTTGGAGGTGATGTAATGAACATTGATTTTCCACTTTCTTTTGACAAATGGGGTCGCACCGCTAGCACCAGCTATGAAAATCACATCCGCGACTTGATTGAGCAACTCCTGTTTACCACTCCTGGGGAACGGGTGAACCGCCCTGATTTTGGCTGTGGGATATTGTCTTTAATATTTTCACCTAACAGAACAGAACTGGCAACAGCAATGCAAGTGACTATTGCAGCTGCTATTGAGCGTTGGTTGGGCGATTTGATTGACCTCAATACGCTGGAAGTTAAAAGTGAAGATTCCAGTCTTTATATAACAGTGCAGTATCGAGTGCAAAGCACTGGTGAGGAACAAACAGCAACTTTTAGGACGACGGTACCATGAACAATTCTTTGTATAGTCGCGATATGTCGCGTCTCTACACTTGTCAAAATGAACAACGCCGCCACGAAGTCCGCAGACAGGGAAGAAACGGGCTAGATTATTTGGAAGTTGGTGAGGACTTGCGATCGCGTAGCGGCTCCTTTGGAGCATCGCTCTACGTCTACTTTCTGGGAACAATACCTGACAACCTAAGAAAGGAGAACGTGCGGATTGAAGGGGGTCAGCGCATTCGCAATCTTCAAGTGACTAGTTTAGAGGTAGAATGCCCTGAAGACTCCGAGGCTTACTTAAAAGTCAATCTCAACCAATCAGGTGATTTCTCTACTTACACTTTGCGCTTAGTCGCATTAGATGAGCAAGGCAAACTGATACAACATCCTGATTTTGACTCGCGCTTCGCTCAATTGCAATTTAAATTCCGCAAGAGCGATTGTAGCAGTGAGTTAGATTGCCTGCAACAGGAAAGTTGCCCACCACCGCAACTGGTTGAACCGAATATTAACTACCTAGCAAAAGATTATGCTAGCTTTCGCCAGTTGATTTTAGACCGCTTGTCTCTGATTATGCCGGACTGGCAAGAACGTCATGTCCCCGATCTAGGCATTACTATAGTAGAACTTTTAGCATATGTTGGCGATTATTTAAGTTATTATCAGGATGCTGTTGCTACAGAAGCTTATCTAGAAACTGCCCGTCAACGAATTTCTGTTCGTCGCCATGCTCGTCTCATTGATTATCCCATGCATGAAGGCTGTAATGCTCGGACTTGGTTGTGGATAGAGACAAATTTTGATGTTCGCCTTGAAGACAAGAAAAACTTTTACTTTATTACTGGTTATAAAAATGCCCCGCTCCTTGGCACTATTCTTAGGGCTAACGAAGACTTAAAAGATGTTCCTCCTAATAATTATGAGGTGTTTGAGCCTCTAACTCCTGCACCTATCCAGCTTTATGTTGCCCATAATCGGATATGTTTTTATACTTGGGGTGAAAGTTCCTGCTGTCTACCTTCTGGTTCTACAAGTGCTACGTTAGTGGATGGGTTTGTACCTTCCCGAGATGACCGTGGGGACGCAGGTAAGGGCGCAATGCATTGCGCCCCTACGGATGCCCCAACACAACGGAAATTGCGGTTGAAGGTTGGTGATATTCTGATTTTTGAAGAAATCAAAGGTCCAAAAACGGGTCATCCAGAAGATGCAGATGTTACCCATCGCCATGTTGTACGTCTTACCAGTGTCAAACCGAGTATAGACGAACTTTACAATCAGCCGATTCTAGAAATCGAATGGGCAAAGGAAGATGCGCTGCCTTTTACACTTTGTATCTCAGGAATTATACCAAGAGATGGTGATGCAAATATGGGTGGTACGGGCGCAAGGCATTGCGCCCCGACAATGTCATGCGCTTTGGTTGAGGATATTAGCGTTGCTCGGGGAAATGTTATTTTAGTCGATTACGGTAGAACTATCTGTAATGAGGATTTGGGGACAGTCTCAGGAAAAGAAGTCAGGCAAAAGTGTGAAGAGGAAGGGGAACTTGTAAAAATTGATGTTGTACCAGACCGTTTCCGTCCTATCTTACAAGAAACACCTTTAACTTTCAGTCAACCTCTTTTAAAGAAAAACCTTTCTCAAGCTCCTGCTTCTAGTTTATTAAACCAAGACCCTCGCCAAGCGTTACCTCACATTTATCTACACGGTAAGGTCGTAAATATCGGTATGGTTGCAATGGGTGGTACGGGTGCAATGCCTTGCGCCCCTACGGATGATGATAATCTGTGGATTCCCCAACGCGATCTTATAGATAGCGAAGGTGAAAATAAACATTTTGTCGTTGAGATGGACAATGATGGACAAGCCCACTTACGGTTTGGGGATGGTGAATTGGGACTCCTTCCAGCAGTAGGAACTCACTTTTGGGCTACTTACCGAGTCGGTAACGGTCTATCCGCTAATGTCGCTGCTGGTGCAATTTCTTACATTGTCTTCCGTAATGTCAATTTTAATGCTCTCAGGCTAAAAGTACACCAGCCGTTACCTGCTATAGGTGGGACACCGCCTGAACCCCTATCTCAGGTGAAATTATTAGCGCCGCGCTTGTTGGATAATAAGTTAGAGCGTGCGATCGCAGAAGATGATTACGCTCAACTGGTGATGCAAAATTTCTCTACCAAAGTGCAACGCGCAGCAGCAACATTCCGCTGGATGGGAAGTTGGTATGAGGTGTTGGTCATTATCGATCCATTAAATCAAGACGACGTTGATGACACGCTACTTCAAGAAATCACAACACATTTAAACCTTTACCGTTGCATAGGTCATGATGTGGTCGTTAAGCCAGCAACCCGCGTCCCACTGGACATTGCTATGGAGGTATACATCAAATCTGACTATCTACGAGGTCATGTAAAACCAGCCTTAATCGATGCTTTTAGCAACCGTATTTTACCGGATGGACGGCGGGGATTTTTCCATCCAGACAATCTTACCTTTGGTAAAGGAATTGCACTCAGTCAACTTGTTGCGATCGCTCATGCTATCCCCGGTGTTGAAAGTGTCTCCATAACAAAGTTAGAACGTCTTTTTGAAGGTGCAAATGGAGAGATTGAAGCAGGTTTTCTACCCATTGGTCCTTTAGAAATCGCCCGACTTGACAACAACCCTAACTTCCCCGAAAACGGTAAATTCTTTTTGGATATACGAGGTGGAAGATGAAATTAAGCTGTAACTGTGGCTGTCACTCAAACCAGAACTCAAACTGTGGCTGCTGTACGGGTGTAGATATTTTGACACCCATGAAGATAACAAACCTACCAGGTTCGTCTACTTTATCATACCGCGTGGGCACCCATGCCACCTTTTTGGAAACAATGAAAGCGCGTCTAGCTAACAACAGCTTTCCAGCGCTCAACAACCTGAAAACAAGGGATGCTAACGACTCCTCTATCGCCTTCTTAGATGCATGGGCGACAGTTGCTGACGTTCTGACATTTTATCAAGAACGCATCGCTAACGAAGGTTATTTACGCACCGCAGTTGAGCGTCAGTCCCTGGTGGAATTAGCACGTTTGGCAAAATACGCACCATCACCCGGTGTCAGCGCCAGTGTCTATTTAGCTTTTACCCTTGAAGATAGCTACAATATAGAGATTCCCGTTGGTACTCGCGCTCAAAGCACACCCACTTCTGGCGAACTCCCCCAATCATTTGAAACATCGGAAAAACTAGAAGCCCGTGCAGAGTTGAATATTCTTAAACCCAGGATAACTCAACCGCAGGGGATTACTCTAAATCCAGATAAGCCCAATGCAACGGACGCCTCAAAAATTGACAAGCTTTATTTAGAGGGTATAGGGGCGAACCTACAAACGAACGATCTCCTTTTATTCATTTTTGGCAATAGTGACAAGCAGCAGATTTGGCGTCGGGTTCAGACGACTGAACTTCAAACTGCTGATAACCTGACTAAGGTTATACTACAGCCCCCTGCGCCAGCAATACCACAACCTGGCTCGCAAACCACAACTCAGACAGAACAAAGCGGCTCATCGCGAACCCCAACTAAGGCAGAAAAAATAGAACAAATCCTCAAACCACCATCACGGCAACCCGCCAATGCTTTACAATTGCAGCGTACAAACGAGCAAATCTTTGACCCTAAAAAGGTAGATATTACACCGTGGTTAATTAAAACTTTAAAGCCTGCTGTAGGTAGTGCAATTTATCAGATTTTAACAGATAATGGGATTTGTTCCGAGTTACAGCAAATTCAGGCTTTAGGTATCAAAGCTGCTCCTTTTGGACATAACGCAGGACTAAATCTTGTTCTCAACGAAAGTGGGCAGTTTACTAATAGATTTGAAGAATGGCAAATTGCAGGTGTAGAAAATAATAAGCTACCAGCAGAGTTGCAAAAGGTTTTAGCATTAGATGCACAGTACGACCAAATGACACCAGGAAGTTGGGTTGCGATCGAGCGTGCTGATAAAAATGAATTGTGTATCTATCGTGTAGAAAAAGTTGAGAATATATCGAAAACAGATTACGGCATAGTCGCTAGGGTAACACAACTCACTCTAGATAAACCTTGGTTACAAGAAGAGGATATATCTTTGGAGATAATGCGTAAAACTACGGTATATCTCAAAAGCGAAGTTCTCTCTTTATCAGAAAAACCCATCAAATTGGATGTATCCAATAAAACAGAACCGGCAACTAAAAATGACATCTGCGACCAAATGGAAATTGAACTGGATAACCTTTACGAAGGTTTACAGCCCGGTCGTTGGCTAATTATCTCTGGCGATCGCAATGATACATCCAATATAAACCGTGTCAAGGGTAGTGAAGTCCTTATGTTGGCTGGGGTCAGACAGGACGTAAATCCGAATTTACCTAATGATAAACCCCACACCTTCCTCAAATTTGCTCAACCTTTAGCCTATTCTTACAAACGTGACACTGTGACTATCTATGGCAATGTGGTCAAAGCCACTCATGGAGAGACACGCACTGAAATCCTAGGTAGTGGTAATGCATCTGTAGCAAACCAACAATTTACTCTCTCTGGGCGACCCCTCACTTATCTACCGGGGCTGACACCCACAGGTGTTATCAGTACTTTAGAGGTGTATGTCAACGATGTCCGTTGGTATGAAGCAGAAACTTTGAATCAGTTAAGCCCAACTGACCGTTGCTATATCACCCAAACCGACAATGATAGCAATGTAACTATTATCTTCGGCGATGGGAAAAATGGGGCTAGGTTACCTACCGGTATTGAAAATGTTAAAGCAGTTTACCGCATTGGTATTGGCAAAGGGGGTAATGTTGGAGCAGAACAAATCAAGCAACTTGCGACACAACCTCTAGGTT
The DNA here is from genome assembly GCF_000760695.4 of Tolypothrix bouteillei VB521301. Classification (GTDB taxonomy): domain Bacteria; phylum Cyanobacteriota; class Cyanobacteriia; order Cyanobacteriales; family Nostocaceae; genus Scytonema; species Scytonema bouteillei_A. The sequence continues at coordinate 3,918,578 of NZ_JHEG04000001.1, read as the reverse complement.
TAAGAGGTGTCATTAATCCCTTACCAGCAACGGGTGGTGCAGACCCTGAAAGTCGCGAACAAATCCGCCGCAATGCATCTTTGGGAATGACATCCCTTAACCGTACTGTTTCCGTCAAGGATTATGCAGACTTTGCTCGCAACTTTGGTGGTATTGGTAAAGCAAGCGCTGTGTATCTTTCAGATGGGGTTCGTCAAGTTGTTCATCTCACCATCGCTGGCGCTGACGATATTCCTATTGATAAACACTCAGATTTATACCGTAATTTCCTCCAAGCACTACACAAATTTGGTTACCCCTATCAACCAATATCAGTAGATATACGCGAACTTATGCTGTTAATTATCAGTGCTCGTGTACGTATTTTATCAAGTTATCAATGGGTAACAGTAGAACCGAAAATCCGTGCTGCATTACTCGATACTTTCAGCTTTGACCGTCGGGAACTTGGTCAAGATGTAAGACTGAGTGAAGTTATCAGCACGATTCAACAAGTGACTGGGGTAGATTACGTGGATGTGGATATCCTAGATTCCGTTTCGGAAACAGAAGCTAAACAACCAGACCTTTTAAAAATAAAACTTGAAAACCTAGCAAAGGTGGGTATGGGAATAAGTACAGCACAGCCAAAACAACGTATCGATGTCAACTTAGCTTTTGCTCATCCAATAGCTGGTAAACGCTATTCTCCCATCCACCCTGCTCAATTAGCTATTCTTAGCCCCCAAGTGGCGGACACGCTGATTCTTAAGGAATTGAAATGATGAACAAATCACCAGACCGTCTTTACGAACTCCTACCAGCGATTTACCGCATTCGCGATGCAGAACTTGGTTATCCCCTTCGGGATTTGTTACGCGTGATTACAGAACAGGTAGACGTTGTTGAAGCTGACATCACTCAACTTTATGACAACTGGTTTATTGAAACTTGCCAAGATTGGGTAGTACCATATATTGGCGACCTCATTGACTACCAAAGCGTCCCTCACACTGGTAAATTGGGAAACGCAAGTACTCTTGAAGGACAACAGCACAACAAAATTTTAATTCCCCGACGGGAAGTTGCGAATACTATCCGCTACCGCCGACGCAAGGGTACCCTGGCGCTGATAGAATCCTTAGCTTATAAGATTGCTGGTTGGTCAGCACGAGTTGTAGAGTTCTATAAGTTCCTTAGCTATACGCAGAATATCAATCATTTGGGTTCCCTCAGTCAAACAACAGTGAATTTGTGTCAAATGGATGCACTGGGTAAATTGGATAGCCCATTTGATGAATTAGCACATATAGTAGATATACGTAGAATCATTTCTCAATATGAGACCGGGAAATACAATATACCCAGTGTAGGGGTCTTCGTTTGTCGGCTCAAAACCTACTCTGTAACTAGGACACCAGCTTATTGCTTGGAGGAAGTGAGCCCTAATTGCTACACCTTCAGTATAACAGGCAACGATATTCCTCTCTACACTCACCCAGTACTCGAAGAAGATTCCAGCCAAAATCCTCGTGAGTGGAATTTACCCATTCCCATCAGCCGACGAGCTTTGCAGTCTCGCATGAGTGACTATTATGGCCCAATCTCAGAGCAATTTCTCAAAAGTTTAGAAATCTGGGTGGGAGATGGGTCACAAGTGCTACCAGTATTGCCAGAGAAGATTATTGTTGCTGACCTGAGCGATTGGAATTACCAACCTCCTAGAGACCATGTCGCAGTTGACCCAGAACTCGGTCGTATGGTTTTTCCACGACGCCAATTACCTAAAAATGGAGTTTGGGTTTCTTACTATTATGGTTTTAGTGCTGACATCGGTGGTGGTGAATACAACAGACCATTGTTGAATCCTGAAGGAAATTTGCTGCTTGACGTAGAAGATGCGATCGCTCCCGCAGGACCGATCGCGAAACTGAAAGAGAATTCTCCTTTATCCCAGTTTATGCGATCGCAATTCTCCCTCAATACCCAAAACCTGCTGAATAGTCACAATCCCGTTTACTCCCCCCAACTATCATTAATTAAGGCTGTCGTTGATGAACTTAATTTACTGCTTCTAAGCAAAAGTCTTTATGAGGAACACCGTTTTGCATCTATAAGGTTAACTGAGAGAACCAATTGGTTGGTTCAGCACAACCTGCAAGGTAAAGAACTGATTCGCCTCAATCGATTGCTTTTACAAGAAGCCTTTCCCTACGAAATCAGAAAGCATAAAGACTATACACTGTACCAAGTCAGTCAAAATATAAGAGAATGCTATCAAACCATTACTGAAGCAATTTTACAATGGCAGAGAGAGAAACCTCGCCATGCTGTCATCGAAATTCTTGATAGCGGTGTCTATGTAGAACGGATTGACATTCACCTAGAAACTCACCAAACCCTGCAATTACGTGCAGCCAATCGTCAACGTCCAGTCATTCGCATTTTAGACTGGAGAACTTCTTACGGAGATGCGTTAAATGTCACACTCAACTCAGGAAGTTCCTTCACCCTTGACGGCTTACTCATCACCGGGCGAGGAGTCCATATAGAAGGCGTAGGGGCGCAAGGCATTGCGCCCCTACAGACATCAAGACATGGGATGCAAAAACCACCATCAGTATTTATCCGTCACTGTACACTAGTACCAGGTTGGTCATTGCATTGCGATTGCGAACCTCGACACTCAAATGAACCAAGTTTAGAGTTATTCAACACAGACGCACATACAGTCATTGAACATAGTATCGTTGGCTCTATTGAAGTCAACCAGGATGAAGTTCAGACTGACCCCTCACCCATACACATCTACGATAGTATAATAGATGCTACCAAGGTGGAACGAGAAGCCATTGGAGCAGTAGGTAGCTCCACAGCCCACGCTCGGTTAACCATTGCACGGAGTACTGTACTTGGTCAAATTAACGTACATAGTATTGACTTAGCAGAAAACAGTATTTTCAACGGAAAAATATTCGTCAGCCGTCAACAACAAGGTTGTATTCGTTTTTGTTATGTGACTCCGAACTCACGCACGCCACATCGGTATAATTGTCAACCCGATTTAGTAGAACAGGCGATCGCAGAAGAAGCTGAACGACAACAAGAACGCGATCGGGTACAACCTCAGTTTAACAGCACACACTATGGCACACCCACATACTGTCAGTTAGCAGATAGTTGTGCGGAGGAAATTAAACACGGCGCTGATGATGAATCGGAGATGGGTGTTTTCCATCACCTGTATCAATACCAAAAAGCGGCTAATTTACGCAACCGTTTGGATGAGTATACACCAATTGGTATGCAAGTAGGCATTATTTACATTAACTAAAGAGGATAATATGCAAGGCGAATTTAGAGGCGATTTTACCCGCAACACCTACGATAAGAGCAAGCAGTTCTTACGAGTACTCATGCAGCAAGGACGAGTTCAACTCGATGCTGACTGGAACGAACAGGTATCTATTTTATTAGATCGCATACAAACCTTAGCGAAGGACATCATTGGACTGCATGGGGGTTCAGAAGATAATTGCGGCTTTGAGTTTATCGCTACTGAAGAACAGATTGATAACCTCAAAAATTTGAGCGATGGGGAAAAAGCAACATTAAAAGAACAATTGCGTTCCGAAGGTTTTCTCATTGGAAAAGGGAACTACTATGTAGAAGGTACACTGTGTGAAAATAACAACTACATACCCTTTGCCAAGCAACCAAACTTTACCCCTAATCTTAGTTTAGGTCCCCGTGAAATCAAAGAAAAAGCTATTAATTATCTTGCTTATCTAGACGTTTGGGAAAGGCACATTACTCACGTTGAAGATTATGATGAGTTAAAAGCAGGGATTCGTGAAGTTGCTTTAGGTGGTGCAGATACAGCAACTCGCTCAAAGCTAGTATGGCAAGTAATGCTGAAAAAACTTGACGATGATAACAATATAAAAATCATTGGAAATCAAGTTAAAAGGAACTATAATTTTTTCCGAAATTTGCTAGATCGAGACCATTTGAAGCCAGGAAATGGAATGTTGAGAGCCAGAACAACAAAACTCTTGACTCCTAGCTCAAAGGATTCTTGTATCATGCCTTTTCATTCCAAATATCATGGAGCAGAAAATCAACTTTATAGAGTAGAGGTTTTTGATGTTTACCGCACTAGTAACAATTATAAGGTTACATTTGTTTGGTCGCGGAATAATAGCTCAGTTGTTTTTCCTATTGTGGCATTTTCAAGTCTCACAGACTCAACAATAACGCTCACGCTTGAATATCTAAAACGCGGCGATCGCTTCAGTTTATTGGTAGGAGATTGGGTAGAGATTGTATACGATAATTATGTACTTCATGATGTTCCTAGAAAACTGTTCAAAGTTGATAAAGTTGACCCCATAGAAAACCAAGTTACACTCACGTTAGAAGTAAATTCTGAGAAAATAGACTCTCGGCTCCATTATTGGAATGCAGTTGGCTCGGAACAGCGTCCTCTACTACGCCAATGGGATTCCCGTGAAATTTCTGTAGAACCACAGAACGGAAAAGATGAGTGGATTTCACTAAAAGATGGTGTTGAGGTTCAATTTTCAGAAGGCTTTTATCAGGTAGGTGACTATTGGCTGATTCCCGTCCGTACTGCCACAGGAGATGTAGAATGGCCTAAAATAAAAGATGGAGATAAACTAATACCAGATGCTCAAAAACCTCATGGAGTAGCTCATTATTATGCCCCACTTGCAATTATTTCAGTTGATTCAAATCAAGTAGAAGCTTATGATTGCCGACATAATGTGAGCAATCAGACTAAATTTGAATTGAATCGTGTTATTAACGCTAGTTGGCATCACGATCAAGTGTTTGAAGTCAGCAACTTAGGAGAACAGGGAGAGGGAGAAACCACAGCACTAGACCAAATCTTTGATGTTAAGTCACAAGATTTAAAAAATTTATTGACTCAATTAGGACTGGTGATTGAGTTCCAAAAACCAGTACGAGTTGATAGTCTGCACCAGCGTAGTCTGTTACTTTCAGCACAAAAAATTACCCCAACAGGTGGCATAGAGTCTTATCTGTTACCAGTAAATATTGAACCAGTGGAAGTTAAAAAGAGGGAAGTAAAGTCTATTCGTTGGTTCATTGGTAACGATATTGTCAGTAACGAATTTAATTTAATTACAGAAGTTGAGAGAGCGAATAATCAAGACTTTACTAATGCTGTTCGTTTGATTCTGCCTCAAGATTGGTCCACAAAAGAAGTTTTTACGAAACATACTTTCTCTCAGTTGAAAGTTATACTACATGGTGAGTTCATCTTGGATGAAGAAATTCTACTTATCATCCCAAATGTAAATGACACCAAGAAACTTAATGATGGTATAATTCCAGACAATTTCCGCCAGCATTTGATGAAACAAGGTATTTCCATTTCCCACAAAGCTCTTCTTTTTAAAGAAAAGGATAACCTGAGATGGCGCTTAATGAATGGAGAAAAGATGTACGTTATTAGGCAAGAAAACAATCAACTAACTGTTAACACAGTTCATGCACTTGATGGAAACCATATCTGGCCCGGTGTACCCGAGATCCCTAGTGGAAATGGGTCAAGTGGTGATGACTGGATTAGTATTATTAATATCCTGCAACCACAATAATGTAAAGCCATTCACTAGATTTGGGTCAAATCCAAAACAATTTCCTAGCTTGTTTTGGCGACTCCAAGCTCTTAACTGATAAGTTAAATCGGCATTGCGCTCGCCAGTTTCACGAACCATAGGTGGCTTGACGTTCTCCCACTGCTTTTAGCAGTGGGATTCTGTGACTTGAAGAAGATTCTGGCCTGGTTTTAGAAGAAGAAGTTGGACATATCTGTAACTTAAAAGATAAAGTGGCAGTTTTTAAAGCATAAAGTGGCAGAGCCAGGGGGGCTAGAACGCTTATTTTACCGTTATACATGATTTGCGAGCGATCGCATTAAAATCTCTCAAATACACGAACACCATAGGTTTTTGACTTTTGCAGGCGTTGGAGTCGTTCCTGTTGAACAGCAGTTGGACAAGTTCAAAGGTTTTCAGCAGCGCGATGGCTTTGCTGCAATCAGCCAAAAGTCAAATTAGCGATCGCTACTCATACAGTTCATCTGTACTAACAAAGCGTGAGTTTCATGAAATTTACAAATCGCACGCCAACCCATTGTTGTTACGATCTTTCTTTTTAGCGTTGTCGCCAAACTGAGCCACGGGAATGCTGCGAATCCCGTATTGTAGATTTATGCGCGTACAAGTTTCGGTAGCAAGCAACTGACGGACGTACTCATCCCTAATTTCTGCTGCTTGGGTGCAAAGTTGGGTTACTAATCCTTGGTCTCTCCCCATTTTTACGCTTCTACCAGATGAATCCAATTGCTTGTAGTAAAAATTGGGATTATTACCGCACTGTACTTTCAATTTAAACTGATTGCCATCGGACTCTGAAGCGGGTACTGATAAAAGAAGAAATTCAGGATTAAATCTAATGTCTGACATTTTAATATTCTTTGTATCCCATCTCCATACGCGAGAGTTACTGGAGATTTGGTAATTACTAGGGAGAGCAAAGGCAGGAACAATGCTTGTTAATAAAAATACCGTTGCTAAAACACCCAAAGTTTTCATACATAACCTCTCTTCATGACCTGCTCTTAGTTTTCCCACGCCAGCTCTTTTCCAAACAGGTTGTTCTTAAAGATTATGTAATTTATATCACTTTTAATTCAGTAAAATCACGTTTATGTGTTGTTAGACTATTTCTCTAAAATTGAACTACAAATTGAAAGAGGTTCGTAGTTGTGCTGAGAATATCAAATTACCTTTAAGGGTACTGTTACACTCTCAGCTAACCTTATATATTCAAGAAGAAGGTAAGACAAAACTTAACTCTTGTCTAGAAAAATTAGATGGCACAATAACGAAAATCATTGACAAAGAAGAAGGTAAGGGAGGTTTGCTAACTAGGGATTAGTATCTATTGTCACCCAATGCCTCCACATACTCTTAGAGCCATTTTGGATAACTTCAAATGAAGCGGCTAATAAGGGTGAAGGTAAGTGCATAGGTCGTCGTACACTGACGTCTATTAAAAATTACAACAATCAGTATAGCGATGATATGAAAAGGAAACTTGTTATTAGAACGGTACCGTTGGTAATATTGATAACTTTCTCAATATTGGTAACTACAGGCATAAACTTTGCTAATGCACAACCTGAAGGAGGCAGGTGTACTCCCAAACCTTGTGCCACACTATAAAGAAGTAACAAATGCGTAACAGCATATCAGTTTCTTTGGGCTTAAATTCAGATGCCGATGTCACCAACTGTGACACTATCACAAAGATGATATTCGCTCTTCTGTGCAAAACGCGTGTTAGTCTTCAAATAATCGTGCAGCCAATTACAGCCGCGCACTATGAGCCGATCCAGATTTAGGGGTTGCAATTCTAAACCATTAAGACTCCAAATTTTGATAGTTCCATCGAAACTGGCACTAGCAATGGTCTTGCTGTCAGGGCTAAAGCTCACGCTACCAACACCACCATTATGCCCCTTTAGGGTTTTGATCTCGCTGCCGTTGAGACTCCAGAGTTTGATTGTTTTATCATCACTGGCGCTGGCGATTATCTTACCATTTGGGCTAAAGCTGACGCTAAAGACCCGAGCACTATGCCCCTTTAGGGTTGCGAGCAAAGCGCCATCGCTATTCCAAAGTTTGACTGTGTTGTCATCACTGGCACTGGCGATGGTCTTCCCGTCGGGACTGAAACTGACGCTACCGACTCCATCTTGATGACCTTTTAGGGTTGCAAGCAAAGCGCCATCGATACTCCAGAGTTTGATTGTTTTGTCATCACTAGCACTGGCAATAGTCTTGCCGTCGGGACTGAAACCGACACTAAAGATCCGAGCAGTATGCCCTTTTAGGGTTCTCAACAAAGCGCCATCGATACTCCAGAGTTTGATTGTTTTGTCATCACTAGCACTAGCAACGATCTTGCCGTCAGGACTGAAACTAACGCTTTCGACTGCATCGCTATGACCCTTTAAGGTTTTGAACTGTCTGCTTTTAAGACTCCAGAGTTTGATTGTTTTGTCACCACTAGCACTAGCAACGATCTTGCCGTCGGGACTGAAACTGACGCTATAAACCTCATTAAGATGCTTGCCTAAGGTTCCTAGCAGACTACCATGACTGCTCCAGAGTTTGACAGTTGTGTCACCACTGGCACTAGCAAGGGTCTTGCCATTAGGACTAAAACTCACGCTATAGACCCTATTATAATGACCTTTTAGGGTTGTAAAGGTGCGCTCATTACTCCATAATCTCACAGTGTTGTCAGCACTGGCACTAGCAAGGGTTTTGCCATCGGGACTGAAACTCACACTCGCGATCCCACCACTGTGCCCTTTTAAAGTACTGAGTTCGCTACCATCGCTACTCCAAAGTTTGATTGTCTTATCACCGCTGCCTGAAGCAAGGGTCTTGCTGTCAGGGCTAAACTTTACACTATATATTCCAGAGCCATGTCCTTTCAGAGTTCTGCTCTTGCTGCCATCGCTACTCCACAACTTAACAGTTCCGTCCAAACTACCACTAGCAATAGTCTTGCCGTCAGGACTAAAACTTACGCTTTGGACTATGTCACTATGACCATTTAAAGTTCTTAACAGATGACCATCGCTACTCCACAGTTTGACAGTTTTATCTAAACTGCCACTGGCAATAGTTTTGCCATTAGGGCTGAAACTCACGCTCATGACCCAGTTTTTATGCCCTTTTAGGGTTGTGAGCAAAGTACCTCTTTCAAGGCTCCAGAGTTTGACAGTGTTGTCACCACTTGCTGAAGCAAGCAGTCGCCCATCAGGGCTAAAACTCACGCTATAAACGTTGCCACTATGACCCCGCAACGTTTTGAGTTGCTTGCCGTCAAGGCTCCAAAGTTTAATAGTGTTGTCAGCGCTAGCTGAGGCAAGCAGTTGTCCATCAGGGCTGAAACTCACGCTGTAAACGTCACCACCATGACCTTTTAAGGTTCTTAGCAACTGACCGTTTTTGCTCCAAAGTTTAACAGTACGATCGCCACTGGTACTAGCTATAATCTTACCATCGGGGCTAAAACTCACACTGTAAACTATAGCACTATGTCCTTCTAAGTAATTGCGTTCCTGGACTTCATCCAGTACTTGCTTGAGTTGTTTCACAGTCTCATTCTTAATATCAGCTGGTGCTTCAATTTCGAGTAATTGACGACTTGCTTTAACACTATCTACTAATGCGGAGAGTTGATTATTTGAGATCAGATCGACTGTAGATATAGCATTTAATTCGGCGATTTGAGTCAATTTTCTTTGATGCTCTGCCTTCCTTACACGGTTATCTGCCCATCCTGCCATTGCTACTGCTGTTACCAAAGTAACACACAATATAGTCAGTCCGGAGCGAATAATTCGCTGTGCTTTCTGTTGCGCTCCAATCAGTGTTTGATTGGCTTGGCTTAATGTATAATTAGCGTCACTTAATATATGACTTGCTTCTTTTTCTGCGTCTAAAGCAATTTGAATATCTTGCTTGTCCAACTCAAGACTTGCGGCTAAAAACTGATAATCCAAATCGCTTAAACTTTTACCAACTGCCCACGCTTGGGCATTTCGCAAGTCTTGTCCGCGCAAAAGATGTGAAGAATCTTGACATAAGGATGCTTCCCAAATTGCGATCGCTTCGGCGTAGGGGCGTAAGGAAGCTAGCTCTTTCTCAACCCAAGTCTCATCAAAAACTGATTGATAAATGCGGTTGTAAACTCTTAAAAAACCTTGCTGCTTGACTACTAACCCAGATAACCGCAATTGCATTTGTTCTGGGCTATCATTGCTATCAATTTCCCCAGAGCGCAAAATTTGTTGATATAGCCCCAGTAGCCGACTGGCGCGTTTCTCATTACTGAGTATGCGATCGCGTATTGTCTGTAAATGCTGTTGGTTATCTTGCGCCCACCAATTTTCAACTATCTTTTCTCGCACGATCGCAGCCACCCACTCTATTTCGCTGTTTGGATCGAGGGGTCTGTAAGGATACGTGCAAATCAGTTGGCACAGCCATTGCGTTAGGAACGGTTGTCCGCTCGTCCACTTTAACACCTCTTTCAAGACTGAAGAGGGGTTGCTAACCACCCCAAGGAGCCCTTTCTCTAAAGGCGTGGTTTGCTCTAGCTGAAAACCAGTCAGTTCCACGACCCGACTATCAATATTAAAGGGTGTGTAATTTGTAGAAGCAATCAAATCCGCAGGTGTTACCACTCCGAGTAGCCCAAAAGTCAGGCGATTGTATTTTGGATGAAAAGCGCGTTTGTTATAACAGCTACTAACAAAAGCAAAGAAATCGTCTTTGAACTTTAAGGAAAGAACATTATCAATTTCATCGACGAAGATAACAATATTTTGACTCACCTTGTCTAGCAGTTCTTCTAAGATAAACTTACTCAACCGCAGTGACGGAGGAATATATTGATACTTGTACCACCACTCACCTGCATCGATTTCCAAATTAAATCCACTGATTATAAGGCTGAGGAAGCCACCAAAAAATTCATCTGGTGTCACTTCATAGCTACAAATATCTCTCATTTCAATCGCACAACAAGCAAATCCAACTTTATGCAGTCTTTCCATTGTTCGTACCCGCAAACTAGACTTACCCATTTGTCGAGAGTTTAATACATAACAGAATAAACCTGCCTTTAACCCTTCATACAGTTCATAGTCTGCCTGTCGTACTACATAAGTGGAAGCAGCAAAAGGCAAACTTCCCCCCACTTGATAAGAGTTGCTGAAGTTGTATGTTGTACTCATAAGTTATTGAGTAAGCGATCGCGAAAATACTGGCGGTATAACTCGTAACGTGGCATTGCACTATTGCTTGAAAGCTTCACTAGCCCCAAGTCATTTAACTTCACTGCCATACTTTGATTCAACTCGGCATTAAATTCAACCCCAGAGTTTGCTTGGACTATCTTTTGAAAAGCACTTGCTAATTCAGAGTTAGATTGTAGATTTCGACCGTGTTGTTCTAAGTGGCGGCTGTAGATTCCCCATGCTGTGTGAGATGTTTGCAGCACTTCAGATAGGGTTGCATCTTGCTGCGCTATGTGTCTGAGGGCTTCACTAACCAAATAGGGATGTCCTCCCACCACAGCCATTAACTGTGTCACTTTGGCTGTATCCCAGTTCAGTCCATACCGCTGTGCTAAAGAAAGCACTTGGTTTTCGTTGAAATCTGTTAATGTCATCTCATATCCAGCATTAAATGGGGACTGATTTATATCAACCTCCGTGTAGATTTCCGAATGTAACACGACCTGCCGAAGTTGTCGCCAGAGTTGACGAGTCTTAGCGTCCTCATGCCAAGTTCGCAGCATACCTAAAAACTCGCTGGCAATTTCCCGATAAGGAAAAATTCGGTCTACCTCATCTAAAGCTAAAGCTAGGGGACTGTCTGATGGCAACAGATACTTCTCAAAGTAGCTTCGACACTTAATCTTGCTATTACCAATACTCTTGCCCCAGTGTTCTTCTACACTTACAGTCAACTCGAACCTGTCAGCAATGATAGTACAGAACCACTGCAAGAATTTATCCAGATTACTAAAATCTTCTTTTGTCGCATCCCGTAGATTTAAAACGACTGTTTGGTATCCCTTTTGTTCGGCGTAATGCATAATCCTTGACATCAGCTCCGTTTTTCCTGTTTGCCAAGGGGCTTTTATTCGTAGCAGACATCCCGGCTTCAAAATCTCAGAGTAACAGCGCTCTTCAATGGGAGGGCGTTCCACATAAAAGGCAAAATCTTGCACCATTGATTCTAAAGCAGATTGCGATTCTATCAAAGGTAATGTGGTCCTATTCTGGTGTTGCTTCTCCCATTCTTTTCTTAAAGGTTGTCGAAAAGTTTTTTTACTGACTGGTTCTCCTAGGGCTTCTGAAACCTTACTCCATAACTGACTGCCGACTTCAGTAATGCGACCAGTAGAGTATCCTAACATTTCAGCGATTTCCTTATAATCCCTATCCTCCCAAGACCCTCTGAACACTTCCTCTTCTAGATTACTTAAGTTTTTGTCAATTTTTATACTTATTATTTGATTGACGAATTTAAGTGCTTCTTCGCAAATAAATTCTGATTCTGAGTTCATAACTCAAAGTGGTGTAGAAATTTTCCTAAATTATATATAAGTCACATACAAATAAGTCGCTTTGGCAGAAAATTCCTAATGTTTTATTATTTTTTATTAGATGATTAATCTTTAAGTATAATTGCTTAATTAATTCTGAGCTTTACATAGTAAGCATTTCCGCGAATAGAGCAGTTATGGGTAGAAGTTTATTATTGCTTACCTCCTTATTTTTTCTTATTTTTAGGTAGACATGAATCAATGCCCGTTATTTCTCCGATCTTTTATAAGAACATTTGAAATTAGCTAGGTAACTAAGTCCTAATTTTTTCTTATTGTTACATCTAACAAATCGTAATTAGCATAGTTTCAGTAGTCTTAATGACAATTCACTCACTGTTGTGAAGGATGTGTTGAATGAACGTATTGACATGGCAAAATATGAGAGTCAGCCTAGCTGAACAAAGAGCATATTGGCAGAATCAGCTGCATGGCAATCTGCCTGTATTAGATATCCCCTCTGATTATCCGCGAACAATGAACCATTCATTGACTAAGTTGAGGGAAGTTGTTGAGCTTAATGAAGACCTCTACTTAGAAATCAAAAAATTTTGCAGACATCAAAAAGTTAATATATTTAATCTTTTGGTGACTGCATTCAAAATTCTTTTATACCGTTACACAGGTCAGGAAGATATCATTGTTGGTTCCGTGTCTGCTGATAGCTTTAGGGAGAGGGAAAGATTCATAAATTCGATTCCGTTACGGACGCATCTACTAGGGTCTCTAAGTGCAGAAGAGACATTGAGACGCGTTGCTATAACAATTAAGGAGGCGGCGAAGAATCGAGATTATCCGTTTGAAGAGCTCGTTAACGATCTTAAAAGAGATGAAAATGTAACTAAATCACCGATTTTTCAGGTGATGTTGGTACTGTGCAATACACCATTTTGTGTTTCAGATGCGCCGATTTTGGAAGGTAATATTGCAGCGTTTAAAGAACACAGCGACAAATGCGATCTAGTTATTTTTGCCTCTGAAGAAGGAGAAGGCATAAAAATAAGTTGCGAATATAGCGCTGAGTTGTTTGAGTCAGCTTCGGTTAGACGGATGTTCGGGCATTTCCAAACTTTGCTAAAGAGTATTGTTGCCGATCCAAGTCAACGTGTTTCGACCTTAGTACTATTGACTGAAGCAGAACGGCATCAGCTTTTGGTGGAATGGAATAACACCAAGGTAGATTACCCTCGAGAACAGTGTATCCATCACCTATTTGAAGCTCAAGTAAAACAGACGCCTAATACAGTGGCAGTGGTTTTTGAAGATGAGCAACTGACTTACTGGGAGTTGAATCACCGTGCTGAGCAACTGGCGCATCATCTACGCTCTTTAGGGGTAGGACCTGAAGTTCTAGTGGGTATCTGCGTTGAGCGCTCTATAGACATGGTAGTAGGGTTGCTAGGCATTCTCAAAGCTGGTGGAGCTTATGTACCGCTAGATCCAGCTTATCCTAAAGAGCGCCTAGCCTTCATGCTGTCAAATTCTCAGTTGTCAATACTGTTAACCCAACGGCAATTTGTTAAAAACTTTCCAGAAAATACAGCGAAAGTAGTGTTAGATGAGCCGTGGGATGCTAGTGACGAAGAGACAAAGGATACTATTACTAACGTGACGGCGGATAACCTGGCTTATGTGATGTATACTTCCGGTTCCACAGGTAAACCTAAGGCTGTTAGCGTTATCCATCGTAGTGTAGTGCGGTTAGTTAAAGGAGCCAATTACGTTAACATAACCAAGGAAGACGTTTTCTTGCAGTTAGCTCCTATCTCGTTTGACGCATCGACTTTTGAAATTTGGGGTTCTTTGCTAAACGGTGGGAAGTTAGTCATCTTTCCTGCTAGTAAGCTATCTTTAAAAAAATTGGGGCAGATTATTCAGCAATATCAAGTGACTATTTTGTGGCTGACATCCGGTCTGTTTCACCTGATGGTAGATGAGCAGCTTGAAGATTTAAAACCTGTGCGTCAACTCTTAGCCGGTGGAGATGTTTTGTCTGTTCCTCACATCCGGAAGACTCTTCAAAAGTTAAAAGGCTGTAAGCTGATTAATGGCTATGGTCCAACCGAAAATACAACCTTTACCTGCTGCTTTTCAATTACAGAGCCGTTTCAGTTCGGTAATTCTGTTCCTATTGGACGTCCTATTTCCAATACGCAAGTTTACATACTGGATAGGTATATGCAACCCGTTCCCATTGGAGTTAGGGGCGAGTTGTATACTGGTGGCGACGGTTTAGCTCGTGGCTACTTTAACCGTCCAGAATTAACTGAAGAGAAATTCATCCCAAACCCCTTTAGTGATGAACCAGGTGCATACCTGTACAAAACAGGAGATTTAACCCGTTACCTACCGGACGGCAATATTGAATTTCTTGGTCGTATTGACAATCAAGTGAAGATTCGCGGCTTTCGCATCGAACTCGGAGAAATTGAGTCAGCATTATGTCAACACCCAGCTATCAAAGAAGCTGCAGTAATAGTTAAAGAAGACTCATCATCCAATAAGCATCTAGTAGCTTACATAGTTCCAATGCACGAGCAAGAACTTACCATTCACGATCTGCGGGGTTTCCTAAATCAGAAAGTACCTGACTACATGATGCCTCTGGCCTTCGTACAGTTGAACAGTTTACCACTGTCTCCCAACGGGAAAGTAGACCGCCGTACTTTATCTAACTTTACCCTATCGCGACGGGAATCGGCAGGACCACTTATTGCTCCTCGTAGCTCTACTGAGCAACAACTAGCTGATATTTGGACCGAGGTCCTAAAGACTGAAGTGGGCGTCCACGATAACTTCTTTGAATTAGGAGGAAATTCTCTGTTAGCCGCTCAAATTGTTTCTCAATTGTACAAGATGCTATCTATCGAACTTACAGTCAGCGAACTATTTGAATTCACTACTGTAGCCGAACTAGCCGTACATATTGAAACAGTTATCTTGGTAAATCAACAAGACAAAATTAAGCTTTTACAAGCCCTCACCATGAATAAATCTCTTACTTTCTTTGCGGAAGAAGGTAGGATTGAACTGAAAATTTAAACAGAAGAAAAAACGGTAAGACTCACTATACAAGGAGAAAAAATGTTGACTCTTTCAAACTTAATTCAGGAAATCTCAGAAAAGAATATTAAACTTAACATAGATGGAGACGATTTGAAAGTTTATGCTTCTCAAGATGTACTAACACAAGATTTAATAGAAGAAATCAAAAAAAATAAGAAATTTCTCATCGAATTTCTCAGAAAGCACAATCCAGAAACAGATAATTGCCAAATCAAATCTCTTCCAAGATCGGGCGATCTTCAATTATCTTATGGTCAAAAAAGATTTTGGTTTGCAGATAAAATTAGTCAAAATAAATCGGAGCTAAATATTCCTTTTGCTTACAAAATTAGTGGAGAATTTAACTATGCCATTTTTGAGAGAAGTGTAAGATTATTAATTGAAAGGCATGAATCTCTTAGAACCATATTTCCTTTAAAGGAAGCTAAACCAGTTCAAATCATTCTTGAGAGTTTAGATGACTGCAAAGTCGTTGAATATAACGATATCTCACTTTTTGGTGGCGAACAGAAAAACTCAGTCCTTCAGAATTTGCTTCATGATAATGCAAACACCCCCTTTGACCTACAAAATGGACCAATTTTTAGAGTAACACTTGCAAAGCTAAATGAAGATGAACATCTTTTACTTATTTGCCTACATCACATCATTTTTGATGGATGGTCGGTTGGAGTTTTCAATAAGGATTTGACAATCATTTATAACTCTTTACTAAAAAGTGAACCCGCCAAATTACAACCTCTGCGATTTCAGTATTCTGACTTTTCTCAATGGCAACGCGATCGCACTGAAAGAGATGGCTCTGCTCAAGAGTTATATTGGAAAACAGAACTTGAAGGATGTGAAAATTCTCTCTTGACAATTCCCACAGACTATCCTCGACCATCGGTTCTAACTTATTGTGGAGATGTTCATCGCTTCAATATAGAGCGGGATTTGACTCAAAAATTAAAACAAATCTCCTCCTCTTGTAAAGCTTCAATGTACAATGTTTTATTGGCAGCCTTAAATGTGATTTTATATGGTTACAGCCAGCAAGAAACTATCATCATCGGTAGTCCTGTTGCCAACAGACAGCAAAGTGGATTGGAATCTCAAATTGGCTTATTCATTAACACTATTGCGCTCAAAACAAACCTGGTAGAAGAAGAAAAATTTTCTGAACTTGTTACCAGAGTTCGCAAAACTAGCTTAGCTGCACTAGAAAATCAAGATATTCCCTTTGAAAGGGTTGTCGAGTCTATAGGAGCTAATAGAAGCTTAAGCTACAACCCTATTTTTCAGGTGATGTTTGCCTACCAAAATACTCCTGTAAGTAAGATTGATTTTTCAGGTTGTGATATCGAGGCTATAGAAACCCATGTTCGTGGTAGTCAGCTCGACATTACGATTTCCCTTTTTGAAGAAGAAGATAAGCTCAGGGGTGAAGTCTTTTATAGTACGGATCTGTTTGAAAAGGAAACGATTTCCCGGTTGTTTTTACATTTCCAAAACCTTTTACAGCAAATTTCTATAGATCCACATCGTCCTATTTCTGAGTATAAAATCATTACTCCAGAAGAAGAGCGTATCGTCCATTCGGTTTGGAATAACACCCTAGTTGATTATCCTGCTTTGACTTTGGTTGACAAAATTGAACAACAAGTCATTGCAACTTCAAAAGCTGTTGCGGTTGAATTTGAGGAGCAAAAGCTCACATATCAAGAACTCAATCAAAAAGCCAATCAGCTCGCACGCTACCTGAGAAAGTGTGGAGTAGACTCAGAAACACTGGTAGGCGTTTATATGAAACGCTCTGTTGAAATGGTGGTGTCATTACTTGCGATCGTCAAAGCCGGAGGAGCATACGTTCCACTCGATCCCGATTATCCTGAAGAACGTGTTCGCTACACGATTCAGGATTCAAAAATCTCTTACTTGCTATCACAAAAAGACCTGGTTCCAAATCTTTCTGAAGTTGAGGCACAAATTATTCTTCCAGAAGATCCTGTTATTGCGTTAGAAAGTCAGGATGACCTCTCCCTTAACATAGATCCTGAGTCAACGGCGTATATGATTTATACATCCGGCTCTACGGGTCGTCCCAAAGGAGTTCCAAACACCCATAAAGGTATTTATAACCGTCTGTGCTGGATGCAATCAGAATTTCAACTTTCGCAACAAGATTGCGTACTCCAAAAAACTCCTTTTAGCTTCGATGTCTCAGTATGGGAGTTTTTCTGGCCACTGATGTATGGAGCGCGTATTGTTGTGGCAAAACCTGGTGGTCATCGCGATCCAAGTTACTTAATTCAGGTCATCAATGAAAAGAAAGTGACTGCTGTTCACTTTGTACCATCGATGTTAAATGTTTTCCTAGATGACCCAGATATCAGTACCTGTAAAACACTGCGTCAGGTATTCTGCAGTGGCGAAGCTTTACCTTATCAATCAACGCAAAAATTTCATGAAAAATTTCAGGGATGTTTGTTGCATAACCTTTACGGACCAACAGAAGCAGCCATAGACGTTTCCTATTGGCCTTGTTTGGCTCGACAATACGGGCAAAAAGTTCCTATTGGCAAACCTATTGCAAATATACAGCTTTACGTTCTTGATAAATATTTAAAGATTCAGCCAGTTGGAGTAGCTGGCGAACTCCACATTGGAGGTGTGGGACTTGCTAAGGGCTATTATGGTCGCGAAGATCTTACACGAGAAAAGTTTATTCCTAACCCATTTGACCCTGAAGGAAAAGGGCGTCTCTACAAAACTGGAGACCTTGCTTGCTACCTTCCTGATGGCAATATTGAGTATCTCGGTCGTATTGATAACCAAATCAAATTACGTGGATTTAGGGTCGAAATCGGTGAAATAGAATCATGTATTCGTGAAGTTAATGGGGTTCAAGAAGCAGTTGTTACGCTCTACACGACTAAAGCTGGTAGCCAAATGCTCGTCGCATACATTGTTTGCGATCGCTCCATTGAAGAAAGTGACATGAAAACGTTTCTTGCTCATCAGCTCCCTGAGTTCATGATTCCATCACTCTTTATCACCTTAGAGGCGCTTCCTCTTTCACCAAATGGCAAATTGGATCGCAAAAACTTACCCGATCCTGCCTCGATTATCGTTGAAAGTGAAGACTTTGAAAAGCCTTTTACACCAGTGGAATCCTTATTTGCAGAAATATGGAAAAAGGTTTTAAAAGTCGAAAAAGTTAGCTTGCAAAGTAACTTTTTCCAACTGGGTGGTGATTCTATTCACAGCATTCAAGTCGTCGCTCTTATGAAGCAGCAAGGGTTTGATATATCTTTACAAGACATTTTCAAATATCAGACACTTGCCAAAATAGCTAAACAAGCGAAAGAAGTAAATGAAATGTACCACTACCAAGTTGGTGCTTTTATCCTTTTGAGTGAAGAAGACCGGAAAAAGCTTCCTGATAACATCATTGATGCATGGCCATTAAGCCATTTGCAGTCCGGTATGATCTATCATTCTGCACTTCATCCAGACACACCTATTTATCATGATGTTTTCTGCTTTGATATTGACGTGAAATATGATATTGAAGCAATAAAGAAAGCACTGAAATTGGTCTTGAAAAAGCATCCCGTTCTCCGCTCATCATTTGACTTAAAGAGCTATAGTAAAGCAGTTCAAATTATCCATTCTGAGGTCGAGTTGCCTTTAGAAGTTCAAGACCTAAGAGCACTCAATCAGAACGAACAAGAGGCTCAAGTAGAAAGATGGGTAGAAACTGAAAAGAATACCCCATTTGAAATCATGAAAGCTCCTTTAATTCACTTTTGCGTGTTCCAACGCAGTGATACTTTCTTGACATTAGGTGTTGGATTTCACCATGCCATTTTAGACGGCTGGAGCTTAGCAACTGTTCTTTCAGACTTTTATCAAGCTTACTCTGCCATACTTGATAACGAGCCTCTTAAAACTGAGGAGAACTTACTCCAGTTTAGTGCTTACGTACAGCTGGAACAGGAAGCTTTGAAAGATAGAAAATTATCTGAGTTTTGGAAATCTCAACTTGTTGATTTCAATTTTACAGCCATCCCAAGGCTTTGTGGCGAGCAAGAGCAAGAAAAATTCAATACAAAAACTTGGGGTACCGTTGAAAATATCATTGACGGCGAACTCTTTGCGTCTTTAAATTCAACTGCACAGACACTTGGCGTTCCACTAAAGAGTCTGCTTTTAGCCGTACACATCAAGGTTATGGGACTTATCGCTAACCAAAAAGATGTCACCACAGGTGTCGTCTTTAATGGAAGACCTGAAGTTGTAGGTGGTGAAAATCTCTCCGGGCTCTTTCTTAATGCGCTACCATTCCGTGTTCTTGTTAAAGAACAAACATGGGAAGAACTCATTCAAACCGTCTTTGAGATAGAACGCCAAATTATTCCTAACAGACGTTTTCCACTTGCTGAAATCCAAAAATACAATGGAGGTGAACCATATTTTGAAAGTGCTTTCAATTTTACAGATTTCCATGTTTATGAAAAGGGAGCTAATACCAAAAAGCTTAAAGTTGTGAGAGCCAAGTACTTTGAGCAAACCAACTTCACGTTACTCGCCAGCTTCAATGTGGATCGCTTTAGTCACAATCTAAAGTTTATGCTGAACTACGATCCGGAAGAGTTAAGTAAAGAACAGGTTAGTAGATATGCTAAATATTACTTGAACGTCCTTAACGTTCTGAGGGGTAACCTTGATGAAAGCATTTTCAAGTTTCCATTATTAGCACCGGAAGAAATCAGTCATTTACTTCCAGCGCTTCCCAAACAGGAACAACCATCAGAATTCCACACACTGAAGCACCATTTTGAAAAAGCTGCGAAAAACTTCCCAAATAGAATTGCACTCACTTATGGAAATCAAAGCTTAACATATTCTGAACTCAATGCTAGGGCAAACCAATTGGCTCACTTCCTAAAAGAGAAAGGAGTCAAACCACAAAGCTTGATTGGTATAGTCTTTGAAAGAAGCGTGGAAATGATTGTTGCTATCCTTGCCACTTTAAAAGCTGGGGGTGCATACGTTCCACTAGATCCGCAAGCACCAAAAGAAAGAATTTCTTTCATATCTCAAGATGCCAATCTTCGCCTTCTCCTAACACAAAAATCAGAATTTAATCTTTCCGTTGAAAATGGGATTCCCGTGATTCATTATGACGCCATTGAGACAGAGGTAAAAAACTACCCCAGTAACAATATACAAGTCGATCTTAAACCTCACCATGTGGCATATGTCATCTATACATCCGGTTCTACCGGTCAGCCTAAAGGAGTGTTAGTAAACCACTTTAACGTTCTCCGACTCTTCTCTCAAACTCAGCAGAATTTTGAATTCAACGAGAAAGATACGTGGACTCTCTTCCACTCTTATGCATTTGATTTCTCCATATGGGAAATGTGGGGAGCACTGTTATACGGTGGACGCCTTGTGCTTGTCTCATACTGGGTCAGCCGATCGCCAGATGATTTTGTTAACCTTGTACTGTCGGAAAAAGTCACAGTCTTAAACCAGACACCATCAGCATTCCAACAGTTTCAAAATGCTCTTTTAGAAAAGAAAGATGTAGAGAAAACAGATTTACGCTACATCATTTTTGGTGGAGAAGCTCTTGATATTCCAAGTTTAAAACCTTGGTTTAAGAGATTTGGCGACAAGCAACCAACTCTTGTAAACATGTACGGTATCACCGAAACGACGGTACACGTGACTTACCGTCCCATTTATGCAAAGGACACCTCAGCGCCTGGAAGTATGATTGGTGTGCCAATAAAAGATTTAGAAATTTACTTGTTGGACGAAAAGCAACAGCCTGTCCCAATGGGGACACCAGGCGAAATGTACGTTGCAGGTGGAGGTGTCACTTTGGGCTACCTCAACCGGGAAAAACTGACTTCTGAAAGGTTTGTTGAAATCACGCTTCCACACTCTCAACAAAAGATAAAAGTCTACCGCTCTGGAGACCTTGCAAGAAAGTTGTTAAGCGGTGATATTGAATATCTTGGACGTATAGATCATCAGGTCAAAATCAATGGTTTCCGCATTGAACTTGGTGAAATTGAATCTGCTCTGAAAAGTCTTCCTCAAATCTCTACTTGTGCCGTTATCTCTGTAAATAAAAAAGATGGGGGTAAAGCACTTGCTGGGTATTTTGCAACTCAAGATGGTTGCCAAATTGAAACACAACAGATTCGTGAAATGCTGCTCAAAACGTTGCCATCTTACATGGTACCTTCTTTTCTCATTCAGGTAGAGGACATCCCCCTGACAGTAAATGGAAAATTAGACAGACGAGCATTACCTGTTCCTGAAGAGAGCTTTACACAGAAACAACAAGCCGTAACACCTCCACGTAACACCCTTGAAGCGGAATTAGTCAAAATTTGGGAGGACGTTTTAGGTGTTCAAAATCTTGGTATCGATCGCAATTACTTTGAGCTTGGAGGTGATTCGATTTCAGCAATTCGCCTTCTAGCAAAGCTCAAGGATGCTGGCTTTCACTTTACACTTCAAGACATCTTGCGTCTTCAAACAATTCGTGACCTCTCAGAGCAACTGAAGGACGAGCGGGAAAATATTGAGAATCATGTAGCTTTGACCGAGCCATTTGCTTTGCTCAATCAAAATGATAAACGACTCATCCCCTCAGATGTCGCAGACGCATACCCTGCAACCATGCTTCAACTGGGCATGATTTATCACAGCGATCTCGATCCAAAACAAGCTGTTTTCCATGACCTTGCAAGCTACCACCTTAAGTTAGAGCTAAATTTAGAGCTTCTAACAAAAGCCATTGAAATCATGATTCAAAGGCATGAAATTTTAAGAACATCATTCGATTTGCAAAACTATTCTGTACCCATGCAGTTGGTACATGAAAGGGTAGAGCCTTTGGTTCAGGATTTTGACATTTCAGATTTGAACTGGGAAAAGCAGGAAAGTATTATTGCACAATGGCTCGAAGATGAGAAGAGCAACAGCTTTGACTGGAACAGAGCACCTATAATGAGGTTCTTCATCCACAAGCGAGGCAAAAACAACTTTAATTTTTCACTCAGCTTTAACCATGCCATCTTAGATGGGTGGAGCTTAGCATCAATTACGTCTCGACTCTTTCAAGACTATCTTGAAATGTTGCAAGGTAACAAACCTTTACCTTACCAAAAACTAAATTTGTCATTTAAGGACTATGTCAAAGTCGAACTGCAAGAGAGAAAGTCTCAGGAAGCCAAGGAGTTCTGGGGTCAAAAGCTAGAAAACTTTACATTCTGCCACTTACCTCGTGACGAACAAGGTGAGATCGACTCCAGATGGAGTGAAACAATTCTCAAATTCTCTAAAGAAGAGTTGGAGAAGCTAACTGAAATTGCAAAGAAATGCAACGTTTCACTTAAACACGTATTGTTGGCAAGTCATATTCACGTTCTTAGCCTCATTTCCAAAACTCAAGATGTACTAACAGGTGTTTTTGCAAATGGGCGCTTAGAACAAAACGAAGGAGATAAAGTCGTCGGTCTGTTCCTAAATACCATTCCATTTCGCCTGCAACTGACTGACGTGTCGTGGAAAGAGTTTTTCAAACAAGTTCTTAAGTCCGAACAAGAAGTCATTCCCTTCAGAAGATATCCTCTTGCTTGCATTCAAAAGGACTTCAATGGAAAACAGCTTTTTGAAGTGGCTTTTAACTTCACTCAATTCCACATCTATAACGAGAACTTAAAAGACGATAATTTCCAAATGTTTGGAGATATCAAATGGTTTGAACATGCGGACTTTACTCTGCTTGCCAACTTTGGAGTAAACATATTTACTTCGGCTCTGAATATTACCCTAAATGCCAATGGTGCAATTCTCTCCCAAAACCAGCTAGAAATTATTGCTGATATTTACAAAGAAAGCATTCAGACAATACTGAATGATTGTGACGAAAGTATTTTCAACAAAAAACCTTCCCTACAAAGGCGCTTAGAGGAACTTAAATCGCGCCCGCTGTTGGAATGCAATAATCCAGAAGTCATTAGACAATCGTTATCAGTTCAGAGTCTTAAAGACTCGATAAAAATTCCAGACAAGCTTTTTACACGCGACATTCGTGAAATGTTGTATTCCATTTTTCAGGAAGTTTATCGGGAACAAAATGCAACCCGCGAGATGGTTTTTGTGAATGAAGACATGACTTGGTTAGATTCATTGAGTACTTTAAGAATTGTTGCGCTTATTGAACAGCGACTAGGCGTAAGAATTCCATTATCTCTGTTCTTACAAGAAGAGAACCCGTTACAAAGGATTCTCCAGCTAATAGAAAGTTAATAGAAACCTTGCAAAAAGTACTTTTGCAACCAGATTGAGAAAAAGTAAAAGGGAAATGAAAAATTCAATCCCTTTTACTTTGACCCCTATCTCAAATCTCCAACGAAGCAAGAAGTTTAATAATTACCTGCATAATTGAGGAAAAGAAAATGCTGAAACTCTTCTGTATTACCTTAGGTAGCTCCATTGGGAGCACAGTAATGTGGCTGTTGTTAGTGCCCTTTTTAAAAACTATCGTTGATAATACCGGACAGATTGGAGAAGTTGGCATGACTCGTCAAATTAGTAGCCTTGTGGGCTCTCTACTGGTATGCGTGTGGGCTGATGAAGGCAAGGTTCTTATGAAGTTCATGGGAACAGAAATAATTCAATTCATTCTAGCCATCTTATTCTTGGGAATGTTAATCTTTGCTCCAGCGAACGTTAACTATGAATTTGTCCTTGTTTGGACTGCGTTAAGATTCGGAATTATAGGAGCTAGCTCTATTGTTTCCTATAAGATTGTTGGACAGTTTGCAGGCTCTTGGGGGAAAGGAGCTATTATTCATATGCTGACTTCACAGCAAGGAGCTATGGTTTTTGCATCTATTATATGCGCTCTTATTCCGCTTTTTTTTAGTGCAAAATTTGAAACTGCACTGGTAATTGATGCCATTACATCGCTACTGCTCGTTATTTTCATATATACATTGAGGAACAGTCCTCATAATAAAGACTATCCCAAGACAGCAAAGCAGGGAGGCTCATTGCTTAAACTGCTTATGTTCTCCGTACAATCTTTTTGGTACAAAAAGCTTTTCCCCTGGAATAGTATTCAATTGGTCTTTCTTGTCTCATTATCAGGAATGATGGTTTATGCCTACAAAATGTCTAACCAGCAAACTCTGCTTCCGGAAGATATTTGCTATTCACTTAGCTGGTTTTTTTATGGGTTTTCACTTTGGCTCGGCGCATTTTTCATTCAAAAACTGCAAAACGACAAAATGCTCGCGGTTTCATCAGCTGGTATCCTAGCTCTTTGTGGAGGCTTAGGAATTCTTGCAGAGTTTAATTTGGAGAATTTGCATATCATAATATACATACTGTGTACTTATGTCAACGCTATATGGCTTCATCTCACAAATAAGAAAATTCTTGAGAACGCACCTGAAGACAAGGTTGCAAGAGTTAGATCTGGTATGGTTCTCTACCTAGCATTTTTGTTTGGAATCGGAGAATTTGCAATTGGACACCTTCTTGATTTAAAATACGGGTTGCTTGAGCTAAGCGCTTTGCGTATCGGGTTTGGTTTAGTTCTAGCACTTTTGGGAAGTATGTATTTCACTTCCAAGGATCGATCGCTCATTAATGCCGCAAAGAAAGCTTAAGAAACCTTCTTAAGAAAAGTATTTCTTATCCTAATTTTATTCACTTAGTGCGATAAAGACGATGACAGATAAAAGCATTATTGAAGTAGTTGATAAACAGCTTAAAGCTTACAATGAACGGAATCTGGAAGAATTTTTAAGCTGCTATATTGATAACGTTCCTGTTCTAGCTTTTCCTTCACAAAAAGAGATTTTAGAGATCTCAGGAAAAGCTTTTGCAAACAGATACAAAAAACTTTTTGAAAATAGTCCTAACCTCCATTGTCAATTGATCTCGCGATGTATCGAAGGAAATATCGCGATCGATCAAGAATTGGTTACAGGTTTTAATGGTTTAGAAACAAAAACCGCAGTAGCAATTTATCAGATCGAAAATGGAAAAATCACAAAAGTGTGGTTTGTAAAGGACATTTGACTCTTCACTTGATGTTCAACTCCTATTAACCTTTTTTTGGTCGCCGCAAAGTCTTAGAACCAATAGGACCCAAAAGTTGGTTGAGAGCACGCAGTTGTTCGACCGTACCCATAGCTATCAGAGCATCTCCCGCCATAAAAACCGTGTCAGCCGTGGGACCACCGATAAGTTCTCCACTCGCACGCCGAATCGCTAGAAGTAGTGCGCCTGTTTGCCCTCGCAATCTCGCCTGTCCCAGACTTTGACCGACAAAAGGACAGCTTGTCGGATCGAGACGAAATTCTTCCATATAAAGCTGTCGGTCTGTCCCAGAAAGCATACCATCGACAAAGTCTAGCACTTGCGGTCTCAGGGCAGCAGCAGCCATCCGCTTTCCACCAGTGATGTAAGGAGAAACCACAGCATCTGCACCAGCACGCTGTAACTTTTGTAACGCTTCTTCGTTACTCGCTCTTGCGATCGCCCGAATACTGGGGTTTAATGTTTTTGCTGACAAAACGACATACAAATTTTCTGCATCTGAAGGTAAGGCCGCTACAATACAAATTGCTCGAGTAATTCCAACTTTCAATAAAGTGTCATCTAAAGTTGCATCTCCTTGGTATACAACAAAACCCTGATTTTGAGCTTTTTGTACTGATTCTATACGAGAGTCAATCACAACAAAAGGGACGCTCTCCGATCCGAACTCCATCGCAATTTGACGGCCCGTTCGACTAAATCCACAAATAATATAGTGTTCAGATAAGGATTCCATTAAACGCCTCTGTCTTCTGAGTCGAATTCCTTGTTGAAAGTAACCTTCAATAACAGCTTCTGTAAATCTATTAACAATGTAACCAATACTAACAACTCCCATTAAAATCAGGGCAATGGTAAACAATCTGCCTCTAGCTCCTAAGGGTTGGGTTTCACCATAACCTACGGTCGCCAAGGTAATGACTGTCATATAAGCTGCGTCCTCCCACGACCAGCCCTCTATGAACCTGTACCATGAAGTGCCAATTAGAAAGACACCACCGAGGGCAATCATTCCTGCTGTTAACTCTTTTTGAATCCGTTGGTACTTTTGCTCGAGTGTAGAATACACAGTTTTTTTAAAAAAATAACTCGTTTGAGAATATCAACAGAGCTGGCTTAAGATGATGTTTGTACGAAGATTTTTTGCAAGATTCTCATAGAGAATAGCAATTCGCTGTAATATGAAGAATTTTCAGGAGGTGGGCACGTGAGCGTACAAACTCTGGTTGACCAAGCGATAATACCATCTAGCCCCTTTGATACGGAAGGTTTTAATCAAGCCGTGATGTCTACTTACGCACGGTTCCCCCTTGCCTTGGAACGAGGCAACGGGGCTCGTGTTTGGGACACGCAGGGGCGAGAGTATCTCGACTTTGTGGCTGGGATTGCCACTTGCACTCTAGGACACGCCCACCCAGCTATGGTGGAAGCGGTAACTCGACAAATACAAAAGTTACACCACGTTTCTAATTTGTACTACATCCCAGAACAGGGAGATCTGGCAAAGTGGTTAATTGAGCATTCTTGCGCGGATCGCGTCTTCTTTTGCAATTCAGGGGCAGAAGCGAATGAAGCAGCGATTAAACTGGCGCGGAAATACGCTCATACAGTGCAGCAAATTGAAAAACCTATCATTTTGACAGCACAAGCCAGTTTCCACGGTAGGACTCTAGCAACAGTCACTGCGACAGGGCAACCTAAGTATCAAAGAAACTTTGAACCTTTAATGCCTTGTTTCCACTACGTACCTTATAACGATCTCAATGCAGTAGAAGTTGCTATTAGCGAACTTGATGAAGGGGATTACCGCGTATCGGCAATTTTATTAGAGCCATTGCAGGGAGAAGGGGGTGTTCGACCGGGGGATATTGCTTACTTCCGAAAGTTGCGGGAGATTTGTGATGAAATCGGTATTTTGTTAATTTTTGATGAAGTCCAAGTTGGAATGGGGCGTAGCGGTCACTTGTGGGGGTATGAACATCTTGGTGTTGAGCCAGATATTTTCACCAGTGCCAAAGGCTTGGGCGGTGGTATTCCTATAGGGGCAATGATGTGTAAATCATCCTGTGATGTTTTCCAACCAGGAGAGCATGCCAGCACTTTTGGTGGCAATCCCTTTGCTTGTGGTGTCGCCCTCGCCGTTTGCCAAACTTTGGAACGGGAAAATATCTTGCAAAATGTTAGAGACAGGGGCGAACAATTGCGTGATGGGTTAAGAGCGATCGCTTCTAAATACCCCAATCAAATTACAGATGTAAGGGGTTGGGGTCTGATTGATGGTCTGGAGTTGAGCGCAGATATTCCCACGACTGCTGCTGATGTTGTCAAAGCTGCTATAGACGAAGGCTTGTTGCTGGTGCCTGCAGGTCCTAAAGTTGTGCGCTTTGTTCCACCTTTGATTGTCACTGAGGCGGACATCAACACGGCATTGCAAGCTGTTGATAAAGCAATGGCGACAGTGACAAAATAACGTTCTTTAGATATTTTTGTCACCAATCAACCCAAGTCAAGAAACTACTTGCCTTGGGTTACGTTTTTGTGGTAATCAACGTATCTTTAAATATGGAAAGCGCAATCGAAAATGAGAATTTTTGTTCCGGGTCGTCTTTGTTTGTTTGGAGAACATAGCGATTGGGCAGGAGAATATCGCCGAATTAATCCTCAAATTGAAAAGGGTTACACCTTAATTGTTGGTACCAATCAGGGAATTTATGCGGATGTCAAACCGAATTCTACTGAGTTAATTATTCATTCTTCTCTCAATGATGGACGACATTATGAACCGATCGGATTACCTATGGAATCCGATACTCTCAAGTGCGTAGCAGCAAAGGGCGGTTTTTTTAGTTATGCTGCTGGTACAGCTTATCAATTTCTGACTCACTATAATGTTGGCGGACTTGAGGTTAATAATTATCTAACCGACTTACCTATCCAAAAGGGGTTATCTTCGAGTGCTGCCTTTTGCGTTCTCATTGCGAGGTCTTTTAATCGTCTGTATGACTTAAAGATGACAATTCGTGAAGAAATGGAATTGGCCTACCTCGGAGAAAGAACCACTCCCAGTCTTTGTGGTCGTATGGATCAAGCTTGTGCTTATGGAAATCGCCCAATCTTAATGATATTCGATGGCGAACAAATCGATCTTATCGAGTTGAGAGTTAGCCAAGATTTGTTTTTTGTAATTGTCGATCTTGCAGGCAGCAAAAACACACAAGAAATACTAAGACGATTGAATGAGTGTTATCCTTTCGCTACCAATCAAATTCAGCAAAATGTCCAAAAATACTTGGGTTCTATTAGTACAGAAATTACCCACTTGGCAGTTGAAGCAATACAACTCGGAGATGCCCAGCTTCTTGGAGCTTTAATGACAAAAGCCCAAACGGAATTCGATCACCACGTAGTTCCCGCTTGTCCCTCTCAATTAACTGCAAAGAAACTGCATCTCTTGCTCCATCACGAACCTCTAAGTCCTTATATCTTTGGAGGAAAAGGTGTGGGTTCTCAGGGTGATGGCACTGCACAACTTATTGTTAAAAATCAAGAAAGTCAAAGAAAAGCTATCGAAATTATTCAGCGCGATTTTCCTCAAATGCAAGCGTTAAAGTTAACTATTTCAAGACAACCTGATAATCATCCAGACGACACTGCTTAAAATTTATATATTGGAAATTATTTGACTTACGTGACCTGCTACAATTTGCCAACTGTTATGGCGCTTTAACCAAACGCGAGTGAAGCGATAGGGTTCTGAGAACTCCTGACCGTTGAGGATTCCAGCAAGTTCTGCTTTAAGGGTAACTACAATGCAATCCTGAGTGTAAGGATGGATTTGGCGATCGCTAATCTCTACCTTCGTGAACCGGAACACTCCACTGCGATGTGCTTCGAGGTCGTATTGCTTGTTACCTATAAAACCCGTGTGCATAGTCCAAACCAAGTCGTCAGCAATCAGTTCATCCAGCACAGCGACATCACTCGTAAGCATCGCCTGCTGCAATTTTTCTTCCAAAGTTTCGATCGTTGTATTTTCCATTAATACCTTCTCCTTCATCCTAGTGCGTGGGGTCAGCAAGCGCCTGAAATACCGAAAGTACTAGTAACAAGTCTGCTCACTTGACAAATGCTTAAGCATTTGCTTAAGTATTTACAGTATAGATAAGCATTCGCTTAAGTGTCAAGCTATAGAACATCAAAATTGTTTTGCTTGTGATGTCTGAGCCCGGTTGAAAAAGTCAGATCGAGAGGAAGTGCGGCATCGCCTACCTGCGGTAGTTAAAATTT
The DNA here is from genome assembly GCF_000760695.4 of Tolypothrix bouteillei VB521301. GTDB lineage: Bacteria > Cyanobacteriota > Cyanobacteriia > Cyanobacteriales > Nostocaceae > Scytonema > Scytonema bouteillei_A. Next base: position 3,888,869 of record NZ_JHEG04000001.1, on the reverse strand, counting down.
TTTATAAATGATTTAAGATTGATATATTGGTCATTCTCTGAAGCTTTCTGCCAACTTCTTCCATCGTATAAAAGAAGGTAAAAAAGCGAAGAATTTCATTAATGGGATAATCTTCTTGTTTGAGTTGTTGTAAGTCATTAAATCGCTTTGTTGTATCAGCAAGCGCAACCTCTATTTCCGGCAAGGATACATGGGATTTGTAAGACTTAACAGCAGTTGCCAACGTTAGCATTGCACTTCTTGTTTCTTGTGCAAGTTGAATTAATTCAACCGAAAGAATCTGCCATAAAGTGTCTTGCTCTCGAACGAGTACGGTATGTTCCATTGTCAGAATATGCTGCCAAATTCTACTAATAAGAAATTCCCAAGCTTCATTTATACGAGTTTCTAACGGTTCGCGTGTTTGTCCCTGTCGAACTTCTTTCCAAAGCTCCTTTTTTTTCTGAAGTAAGCTATTGATGGTTGTTTTTAATTCATCAGCTTTTGCGCGATCGTAACTTCCTGTAAAAGCGCAGTCTACCACGAGGGCATAGAATTGCTCCAATTGAGTCAGTATTTGAGACAAGCAACGCCTGAGTTCTACACCCGCAGATGCTGGAAAAATGAAATCGTTTACCAATAGCGCAACAGCAATACCTAGCAAGGTTTCAAGAAATCTGTGCCATGCGTAAAGCCACGGTGACGCATTGTAATTGAGGATAACAATTGCTGATACATATCCTGCTAGCTTTGCGGCTTCTGTGAATTTCCAATAATTGCTGAGAAAGATCGTTAAGAATACACTGATCCCCAATGACCAAAAATTGCTTCCTAGCATTGCGGCAAAAATTGCTCCGCCGACAGCACCTATTGCTGTTCCTATCAATCTCTGGAATCCCTGTAGTAAAGTACTACCATGGGTAGATGACATAACAATAATGGCTGCAATGACAGCATAAAACGGATATTCCCAGTGCAACCATTTCGCGATCGCAAACGAAAGAACTGATGCGATCGCCATTTTCAATGCCATCTTGGCTAGTATGCCATTAGGAGTAGAAGCCCAAGTTTTCAGGTGAGTGAGAGTTGGTAGCATTCTAGATATCCACTGGATGTTGCCCGTAAAATGGTAACGCTTCTGACCAATGAGGACGCATACCTTTTTGCCAATCCAAATATGCCAGTTGCAGCACGCTTGTCACAGTTGCTGCTAAACCAGATGTAGCCTCAACAAGTTGATAGCGGGTGTTCCAATTGGCTAACTTCTCTTGCCATACCTCTGGTGCGATCGCAATATCTGGTAGTAGAACATCTAACCCAGAAGCATTGGGGCTGAGTTGATAGATACCAGCAAAAACTTGACCCCGTTGGGCTGGCATTTGTACGGCAATAACGGGTTCTTTGACAATTTCCGACCCTTCTGGCTGGGACGATGAAATCTGCGATCGTGCTACAGCTGCCAGATTGGAGACAGCAAAGACGGGAATGCCCAACTGTTGACCCAAAGTACGAGCAGTCACAACCCCAATGCGAGTACCTGTAAAACCACCCGGTCCCCTAGCAACTGCAATAAACCCCAACTCAGACCAAGTTTGGGGCTTAATAAATTCAATTAGGTACTGGTGTAAATGGCTGGATAACTCACGGTCTAAATACCAGACATGAGAACGAGTGTCTCCAGCAAAGTTACTTATTGCCAAGCCCAGTTCGCGAGTGGTAGTGTGGAGCGCTAATCCGTATTTTGTCGGTGACAGGTGTTGTAGTTGAATGGTCAAGCTAAATTTAGATAAAGATTGGCTTTCATCCCGTTACCAGGATTCTGTTAACATGAACTACTCCGCCGCATAGGCGGACGGAGTTTCAAAAAAAACTCCATCACCTACTTGACTTCGTTTTTGACGCTTCACCTGTCCCAGGTGCTTCATACTGCCAGTCTGCTTTCGCTTCTTGGAGCCTGAAGTAGTGCTGAAACATCCGCAGTCTGCGAGGCTCGTTCCAAACCCCGTTTGTTGATTCGTTGCAACGTTGTACATAACCATAGCAGAGCCACGGTCACGGGCAATCTCGAAACCACACTCACAAACGTGATGTCGATTAGAAAGTTCTGCCCATTCCTTGTTGACTTTGCCACAGCTAGGACAGCGTTGCGACGGTTTGATTTCTTTAGTGGGAAGCACAATCATCAAGCCACCTTTGTGTTCGATTTTGTAAGCAATCATCTGATTGAGTGCTCCAAAACCAACGGAAAGGATTGATTTATTTAATCCGGCTTTTTGTTTTTTGCGCGAAGTCTGCCGGGTGGAAGATTCCATCCGGCGAGCTTCGCGCTTGCTCCCCTTCTTCGCTTTGCGCGTCATCCCTTTGGTGTTAAGTTCTTCGGTCACGCCGATGTCATAACGACTGGCAATATCTGACGTGATTTTATGCTGCCAATCTTTACGTTGAGTCGCTACCTTAGCTTGTAGTTTAGAAATTTGTTTTCTAGCTTTCTGCCAACGTCTAGAAGCTTTCACTTTCTTCTTGTGATTTGGAGCACGCTTGCGCCGCAAAGCTTTTGATAAATGCTTGATTTGTAACTCAGCTTTTTTAGTGAATTGAGGGTTTTTTACTTCAGCGAATTCTCTACCATCGTACAAAGTCAACGCTGTTGCTGTCCCCAGGTCAAAAGCTACAATTTTCTCGTACTTCAAGTCAGACTCAGAACCAAACTTTGGTGCTTCAACCTCAATATCAACGCTAAAGGATGCAAACCACTGGTTTTTGCTCGGTTTGTAAGAAATAGTCAAAGTCGTAGGAATTCCCCAGTCTTTGGCTTTTCCACGCATCCTGACAGTGATACCCAGATCGTTGAGGGTAACAGTCCCATGCTCTCCTTCAGTGTTGGCTTTCCATCCCGACTTAGCTGGGTACGTCCATCCCGAATATTTGTGGATTGACTTGAACTTGGGCTTTTTCCTGAGTCCCTTGAAAAATGAATTGTATGCTAAATCAACTCGCTTAACAGTTGCTTGCATTGCTTGAGAGTGCAGATAGTCAAACTCTACCCACTCTTTCTTGAACTCGGGCAAGCAATTTTGTTGTTCGAGATAAGTAACGTTTTTCTTGTTCGCCTTCCACTCATAACGACGGTGAGCAATACAGGCATTATATAAATACGCATGGTCGCGTCTAGCCTGAAGCATCTTAGTCTCTCGCTCCTTATTTGGATAAAGCCGAAATGTATATCTTCTTGTTGCCAATATTACTCACCTCCTTTAAATACACGATACCATAATTGTTTAGACAACGTGTAGACAAAACAATATGAAAACTAAGGGATTGCATATTAGAATAAGTGAGCGAAGACTGAATAAAATTCGGTTATATGCTGCTAGCAAGGAAAAGACGATTACTCAACTTATCGAAGATTGGATTGACCGACTTCCTGTCTCAGAGATAAACAATTCCTCTGACACCCGTAAAGGGTGTACCTCGTAATTGTTCGGCTATCCATCCCCACCGCATGGCTGATGGGGAATTTCGCCGAATTAGTTAAATAATCATACAAGAAAATTTTGTGCCTCTTTAGACAGGTTATACTTTGGGCAAAGGTGGTAAGTAGGGGCAGTTCAGCGCGGATGGGTAGGTGTTGGAATTCACTTGCGAAGAAAAATGCCTGTATTCCTTTTGGTGTAAGACATAGAGGCGATAGGATCGTCAGACCCATCCGCGCACCTTACCCAGACTCGGTTTCAGCCATTTTCCCTCTAGTCAATCTCAATTTCTCGTGCTATGATTGACCCATCCGCGATTTTGAACCATGACAACCAAATACTGACTCAGTTTCAGGCTCTTGCCATTGCAATTTCATTTACTCCCTATTAGGGATTGAAACTCGATTAAATATTACAGCCCCAGCGAGAGATAAGATTGCAATTTCATTTACTCCCTATTAGGGATTGAAACAAAAGCATAGAGAATCCCAAAGGGGAACTAAAGTGATTGCAATTTCATTTACTCCCTATTAGGGATTGAAACGCAGATTTTGAAGAAACCAACAATCGAAGAATCATTATTGCAATTTCATTTACTCCCTATTAGGGATTGAAACGTGTAGACTGGGGCACAACCACCCCATAAAAAATCCATTGCAATTTCATTTACTCCCTATTAGGGATTGAAACGGGCACAGATATATAGTTCAAGCATCAATTTCCGCTTCTAATTGCAATTTCATTTACTCCCTATTAGGGATTGAAACCTTCCCATGCGGTAACTTCTTCACCTAAATGATAAGATTGCAATTTCATTTACTCCCTATTAGGGATTGAAACGGGCAAGGGAAAGTTTTGTAGAAGGAGCGATGTTGATTGCAATTTCATTTACTCCCTATTAGGGATTGAAACAGATTATAAGTAGAAAATGGTTGGCAGTGATTGGTAATTGCAATTTCATTTACTCCCTATTAGGGATTGAAACTTTTAATACCTTGCCAATAGCTTTGCATATCCATTGCAATTTCATTTACTCCCTATTAGGGATTGAAACGAATTGGAACAGCAATCCTAATTTCTTTCAAAGCATTGCAATTTCATTTACTCCCTATTAGGGATTGAAACTTAAATGAGGATGGAGATCCTAGTAATTGATTAGATTGCAATTTCATTTACTCCCTATTAGGGATTGAAACACTCTTTCGATTTTTGCTCGTGCATCCAAACTTCCAAAATTGCAATTTCATTTACTCCCTATTAGGGATTGAAACGCGTCAACGCCAGCAACGACCTCATCAATCACGAGGATTGCAATTTCATTTACTCCCTATTAGGGATTGAAACTTCTGAGGACTGCTGACAATAAGGATATTGCCAGAAATTGCAATTTCATTTACTCCCTATTAGGGATTGAAACGATCTTGATGGGTTGCCTTTTTGTCCGGCTGCAAAATTGCAATTTCATTTACTCCCTATTAGGGATTGAAACCGTAACAACGCCAACAGCAACACCTACAAAGTTCGCCCAATTGCAATTTCATTTACTCCCTATTAGGGATTGAAACTTTGCTAAAAATCCCGACAGTGGCGGTGCATTTGATGGAGATTGCAATTTCATTTACTCCCTATTAGGGATTGAAACATCAACCCCCAATCTGAAGCCCTTAGAATTGCTGGCGATTGCAATTTCATTTACTCCCTATTAGGGATTGAAACAGCATCTATTTTGCATAAGGAGAAGACAACGAATGAAATTGCAATTTCATTTACTCCCTATTAGGGATTGAAACTTTTCTGTGGTACCTTAGGCATTGGGAGTTACTCATTGCAAGTTTACTTTATAATACCAATTTAATATGAAGCTGCATACAATTAGCCTGCGAAGGCAGGCTTTGTTTGTATAGCCCCACTCTTCTAGAGTGAGGGCAATAATGTGCAACTTCACATAGAATTGGTATAAATCATCTCTAAAGGCTATAACCAAATGGATTTCGCAAAGTTACTGCTTGTACCATTTAATCATGTCAAGTAGAGTCTTCTGGGCTTTTCATAACCAAATGGATTTCGCAAAGTTACTGCTTGTACCAAGCTTGTCGCCATTGCTTCATTTGTTCAATTTCCTTTTGTTGAGAGCTGAGAATCCCTTTCGAGATGTTCTTAATTTCAGTGCGTTTGGATTTACTTAATGCATCTTGCGCCATTGTTACCGCCCCTTCATGATGCGGAATCATGGCATTGATGAAACGCAGGTCGAAGTCACTATCAGCAGCGCCCAAGTCCATGTCCATTCGCATTGCTTTAGACTGCTCGGGAGACATTGCTACTGTTTGATTCTGCTGGGAATTCCAAGCTGTTGCCATCTTGGATGCTTTAGGATACCATGCCGTGCGCCACTGTTTCAACTGAGCAATTTCTTTGTTTTGCGCTTTGATAATTTCGCCTGCTAGCTTTTTGATTTCGGAACGTTTTGATTTCTGTTGTGCTTCTTTTGCCATCTCGGTTGCTCCTTGATGGTGTGGAATCATCGCATCAATGAACCGCAAATCGTAGTTCGCATCCGCCGGACCCAAATCCATTCCCATGCTATTATGGTTCATCCCACTACCATGATGCATACCACTACCGTGGTCCATCTGTTGCTTGTCGCTAGCCTCAGTTGCGCCGTTACTTAAAGCTTGGGTTTCGTTTTGCGAAGCAGTTGTGGAACAGGCTGTAAGAACGCTCCCTGTAAAGGAAGCCAGTGTGATGAAAGTAATTGCAAAAAAACCAGTTTTCCAAGAAAGACGTTTCATACAATTGAAATTGATAGTTGAGACTATAAGTTTCTTTTATTTTTAAATCTCCAGTTAGCTGGAGTGTCAAGTCCTACTTTCCGATAGACGGCAAATAGCTAATTTGCTATTGGAGCAATAGAACTGCACTAATAGCTTAGTGTTGCAAAGAATAATGAAATTAGGATGAAATGCTTGTACTGGATAGAAAAATGTCCCAATGAATACTTGATGAGTTTGTCACTGATACAGATTCTTTAGCTCACGAGTTCCTCACAAGTTTTGATTAAACTCAACAATATAAATCAATACAGTTCAGTTAACAACATCCAACCCTTGATGATAGCCCTAGCCCCCCAAGCGAAAGGGGGGCTTTATTCCCCTCTTTTAAAGGGAGTTAGGGGGATCGAGTCTTATCTGAAGCGTATTGCAATATAAATGACAGCATTGGTTCCTAACAACCATTCGTTATGAGCAACTAACCGTCACCTTCACTCGTAGAAAGTTTTTACGCCATCCCAGTTAAAATCTTTTTTCATTCAATATTAACATACCTAACACTTTTGGAGATAGCAATGCATAAAACATTAGCATTCAATGTTGAACAGCAAAATATTTCGATAGCGCTGGGTATGGATAAGTTAGAGGGCGAACTCATTATTCCCACAGGCGCAGAAGGTCTTGTTATTGTTGGTTCTAATACTAGTCATATTAAATACAGCCCGCGACAGAATTATTTTACTTATTTACTCAGACAAGGAGACTTAGCAACAATACACATTAACCTTTTAACAGAAGACGAAGCAACAATCGACAGGCGGACAAAACACTATGAAAGGGATATCAATCATTTAGCTTCTCGGTTTCTTGCAGTTACAGACTGGGTGACAACAAATCCGTTAACTTCTCATCTCAAGGTAGGTTACTTCGGAATGAACGCGAGTGCAGGTGCTGCTTTACTTGCTGCAACAGAACGTCCAACGACAATTAGAGCCGTTGTCTCGCAAAGCGGACAAACCGATTTAGTCAATCGAGCACTGTCTTATATACAAACTCCAACACTGCTGATTGTCGGAGGCGATGACTATCCAACAATGACCATGAATGAAGATGCATTGGCACAAATTACCGTACCTGAAAAACGACTGGAGGTGATTCCTAAAGCGACTCATCAGTTTCAAGAAGCAGGTGCTTTAGAAGAAGCCGCAAGGTTAGCACGCCAGTGGTTCAAGCATTTCCTTTCTTTTTCACGTAATTAGGTACTTTTATTTCCTTTCTCTTATATTATGGGCTGGGCGTCTTCGTCCGCCCAAACATACTTTATCTTTTATTTTCTTGATTAAAAAATGATGCGATCGCATCTGTAAATCCTGCAAAAGAACTATAATCTTTAGCAACAACAGACACCTTGAAACCTAATTTTTCTGCATTAGCTGCCGTGTATGGTCCAAAACATGCTATGACGCAGTTTTTATAATCGCTTTTTGAATGAATCATTTTTAAAAAACCCATAATTTCAGCAGTACTGCTAAAAGCGATCGCATCTACTTTCCCCTGCCGAACTAAACTTAATTCAACCTCATAAATAGTTTTTTCCAAACAGCGAGTCATGTATGTTGGGACGCGAGTCACATTCATCCCCAACTGTTTTAACCCTGCAACAAAATTTGGAACGACATCAGGTTCTGGTACGCCCAAAACTTCAGGAACAGGAACAAGTACTGTTTGTTTGGCAATATTGGGAATCTTAGCTAACTCAGCAATAATTCCTGCTGGGCTGGGTTCTGTTGGCACTATATCAACTTTAACGCCAAAAGCAGCTAATTTTTCCGAATCTATACCAATGGCACACAAACGGCATTTTGCCAATACCAAAGGGTTGATTTTTAACACATCCAAACGTTGGAAAAATGCCTCAATTCCATTTCTACTAGTAAAAGCAATCCAATCGAACTGCTCGATTTTTTGTAATGCAATATCTAATTCAGTAAAATTTTCTAACGGACAAGTTTCTATCGTTGGCATAAGTAATGGCAAAGCACCTTGGTTAACAAGCTGATTGGAGAATCTCATAGCGTAGTTCCGAGGTGCGGTGACAAGAATGCGCTTCCCGTGTAAGGGAAGTTGGGTAGATGATATTAGCAAGATAACCTCTACAAAAGTATGAAGTATAAAAGATAAAGGATAAAAATTTCTACTCAATAAAGATTGTCTATTTCGGATACAGTTTAGGGACTCACTTTATCCTTCTTCTGTTGTAGCACTGATTTTTTGATAAAGTATGAAATATAAAGGATAAAAAATTTTACTAAATAAACCATCTCTATTTCAGAACCAAATGTAAAGACTCATTTCATCCTTCACACTTTATCCTTATATATATTGGAAGATAACCAGGAGAGCCATCTTGCCCCATCCCATTCAACTTGCTCAACCACCATTAGAGTTTATTCCTCCGCAGTACAACCCACTTGTACGCTATATGATGCAAGTGATTTTGCCCGTTGTGTTGCGCTTCAGGCTGCGACCCTGGTTACCAACTGGTATCGCCCAAGTTGAAACTGTAAATGTTGAGGTGTTAGCCAAGCTGTACCAACAATTTCAGGCTGGCAAAATCCGCTTTTTAATTGCCTTTCGCCATCCTGAAGTGGACGATCCTCTGTGTATGTTTCATTTGGTATCTAAAGCTGTACCGGAAATTGCCCGTAAAAAAGGAATTTCGCTGCAATCTCCAATCCATTCTCACTTTATTTACGAGCGGGGAATGACTTTATGGGCGGGGAACTGGTTGGGCTGGCTGTTTTCTGGGTTGGGGGGCTTACCAATCCATAGAGGTAAGCGATTGGACAGAATTGGAATGAAGACAGCACGGGATTTATTTGCTAACGGTAAAATTCCTATCTCTGTTGCTCCTGAAGGAGGAACCAACGGACACAGTGAAATTGTCAGCCCTTTAGAACCGGGTGTTGCTCACATGGGTTTTTGGTGCGTGGAAGATTTGCTCAAAGCCAATCGCACTGAAGAGGTTTTTATTGTGCCAATCTACAATCAATATAGTTATATCAATCCATCCTGGAAAAAACTAGATTGGCTTTTAGGAAAGTTGGAAGCAGATTGCGGTTTACCAGTCCAGCAAATGAGCCAAGCAACTCTCGCTGACAGGGAGAAGTTTTTCTACGAGCGACTGTTTCATCTTGGCGAACACATTCTTTCCCATATGGAAAAGTTTTACGATCGCTTTCACCATCAAAGCACGGCGACTGCAACACCAACCGATCCATCTGTTAGCCGCAATCAGATCTTGGCAAATCGCCTCCAGGTAGTATTAGATAGATCCTTACGAGCAGCCGAGCAGTTTTTTGGTCTTGAGAGCGAAGGAAACATCATCGATCGGTGTCGTCGATTGGAAGCTGCATCTTGGGATGATATTTACCGTAAAGATTTGCCCGATTTGCAGACACTATCACCCTTAGAACGGGGTTTGGCAGATTGGATTGCTGAAGAAGCATCTCTGCGAGTCCTGCACATGCGTTTGGCAGAGAGTTTTGTTGCAGTTACGGGAAGCTATGTTTTGGAAAAGCCTTCTTTTGAGAGATTTGCAGAAACGTCTTTGATTTTATTTGACCTCATTGCTCGCATAAAAGGAAAAAAAAGCCCCGCACGACCTCGACTGGGTTGGAGAAAATCTCGGATAACAGTGGGTGAACCGATTTCTGTGACAGAACGTTGGTCAAATTATCAGCAAAGCCGTCAAGCAGCCAGACAAGCAGTTATCGATTTGACGCAAGATTTACAAACAGCGTTGGAGAAGATGATTGCATGATATTCGGCTAATGACTCATAAATTTGTTGGTTCGTAGTAGCGCTGTCTTCGCATGCTACTTGAGTTTTTCAGAAAAGCGATCTAAAGTACTTGAGATGAATTGCTATTATTCTTGCTCAATCGCTGGGCAATATCTGCTAAGGTGACTTCATTATTTCTGGCTTTTATCATAAGTACAAATTTACAGCAGATTGTAAGTAACTGAGGCACATCTGTTGTAAAGGCGCAAGGCATTGCGCTCCTACTTATGTACTTCATTTACCTCAAAAAAGCTGTATTATTACCTGTAATATAAATGTTCTAAATCATCCGTGAAGAGTTAGATCCCCAACTTCTTTAAGAAGTCGGGGATCTGGAAGATTTCTATCTCATTACTTTAGTCATTAATAATTGTTTTATTACTTAAGGTATATTATAACCAAACAAAAAACGCTGTTGTTACTATGAGTGAGCCTCGCTATAGACATTCCCAAAGCCTATATTTGGGTATTCAGCAGTATAGCGCTTATATTGCCATTCTCAGTTGTTTGGGCTTGTGTACCGCTTCTAGTACTCTTAAAGCTCAGGAGAATACTCCTCCAAAAACTCCTGCAACCATCTCTTATGTTCCCACTCGGGTAGTTGCTTTAGGAAAATTGATACCAGAGGGGGATGTTATTAAAATTTCAGTAGCAAATGCTCAAGACAGCCGCATTAACCAAATATTTATCAAGGATGGTGACTTTGTTAAAGCAAATCAGGTGATCGCCACTCTTCAGGGAAGAGATAGAGTCAAGCAACAACTTAAGGATGCTCAAGCCAATGTCATACTCAAGCGAACGCAATTGCTCAAAATTCAGCAAGGAGACTCCAAGCAGGGCGAAATCGTAGCTCAACGCGCAGTCATTGCAGAATTAGAAGCCCGTATCCGAAATGAAACCAAGCAGAAGGAAGCGGCGATCGCCCAAGTAGAGGCGACCCTTCGCAATGCTAAGCTGAAATACGAACGGAACTTTGCTTTATCTAATGAAGGTGCTATCAGTCGAGCTGACTTTGATAATGCACGAGAGGAGTTTGAAAAAGCTCAAGCCACTCTTTTACAAAGTAAAGCAGACTTAGAAAATACCATAATGACTTTACAAGCACAACGAGAAAAGGAACAAGCAAATTTAAAAAAATTGCAGGAAGTCCGCCCAATTGATGTTGAAATTGCCAAAGCTGAGTTAGCGCAAGCCCTGATTCAAGTGGAACAGCGTAAAGCTGAATTAGACAATACGTTAGTTAGAGTTCCCATCGCAGGACAAATCTTAAGAATCAATACTCGTGTTGGCGAACAGGTGAATATCCAAGAAGGAATTGCACTACTTGGAAGGACAAATCAAATGTATGTCCTAGCAGAGGTATACGAAACAGATATTGCTAGAGTTCAGTTGGGACATCAAGCAACAATTACAAGTGAATACGGCGGTTTTCAAGGCGAACTCAAAGGAACAGTCGATCGCATTGGGTTGCAAATTGGCAAAACTCGCCTCAACCAAGACCAAACTAATCCTACAACAGATATCAATGCTCGTGTCGTAGAAGTCAAAATCCGACTTAACCGAGAAGATAGCCCTAAAGTCGCCGCCTTAACAGGTATGCAAGTTAGAGTCAAACTTAATACAAAATAACACGTAATGAAACTTCCCCGTCTTCAATCCATAGGAAAAAACTTTGACTTCGAGACACCTCTGGCTTGGGCGCAATTATCTCATCAAAAAATTCGCCTTGCTGTTGCAACGACAGGCGTTTGCTTCGCCAATATTTTGATGTTTACCCAGCTAGGACTCCTAGCAATGCTAACAGATGGAACAACAAAAATTCATGAAAGCTTGACAGGAGATTTATTATTAATTTCATCATTTAGCCCAAGTTTATTCTTTAGAATATCCTTTCCCCGTGCTTACCTTTATCAAGCCGCAGCAGTCGATGGTGTTGTCTCTGCAAGTCCAGTCTATATAGGGAGAGGAAATTGGGTAAATCCCAATCAGTTATCTTCTCCACAAGATGATTCTGGCAAACCCAAAAGCAGAGAAACACGTATGTTTGGCAATGAAGTGAGAATCATTGCCTTTAATCCAGCCCAACCATCAGTGTTGAATATACCAGAAGTAAACCAACAGATAGCAAAATTAGTTGTTCCCGATGCTGTCTTGTTCGATCGCCTATCTCAATCATCTCTTGGGGACATTCCAAAACGGCTAGAAAAAAGCGAAGAGGTAGCAACTCTCATGGACAATCGCCGCACTTTTGCCGTTGGACTCTTTAGTATGGGCAGTACTATTAGTGATAAAGGTAATGTGATCATGAGTGATTGGAATTATGCCCAGCGTTTCGGAGACGATAGCCTCAAACAAATTAGGATTGGGGTTCTAATTTTAGAGAAGGGAGCAGATATTAAAACAGTGCAAGAAAGATTGCGCGATCGCCTTCCTGATGATGTTGCTGTACTGACTCGTGACGAATTGATTCAAAGAGAAAGGCAATTTCATGAATCGCAGCCGGAGGGAATTATTTTAAAGTTTGGAACTATTGTAGGTTTTGTGGTTGGAGTTATCATTTTATATCAAGTTTTATATGCTGATATTAACGACCATTTATCAGAATATGCTACCCTTAAAGCCATGGGGTATACAGATAGATGGCTTCTCCTGGTTGTGCTTCAAGAAGCCATTATTCTTGGTTTTATGGGGTTTATTCCCGGCTTCATTTCCTCAGTAGGAATCTATCAATTATTAGCAACACTGACGAGAATTCCTTTAACAATGAAAGTCAGTGTTGCCTTGCAAGTTTTTATTTTAACCTTAGTAATGTGTTCTATTTCTGGAGCAATTGCCACAGGTAAACTTCGTTCTGCCGATCCAGCAGATGTGTTTTAACCATCTCCGCTTACAGCCATTTTCAGTAAATAAACCACAGTCTCAGAGGCGCAAGGTATTGCACTCCTATAAACTGGGTAAACTCATGGCGGGAGCAGGCAATTTTAACTCGTGCAAATGTCGGTTTTGAACAAACCGTGAAGCTAAAACTTGATGATACGCAGCCTCATAGCCATCTGTCATGCTTTGAACGTTAAAGCGGTTTTCAACATAGGTACGGCATGCGTTACGGTCTATCTCTGCAACTTTGCCTACAGCTTGAACGCATTCCTCTAAATTATTGCACAAAAAGCCTGTTTGCTCGTGGGCAATGACCTCTGGCATAGATCCCATGCTCATTGCAATGACGGGTGTCCCTGCTACCATTGATTCGATGGTAACCAAACCAAATGGCTCGCGCCAGGTAATGGGAAATAGAGTTGCGATCGCACGACCCATGAGTTCGTTTTTTTGATTGTGGTTTGCTTCGCCTAAATACTGAATTTGCTTTCCATCAATCAGAGGCTGAACTTCTCTTTCAAAAAACTCTTTATTAAACTCGTCTACTTTACCCGCCATCTTCAATGGTAAACCTACCTGTTTCGCAATAGCAATTGCGAGATGCGGTCCTTTTTCTGGTGACATTCGACCTAGAAAAGCCAGATAAGGCGGGCTATCCGGAACGGGATAAAATTTATGGCTGTTAACATCAATAGCATTGTAAACCGTCGCAGCGTAATTGAGCCCCAAGCTTGATTCTCGTTGGGCATTGGAAATACTAACGTATGGTTGAGAACGTGCGTGTTGAAATAGCTTTTCGTTATCAGGTGTGAAAATACCGTGTAATGTGTGTATTGTAGGCGTTTTTACTAAATTTGCATAAGTCAATGAAGCGTAGCCCATGTGAGAGTGAATGATGTCGAACTCCTCTGCTTGCTCGTATACCCAACTCAGTTGCAGGGACTCATAAACGCTGTATTCTTTTACCGTTGGGTCGAGTCGTATAGCGATGGGATGAACGGATTTTAATTTAGCAAGAGTCAGGGAATCTCCTGATGCAAATAGTGTGACTTCATGTCCGCGCCGAACCAGTTCATCAGTCAGTAACCCCACCACTAACTCAATCCCTCCGTAAGCTGGAGGTGGAACTCTTTCCCATAAGGGGGCGACTTGAGCAATCCGCATAATCAAACTCCCTAAACGCAAGCAGATATTTAAAAAGAAATTTTACCGAACAAAAGCTTTCTCACACAGCAAGAATAGCTTGATAAGTCAGTACAAGATTTCACAAGTTCATTGGAGAGATCGCTTCCACATCTTGAGATTAGACAATCGAGCGATCGGGAATTTATGAAATTTCGTAAAATTAAGTAAATCTTGAATGTTGTATATGAACTTTATTTTTTTTTAGATATCCTTATCTACTGCTAAAAGAAATATAATCTCCAATCCCCAAGCAGTAAATTATTTTAGGTAGGTATTCCTTAAAGATTATTCCTTTAGGTAAGACGATGTTTGTAAAGTCTACCATTGTATCAAGATCCCCCTCGCCCCCCTTTGAAAGGCTACGGTGATGTACAGATCTCTAGAAAAGACATGAAACATCGTGAAAAGGGAGGAATTAGAATCAATTTCCCCCCTTGTTAAGGGGGGTTAGGGGGGATCGAAACTGCTAGAAGGCATTTTAGGAGACTGGTGTACACTACCGTAGCTTGGCAAAGGGGGAAATGCTCTTAAAGTCCCCCTTTCCAAGGGGGATTTAGGGGAATCTAAAGTGTTGGCGGAGGTAGCCAACACTTTTAAAACATCCTCCGAGCACAATCAAATTTTCCTGTAGCAATCCTAAATGTTTTGTGAGAAGATATGCAGAAATGGTTTCTGCTCTTGATGTCAAATTTCATTCAGCCACAGCAAATAGAATTCGCTCTAGGAAGTGTAAGTTTCTTAAATAATAGGTAGTAGTTAGCGTTACCAATTCAAAGTCGAAAATCCAAGTGGTATGGAACCAACTGTAGCTGCTTTAAATCTGAATTACGCTTTTGGCCAAGGGGCTTTGCGTAAACTCGTGCTGAGTGATGTGAACTTGAATATTTACCCAGGAGAGATTGTCATCCTCACCGGACCTTCAGGAAGTGGTAAGACGACACTACTCTCTCTTACAGGAGGATTGCGTAGCGTACAAGAAGGGAGCTTGCAAGTCTTAGGTCAAGAATTACGGGGTATTAGTAAAAGACAGCTCACAAAAGTCCGCAACAACATTGGTTTTATCTTCCAACACCACAATTTGCTCAAATGTCTCACCGCCTACGGTAATGTTCGTATGTCCCTCAAACTGCATCCTGAAATTCCAAGAAGGGAGTACCGAGAAAAATCAGTGGCAACACTGCAAGCTGTGGGCTTGGGTGATAAAGTGGATGCATACCCGGCTAATTTGTCAGGAGGACAACAACAACGGGTTGCGATCGCACGTGCGTTAGTTGCTCAACCTAAATTATTGCTTGCAGACGAACCCACTGCATCACTAGATAGCAAAACAGGACGGGATGTTGTTGATATTATTCAACGCCTAGCAAAAGAAGAGGGCTGTTCCGTTCTCCTCGTAACTCACGACAACCGCATTCTAGACATTGCCGATCGCGTTGTTCGCATGGAAGATGGTAAGATACAGCAGCAGTAGGGAGTAGAGAATGGGGAAGAAAACTGCCTTTTGGCTTTTCCTAAAGATAAATTCTCAAAGATAATATTTACGCTCACCAACTTGATAGTGGATAAATGAGACAGAATTCAAGATAGAAAGTTGAGCTTGAAAGATCTGATACAATGCTATCCACTCGCTTTTTTCGTTTCTTTAGCCATCTTAACTGGAAAACACTCAGACAGGTCGTTGTGGAAACTGGCAAACAACGATTGTTAGGTTTATCAGCAGAAATGGCTTACAACAACGTATTGGCGTTGTTTCCCAGTCTTGTGGCAATTTTAGCTGCAATTGGGATGTTCGCAATTTCTCAAGAAACAGTAGACTTTTTACCGCGCCAATTCCTCAGCATTGCACCCGAACCAGTCTTGATCTTAATTGAAGAATTTATTAGTACAATCAGACTCCCCCAAGGCGAAAAAGTAGTTTTTATAAGTTGTGGAGCTGCACTCTGGGTTGCGTCTGGTGCTATCAACACAGCTATGGGTGCTTTAGACCAAATTTATCAGATACCAATCAAGCAGCGACGCCCTTTTTGGTTGGCTAAAATTATCGCTCTCGGTCTGACCTTTGGTACGATTTCCTTAGTCATATCTGCCTCATTTCTGGCATTTATCAGCGATTTGCTCATTAAGCTTGCTCTGGAAATGGGTAAAATTCCAGCAGATAGTATTCTGTCAGCTTGGAAATTTTTTGGTTGGATTTTAACACTTGCAATGCTAGCTATTGCCTTTAGTGTAGTCTACCGATTTGGCCCCAGTCGATGGCGAAGAGGAACCCCTCTGCTACCAGGAGCAATTATCGGTGCCTTGCTATGGGAAACTGTTTCTAGATTATTTCGCCTTTATATCAATCATTTCAGCGATTACAACCTTACATATGGAACCCTAAGTGCAGGAATTGTGTTACTTCTTTGGCTCAATTTAAGTTCTTTATGTATGCTCCTTGGAGCACAGTTAAATGTAACTGTTGGCAAAGCTATGAATGCGGAGGATGGGCGTAAAAGTTTTTGATAAAAACTTGAAGTCGTTCGTTTCCAAGGTCGATCTGGAAACGCAGTATGCGAGGCTCAGTCTGGCGTGGCAAGATGAATACAGAAGACTCCACCTCCAAAGAAGGGATTCTTAGGCGGAGCCACCTGAACGAGGAGAAAGAAGTCGGGTATATAATTAACTACCGTATTTTACAGAACAACCATAGGGCTGAGTAGTAGAATTAGCTACAGCCTTGCCTTGTAAAACACTATTGACAGCATCCGATATATAATTTTTTGATGATTTAATATCAGCAGTATTAGTACTGGGCTTGTCATCGATCGCCCCCGCATATTGCAAAACCCCTTTACTATCTATGACAAACATATGAGGTGTAGTCCGGGCTTGATAGAGACGCCCAATTTGACCGCTCGGATCTAAAAGTACAGCTGTAGGATTGGCGTTGCGACTCTTCGTCAGTTGATTGGCTTCTTGTGGAGTTACATATCCTTGTTGTCCTCGAGCTGACGAGATAATAGATAACCAAACGACACCTTTAGTAGTAGCAGCTTTTTGAAGTTGCTGCATATTATTGCTCTCATAGTGCTTGCGAACAAAAGGACATTGGTGATTTGTCCATTCCAACACAACAGTTTTCCCTTTAAAGTCGCTCAGTTTGTGACTCTTGCCATTACTATCAGTTGCGGTAAACTCTGGTGCAGGTGAACCCACACGCACGGGCGTTGCTGCTGTAGCCGCATTCTCTAGAACACTAGAGGTCTTCTGACTCACAGTGGGAGAATTTTCGCAACCTGTCAACACCAGAGTAAAAACAAAGAAGCTCGCTGTAATGAGTTGGGTTTTCATGTTAGTTGTTAGTTGTTAGTTGTTTAAAACTTATTAGCAATTAGCCATTAGCAATTAGCAATTAGCAATTAGCAATTAGCCATTAGCCATTAGCCATCTACAAACTTTTTACCTTTTCCTGTACTTGTTGTGGAGAGAGAATTTGAGGTAAAATTTGCGGTGTATCAGAATTAGCAGAGTATAATAAGTATAGAGGTACACCACTTCTTCCGAAAGCTGCTAGGGCTTGAGTTATTTCAGTGTCGCGGTTTGTCCAATCGGCTTTGAGAAGAGCGACATTTTTTTCTTGGAAAGCAGCGATCGTATCAGATTGATTGAGGGCGACACGTTCATTAACCAAACAAGTGATACACCAAGCTGCAGAAAAGTTGACAAAGACTGGTTTCCCAGATTGGCGTAACTCAGCTAGTTTTTGAGCATTATAAGGTTGCCAATTGAGTCCGTTGGAAGTGGCTTGTTGAGTATTAGAGTTAGCAGCGTTAGGAGCTATGCTACTTGGTAATTGTGCCAAAGTTAGGGCAAATCCCAATACTATGAATGCTGCAATACTGGCAAAGCGTCGCGTCCAACCAGCTATCATATAAGTTTTTTGATGCAACCAAGCTGCAAAACCTATAAGTACCAACCCAAACAAGGCTGCAGCTAAACCAGTGCTTCCTGTTTGCTGCGCTAACACCCAAACCAACCAAGCTGTTGCAGCATACATTGGAAAGGCAAGAAATTGAGCAAATGTCTCCATCCATGCACCGGGTTTGGGTAAAACTTTTTGCAAACCGGGAAGAAAACCGATCAGCAGGTAAGGAAACGCTAAACCCAAACCCAACAACAGAAAAATACTTATGGCGATTGCTGGTGTCTGTGTGAGTGCGACTCCAATCGCTGTCGCCATGAATGGTGCTGTACAAGGTGTCGCGACGACTGTTGCAAAAACTCCTGTAAAAAATTCACCCCATAAACCATTACGTGCTGCTAAACCTTGTCCCACACCCATTAAGGAAGCACCAAAGATAAACACCCCGGACAAACTTAAGCCGACAGCAAACATTAAATACGCCAACAAAGTCACAAAGACGGGTGATTGTAGCTGAAATCCCCAACCAATTTGCTGTCCCAAACTACGCAGTACGATCAGCATTGTAGCTAGAGCTGTAAAACTTATGAGTACACCTGCTGTAAATACCAGTCCCCTCAGGCGAACTTCTTGTTTGCTGAAGTTTGATTTTTGAACAACGTTTAATGCTTTCAGTGATAGTACGGGGAAAACACAAGGCATGAGGTTGAGAGCAAATCCACCAAGTAATGCCAACCCTAAAACCTTCCACAACTGTGGAGAAGCAGCTTGTGGATTGGCTGCTGTTTCTAGTTGGGTTGCAATACGGCTTGAGCCGTTAACCCAAGGGCTTATCGCAAATGCTTGATTGGCAATTTGTCCATCTAAAACTTCTTGCAGAACAAGAACACCACTGACTTGTTTGACATCACTGCGATTTCCTCTTTCCAATTGGACAGTTAAGCCATCTTTATCGAAACTCGCTTTTTGAGGGGCTGCATTGCTGATGATACCATCTTCATTGGGGAAAAATGCCACTTCCTTAATCTGATTTGCTTGCAATTGCCGTGCATTCACCCTGAGAGTCAAAGTTTCCCCATTGATACGAGCAGTACTTTGCCATGGAGAGTCTTGCGGTAGAGCAGCTCGCGTTTTCTCAAAAACCTTTGTCCACTTGGTGTTAGGAACAGGTGTGTCTTTCGCTATTTCTAAATTAAGATTCAGTGTTGCATTTTCTGGAATACACTCTTGTTCGCACACCAACCAGTCGGCTTTAGCACTGAGTTGAATCGGTTTATTAGTATTGATATTGGATGGGGTCGCAATTTGGCTTAACAGCATGACCTCATTTTTATAGCCAAAATTCATCAACCCACTTGTTGGTAATCTTTCAGGATAGGGATACAACAGTTCTCCTGCTGAAAATCCTGATGGTAATGTCCAAGCAATACTGGGTGCTGCGCCCGAGTCGCCTGGGTTTTTCCAATAAGTATGCCATCCTTGCTGGATTTGGAAATGCAATCCCACCCAAAACGTTTGCCCTGGTTTGATGCTATTGACTTCACTTACCAATTGTGCTTGTATGTGTTCGGTTTTCACCGGATTTGCCCAAGCACTTAAAGGTAGAAGGGTGAAGAAACTAAGGATGAGCGTAACGATCGCCATTAACATGGTTTGTCATACCTAGTATGTAAAATCATTAGCTCGCAGTTGCACTATCTGACCTTCAGCGTACAAGAGCGGCGAACGCGTTAGTGCAACTACAAACCTATTAAATTAATGGGGGTTTCAAACAAAATTAGAATCGTTCTTACTTAGAAGTTTAGTAGATAATTATGACAAGATAATGACAATCAGTAAATTTTTTAAAGATGCATACTTAAAATAAGAATTTTTAAAATTGCCCGCCAATCACACAGCGGAATTTATGGCTTATATTTTTTACTAAGTTTATGAGAATACCGCTCCGTATAGTTTTGATAGTTCCTTTTGTACTGCAAATCTTTGCCTCTGTAGGACTCACAGCATTCTTATCCTTAAAAAACGGACAAAAAGCTGTTGATGAGGTGGCTCTTTATTTGAGAAATGAACTAGTCAATCGGATTCATCAATATATTACAAATTACATGGAGCAACCCCAACTTGTCACTCAAATTAACACAAATGCGATTCGTGTTGGTCAGTTAAATTTGAGAGATGCCAAAAGTTTAGAACGTCATTTTTGGTATCAAATGCTCTCGTTTAAATCCCTCAGTCCCATCGCGTTTGGAAGCGCCCAAGGAGACATTTACGCGGTAGATCGTTTGAAAGATGGTTCGCTGGTCATCAGAATCAAAAACCAATCAACGGGTGGTAAGTACCATACATACACTACCGATCGCCAGGGGAATCGCGCTCAGTTAGTTCAAGTTAGCAAAACCTTCGATCCCCGCACGCGTCCTTGGTACGTAAAAGCTGTGAAAGCAGGTAAAATGACTTGGACTGATATTTACCCGTATTTTTCTTCATCGGGTCTGGCTATTAGTGCTACTCAACCTCTCTACGACCGGAATGGAAAGTTACTAAGTGTTACAAATGCTACCTTATCTTTAGCTCAATTAAGTCAATTTTTGCAGGGTGTAAAAGTTGGACGTTCGGGAAAGACGTTTATTATCGAGCGTTCTGGAAACTTGGTAGCCAGTTCAAGCAATGAAAAACTTTTTATACTCGATCGCCACGAAAGACAGGAGAAGCGCAAACGCCTAACAGCCCAACAGAGCAGCGATCGCATCACTCGCATGACAGCACGGTATTTGAAATCTAAATTTAATAACTTTCATAACATTCGTTTTACCCAGCAGCTCGACTTTAAAATTGATGGTAAACGACAATTCATACAGCTTTTTCCATTTACGGACAACTACGGACTAGATTGGGTTATTGTGGTAGTGGTTCCAGAAGCCGACTTTATGGAACATATCGAAGCAAATACACGAACCACTCTTTTGCTGTGTTTGGGAACGTTAATAGTGACTACAGTGACAGGTGCGATCGCCTCTCATTGGATTACCCAACCCATTACCCGCTTGAGCGAGGCTTCCAAGGAAATTGCTCGGGGAAAATTAGACCAGACTGTTACAGTAGAGGGTATTCAAGAATTAAGAGTGCTTGCTCAAGCTCACAACCAAATGGCTACTCAAATACAAGAGTCGTTTGCTGAACTATTAAAGACTAACAAGCAACTAGAAACTGAAATTACCGAACGCAAGCAGGTAGAGGAAGCTTTACGTTTGAGCGAACGACGATTCCGGTTAGCAATCGACCATATTCCCCATCCATTCGTTATTTATGATGCCGAATGTCGATTGCAGTTTGTCAATGCTTTTGGTGTGAACCGCAGTGGTTATTCTGAAGAAGCACTTATTGGTCATACAGATGAAGAACTCTTTCCATATGAAGTTACAAGTACCTATTTACCTCTGCTTCAAAAAACTGTAGAAACACACACCGTACAAACTGGTGAGTGCAAGATTAACTTACCAAATGGACCTTTTACCATAATCGTTACTTATATTCCCTTGTTAAATGAAGATGGAAAAATTTATCAAATTCTAGGTCACACTTATGACATTACCGAACGCAAAAGGGTAGAGGAGCAATTATCGCATAACGCATTTCACGATACACTGACAGGTTTACCAAACCGAGCGTTATTTATGGAGCGCTTAAAACACGCACTTGAGATAGTGAAAAGGCAAGAAAACTATTTATTTGCCGTGCTATTTATCGATCTAGATCGATTTAAAGTCATTAATGACAGTCTTGGTCATGTTATGGGAGACCAGTTCCTACGGGTTATTGCTAGCAGGCTGGAGGTATGTCTGCGTCCCACGGATACTTGTGCAAGATTTGGAGGAGATGAATTTACAATTTTACTCGAGCAAATCCAAGACGTATCAGACGCTATCAAAGTCGCCGAACGGATTCAACAGGAACTGGCATTACCTATTGAGCTTGAAGGACAAGAAGTATTCGCGACGGCAAGTATTGGCATCGCTTTAAGTTCAATAGTAGACTACAACCAACCAGAAGACCTTCTCAGAGATGCCGATACAGCAATGTACCAAGCTAAGGCACTGGGCAAAGCACGCTACGAGCTATTCAATTCAGATATGTATGCTGATGCTCTCGCTAGATTGCAGTTAGAAACCGATCTGCGCCGTGCAATTGAACGTCAAGAATTTCGAGTTTATTATCAACCAATTGTATCGCTCTCAAGTGGTTCTATTTTAGGTTTTGAAGCTCTACTGCGCTGGCAACACCCAGAACGTGGTTTGCTTAATCCGGTAGATTTTATTCCTTTAGCAGAAGAAACAGGACTAATTATTGAGATGGGTTACTGGACACTCCATGAAGCGTGTCACCAAATGCAAGCTTGGCAACTGAGCGAACCTCCTAACGTGCTGGAGAAAATTATTGTTAATCTTTCTATTAAACAATTTTCTCAATCAAATTTGACTCAACAGATTCAGCAAATTCTACACTCAACTGGTCTTAACCCTGGGAGTTTAATTGTAGAGGTTACGGAAAGTGTCATTATGGAAAACGGCGATGAAACTATTGCAACTCTCTGTCAACTTCGAGAGTTGGGTGTTAAAATATCAATGGATGACTTTGGTACAGGTCATTCTTCCTTAAGTCGTCTTTACAGTTTTCCAATTAATGTTTTGAAGATTGACAAATCTTTTGTTAGTCCCAAGAATATCGATCGCAGAAACTTAGAAATTACTGAAATTATTGTCACCTTGGCACACAAATTGGGTCTCAAAGTAACCGCCGAAGGTGTGGAGACGAAAGAACAACTGGCTTTTGTGAGACAGTTAAACTGTGAAGATGCTCAAGGCTACTTTTTCTCCAAACCATTGAATAGCTTAGATGCCACAGCAATAATTAAGGCAAATCCTCAATGGTGAGGTTTTGACCGTTTCCATAAAATTTTTTGTTTGGCAAGAGAGAGAGGAAGTTAATACTTCTCTCATCCCCAATCGTTAATTAAGCACGAGTGCGTCTCTTATACCGCTTGGATCTTGCAACTGCTTGAGCTTTACGCTTATTTTTTTCCAAGGGCGTTTCAAAGTGACGATTTTTCTTCAAATCTGGAAGAATCCCTGCTTTGGAAACTTCGCGCTTAAATCGGCGTAAAGCTGACTCAATCCCTTCATTTTCGCCCACAATAATTTGGGTCATTCTCTGCTCCTAATGCGTTTTGGATCGTGGAAAGCAATGTAAAGTCTACTAAGGATAAAAAAGGGCAGACTCTTTGCCCGCCCAAGTGACCTTAGAGTTTAACAGACTTGGGTCTCAAATCTCTAGTAGCGGCGAGAGTATCCTCCGCCACCATTATTTCCCCGTCTACCACCACCACCAAAAGATCCTCTATCTTCTTTGGGCTTGGCTTTGTTAACCTTTAGATTGCGACCCATCCACTCAGCCCCATCTAGGGACTCAATTGCAGCAGCTTCTTCTGCCTCTGTTCCCATTTCCACAAATGCGAAACCACGAACGCGACCTGTTTCCCTGTCTGTAGGTAATTGAACGTTCTTCACTGTTCCATACTCAGCAAAAACTTGTCTGAGGTCATCTTGTTCTACCTCATAGGATAAGTTACCAACATAAATCGACATTAGACTATCTCCAGAATCAGAAGGTGTAGAGATTTTAGATTCGGAGATACGCTTGCCATAAAATAAAAAACAAGGTGCATAACCGAATAGAACCCTAGAAACATAGGATAGCATAACCTTACAAGTAATTTCCTCAACAATTGTGAAATTTATCAAAAATTACTTAAGTACCAATCGTGTAAAATCGAGCAATTGTAAATCTTAAACAAGCAAATATAATATGTTGCGTACCTCTAGCTCCTGTTAACTTATGGCTCATCAAGAAAATTCACCTTTACCTGGTTGGTCTCTAGATAAGCGAGAAGAGCAATTTATTGAGTCATTAATGCCAGTGTGGGAATGGTTTTATCGGTATTACTTCCGCGTGAAAACCGATGGTTGGCATCATATTCCCTTACAAGAAAAGGTATTGCTAGTAGGTTCCCACAATGGTGGAATGGCTTCTCCCGATTTACATATGATGGCGTATGATTGGTTCGGTCGATTTGGAACTCAACGGTTGGTGTATGGTTTAATGCACTCATATGCTTGGAAAATCAGCCCTTACACTTCCCATTTAGCCGCAAAAGCTGGGGCAATTATAGCGCATCCTAAAATGGCTAGCGCTGCCTTGGACAGAAATGCCAGTGTTTTGGTTTATCCGGGAGGACAGTATGATATGTTTCGTCCTCACTCTCAGCGATATAAAATTAACTTTGCCAATAATAAAGGTTTTATTAAACTTGCTTTACAAAAAGAAGTTCCTATTATTCCCGTTATATCTGTAGGTGCTCATGATACTTTGATTATTTTGGGCGATTTCTATCCCGTAGCACAGCAGTTACACCAATGGGGATTACCATGGTTGTTGGATATAGACCCAAAAGTATTTCCCATATACCTGGGTTTGCCTTGGGGTTTATCTGTTGGACCTTTACCTAATTTTCCTTTACCCGTACAAATTCATACTCGTATCTGTCCGCCAATAATATTTGAGAAATATGGCAAAGACGCTGCTAAGGATCGCAATTATGTGGCTGAATGTTATGATTTAGTATACACCCAAATGCAGCAAGACTTGGATCGTTTGGTGAATGATGTACGGATGGAGAAATAGCCATCTTTGTCAAACCTGTCAATCTGATTTCACAAGCTCAAACTGTTTAAATCCAAGTTTAGCTAATAACTCATGCCAACGCTCGACGGGCAAACTTCCTCCTGAAGCAAAGTCATGTCCGTGACCGTAATTGCCTTCACCTTCTGACAATCCAATATTGCGTAAAAAGTCCAGCACGTTGATTTCAGAATCAGTTCTGACGCTAAAATTGACTCGTCCGGGAATGTATCCTGAATTTGCAACTATAACAATGTACTTTGGCAAACGCGAGCGCCAGCTTTGAGCAATTAATGGATGAATCTGACAAGGTGAGTTAATTTGCAGCAAAGCGACATTTCCTGCAAACATAGGTGCAGCTTTTCTCGCTTCATCCATTGCAGCTTTTACTTCTGCTCTTGCAGAACGCAGTTGCTCAACTTCTGATGTATTGGAGTTAAATATATCGCGTGGTGAATTGTGAGTCAGCAAAACCCTAGCCGCAACTTCTGGGTTGTATTGAGATGCTCGTCGAACTGCATTAATTAAGGCAGTTACCTCTTTAAGATACTTAGCAGTATACTTACTTTTAGCAACTCCCAACATTTCAAAAGGAGCTTTTTCCCCCAAATCGCTGACAGTTCCAATAGCAGCAATCCAGTCTAAATCCGATACATCTACAATACCTTTGCACAATTCCCAAACAATGAGTGAAGTATTGGGAATGGGTTCCCAAGTATAAGCACTGATGAGAGTATCACCTGGCGGTACTCCTTCTGGACGATGGTGGTCAATAAAGCAAGTAGGAATACCGGGAATCACTGGTTCCGATTGACTACCAAGGTCAAGTACAAATAAAGAATTAGGTGCAGCATCTTGCACTTCTTGACGATTAGCACTCGTCCACGCGTTACGTTCTCTGTCTGGAATGACTCGTGTCACATTTCCAAAACCAGCTTTTGACAGCGCCAACTGTAACACTACACCAGCTGCAATCCCATCCGCATCTGAATCATGAAGTATGACTTGGCGTTGCTGTGAGTTCATGCGTTCAACAAAAGCCTGGAAAGCATCACGCGCTGTTTCTAGAGTTGGTGTCGTAGAGAAACTCAAAGATGGGGAAGTCATTGGTTTTGTTGTTTCCTCTGCTTCCTTGTCTTGTGGAGAAACTGAGATGATTTGAGCCAAACGCTTTACTGTTTCCAGGGTATCAATTTCTTCAACGGGCTTATCGTTTCTGATTCTAAGAATGCGGGGAAACCGCAGGGCGTAACCGCTATTGTGTCTATCTGATGGTTGTACCCGGTCAAAAGTGATTTCCAAAACAATTTTTGGTTCCACCACACACACCCTACCATGCTCTAACTCTCGTAAAGTATGAGCGCGAAACCAATTGCTAAGTTCGGTCACTTCTGCATCGGTTAGCCCTGAGTATGCTTTACCTACATTTAAAAGTGTTGGATCGTCTTCGCTTTTACGTACTGCAAAGGTAAAGTCAGAGAGGAAGCGGCTTCTTTTTCCCGTACCAACTTCTGCTGCTGTAACAACGACATCTAGGGTTGCGATCGCACGTTTAACCTTGAGCCACTCGCGTCCCCGACGACCTGGTTTATAAGTGGAATTGAGGTCTTTTACCATCAATCCCTCATTTCCCCGTTTGCGAGCTGCTGTAAATTCTTCATCTAAGTTAGAAATATCAGCAAACCGTTTGTCAATTCCCAACCGTATTCTTTCGTTATTTAAATGTAAAGATTCAAGAATTGTGCGACGAGTCTCAAAAGGTTCGTTAATTAATACGCGTTCTTCATACAAGACATCATAGGCAACAAATGCAACAGGTACAGCATTGAGTAACTCTTCTGAAACTTTTTTGCGTCCCAATCGCTTTTGCAGTTCTTGAAATGGTAATATTTCTTCTCCATGAATTGGGACAATTTCACCATCTAAAATTAACCCGCTTGCTTCATCGGTTTTTGATTTTACCTCTATTAAACTAGCAAGCGGATTGATGAGATCGGGAAAGCTGGGGGTAATTTCGTCAAGGGTGCGTGAGAAGATGGCAATACGTTTATTATTGCACACTGTACCGTGTAAAATCTCTTGGTCTTCTAAAGCTGGTGCAATATGAACTTGAGCGCGAATCCCGTCATATTTGTCTTCAACAGCAAAACCAACTGGCATTTGCTTTGTAACTTCTGTTAAATCTGTAACGGGACTAGCCAGCATAAATTTGATGGGATGAAAGAGCCGCATTTTTGCTTGGTCAAGTTGTCCGTTCCGAGCAAGTACTGCTGTTTCACCTATGTCACCCGTTAACATATTGACCCATTGGATTTTCTGAATGGGGAGTTTAAAAAGACGGGCGATCGCATCTTCAACCGCACCTTCTTTTAATCCAATCCTTAAATCGCCTGCTAAGAGTTTGACGATATATTTTGCTTCTAGAGGTGTTGCTAGTTTGAGTAAATCTGTCAATAGAGAGATTTTGCGTTTTGTTCCTGTTGCGATCGCAAGTTGTTCGAGTTTTTCTGATAACTTTAACAGGCTCAGAGAAGGCTGATTTTCTACTTGGTGAGGGAAAACCTCAAAAGCTACGTCACCGGGGTCACCTTTTTTAACTATCTTCTCTTGGATTTCCGATTTTTCCATCCCACTGACAGTTGCGATCGCCGTTAACAAAGCTGCTCCCCCTATATTAACAGTACGTTGGTCGCGTAATGGAAAGAGGTAACCAGAAAAGTAACGAGCAGCCAGGATTAAATCGCGATCGCATAATTTTGTAAAGTAATCGCCCAGCAATGCTGCTTTTTCAGTACGCTTTGAAGTGGCAGCGATCCTTTCCGCGACTTCAGCAAAAAGGATTAGCTCCCCCGCTTCTATAGTTGGACTGTTATTAGGACTTTCGGACACGGCAAATCTGAATCACGCCAGTCTTATTATAAGAATTATTACAATTTTAGTTCATCTGTCTAAAAGAGTAGACAACATTGATTTAGCAGTCCTAAATGAAATATAAAAATAAGAGTGAAGACTGCTAATAGCTAATTGCTTTTTGACCATTAGCTATTAGCCATTAGCAATTAGCAATCTAAATTTTTTAAAAATGATTTAGAATTGCTCTAGAAGAAATTAAGACAAACAATCCAAGGAGAGATGGCAAATCTAATTTCTGCCTTCCAAAATTTCCCCAGAATTGAAACCAAGAATTTAATTTTAAGAGAGACAAAACTAGCAGATGCAGAAGAGGTTTTTCAGATTTTTGCAAGTGATGATGTCACTAAATATCATGATGTAGAAACAGCTACTCATGTGGAGCAAGCCCAGTTTCTGATTGAGAGACGAGCGCAGCGATTTCAAAACAAACAGGCAATTCGTTGGGGAATTGCCAGAAAAGAAGATAATATCATTATTGGCTCCTGTGGTTACGGCATTAAAAATCGCTTTCAGGTAGAAATAGGTTATGAACTGGCGAGAGAGCATTGGAGAAAGGGCATTATGACAGAAGCTCTTGGGGCAATAATAAAGTGGGGGTTTCAAGAGTTGGATATTAATAGAATTGAAGCCATGGTATTAGTCGAAAATATTGCTTCTATTAAGTTGTTAGAAAAGTTGGGATTTCTGCAAGAAGGATTGTTGAGAGAGTACGGGTTTTGGAAAGGAAAATTTCACGACCTCAAGTTATTTTCTCTACTAAGAAAAGACTGTGGGTAAATTTGTAGAAACAGCGATCGCTGCATGAGTATAGTTCTCCCCTTTTTTAAGCTACGGTGTCCACAGATCTCTAGAAAAGATATGAAACACCTGGATAACAGGAAGTTGATTCCAATTTCCCCCCTTTTTTAAGGGGGGTTAGGGGGGATCGAAACCGCAATGAATGCACTATATAAGAGTTGTGTACACGGGGTCTGCAACACGTGAAATCCCCAAAATACCGTTAAGCTCGCGTAAGTCGTGAAGTAGTAATATTAAGATTTTCTAATACGGCTTCCCCAACCAATAGACAAAGGTATTCAGTATATCCTGAGGTGTTGAGAGCACGAAGAAATTAAATGGCATTAAACCTGTCCGAATCTTCTCAATCGACACAACCGCTTCAACCAGATTCCCTGCGTCGGTTACTGAATATTAAAGAGATTTACTACGAACCTGCTGTTAAGGACTGCGCTAGAGGTCAAGAGATTCTAGCACAGTACCCTGATGCCAAACTCATTGAAGTCGCTTCTCATTGGAAAATTCCAGAACTACATGGAAATTCTGAATCAGTAGAAGACTGGAACCGCATCAAGCGCAATGTTCTAGTTTTGGGTGTGAAGAAATCTATTCAAAGTCGCCCTAACTGTAGATCTTCAGATTTTATAGCACCTTCTCACGCAAACGGTTGTGCCATGGCTTGTGCGTATTGTTATGTCGCTCGTCGTAAAGGCTATGCCAACCCCATAACGACCTTTGTTAACATTGAACAAATCACCCGGTATATAGAGAGACACGCTAATAAACAGGGCATCAAGCAAGAGCCAAATCAAGTAGACCCCAAATACTGGGTTTATGAGATTGGTGAAAATAGTGATTGCTCCGTGGATGCAGCAATTTGCGATAACGTTAAAGACTTAATTGCAAAGTTCCGACATTTGCCCAACGCTAAAGCAACCTTTGCAACCAAACGGGTTAATCGGGATTTGCTTGATTGCGATCCACAAGGAAAAACACGTATTCGCTTCAGTCTCATGCCTGAGTCAATGGCTAAAGTGGTAGATGTTCGCACTTCAAGTATTCCAGAACGTATTGCTGCGGTGAATGATTTTGTTGCTGCGGGGTATGAAGTCCACCTGAACTTTGCACCTGTTATTTACTACCAAAGATGGTTAACAGATTACGAAGAGTTGTTCAAACTAGTAGACGATACCCTCTCATCCCAAGCCAAGCAGCAATTGCAAGCAGAAGTTATCTTTCTAACACACAATGACGAGCTTCATGAGGTGAATATGGGTTGGCATCCTCAAGCCGAGGACATTTTGTGGCAACCTGAAGTGCAAGAAGTCAAGTATTCCCAGACAGGGGGGAAGAATGTACGTTACAAACGGGGTCTTAAGGGAAAACTAGTAGAGCAATTTTGCCACCAGCTAGGGCAGCAATTACCCTATTGCAACATCCGCTACGCTTTTTAATTTATCCCAGCACTTACGCAACCTCAACGTATTTTTGGGATTTTACATATTGCAAATTCCTCCACCTCCCCTCTTAAAAAGAGGAACTATGCGTAAGTTTTATATCCGTATAATATTCGTTTATCATAATAATTGTGGAGTATGTAAGAATAAGAAAAATATTTGTATTATGGTTATTAAGCTTGAATTGAAACCGGAAGTCGAAGCACGTCTCATTGCCAAAGCCACTGCACAAGGGGTTTCCATAGAAACTTACCTTGAATCTCTTATTGAAGAAAGATTGACCGAGCGAGAAGGAAAAATTTTAGCGGGAAACGATTGGCATAGTATACTGAACGAACTGGGTAAAAGTTCTTCTCTTACGAAAGCACAGCCTCTTTCAGATGATGCTATTAGCCGTGAAAGCATTTATCGCGAGAGAGAAGATAGCCAGCTATGAGTTATTTAGTAGATACAAATATTTTGTTAAGATTAGTACACAAATCTGACTCTATGCACCTTATTACTAAAGGTGTATTAGTCACACTTCAAAAGCAAGGAGAAGCTCTCTGGATAGTTCCACAAAATCTAATTGAATTTTGGGCAGTTGCTACACGCCCCACAAATGGCAATGGACTGGGATTAACAGCAAGCGAGGCATATCAAGAAATGTCTCTTCTAAAACGTCTGTTTTCTGTTAAAGAAGATGTTCCAGGGATTGCTACTATCTGGGAAAGCTTAGTTGTTAAGTATCAAGTTTTGGGAAAGCAGACACACGATACACGGTTAGTAGCCGCGATGATAGCTCATCAAATAACTTACTTGCTGTCGTTTAACGTCAATGATTTCAAACGTTTTTCAGAAATTCAAGTTGTAGATCCCCGGAACTTCAAGGGAGAATAAAAGAATAGTGACTTATTAGCCAAAAGATGTAGGGATATGGACAAGTTTATAAGTCTAGAAGAATTCAAGCAGCTATTGGAGCAAGAGCAAAAATGCCCGGAGTTTCTACCAAAACCTTTGCAAGCCCTTTGGTACGACAAAAAAGGCGACTGGAATCGGGCGCATGAAATAGTACAAGATGCTAGTGATGCAGACAGTGCTTGGGTTCACGCTTACTTGCACCGTAAAGAGGGAGATCCCAGTAATGCTCGCTATTGGTACAGACGCAGCAATCAGCCAGAATCAAAAGAAAGCTTAACTCAAGAGTGGGAACAAATAGCTTCTTGTTTGCTAGTGAAGGTGAAACAAACATGGATGCAGATGAACTGAAGCAGCGCTATATAGCGGGGGAGCGAGATTTCCCAACAGCCAAGCTCATTGGCGCAAAGCTGATAGAAGCTAACCTAGCTGGAGTCAATTTATTTGCAGCAGACTTAACTGCGGCTAACCTTGCTAAAGCCAAATTATGGGGAGCTAACTTAGGAGGAGCCAACTTAGCGAAAGCAAACTTAACGCGAGCTAACCTAAGCGGTGCAAACCTACATGAAGCCAATCTTAGGGGAGCCAAATTAAACTATGCCAAGCTGTATGGAGCTAATCTCAGTGGAGCTTGCTACGACGACACAACTCGCTTTTCTAGAGGCTTCGATCCTGTTAGTAAAAACATGAAAAAGTTATAATTGTAATGTTAATACCGGACGTTCAAGCACAATAGGAATAAGTTCGTGGAACTACTTCATGACAGACATTAGCGGTACTTGGCTTGGAACATACTGGCAGCAAGGGATTCCCACTCGTTTTGAAATGACACTTATTCAAGGTGGGAACACTTTGACTGGTAATATTCTGGATGACAGTTATTTAGGAGAAGCCCAGTTAACTGGTGAAGTCATTGGGCGTCGTATAAGTTTTAACAAAGGCTACCTCACGACCTCAACTGAAGCCGTGGCTTATGTTGGTACAATTTCAGAAAATGAAGATTTTATGCAAGGACAATGGAGCATCAAACTTTGGGATTTTGGTCCTTGGGAAGCCAAACGCACTGGAGAATCACTGTTAGCAGACTTACAAACCCGTCTGGAAAAACGGGTTTCTCTTACTGGTTCGTGAATCATTAAATAGATTGACTCGTTATTTCACCTTCTACCTGAAAAAAATCTTTTGTAAATGAAATAGCAGCTTCTTCATTGAAACCTTTACAGGTGTAGAGAAAAATTGAAAAGAATTTGTGGTAACTCCAAATATAAGCAGAAATTCCAGAGTCAATCAGAGGAAGAAAAGCATCAAAGCCTTGATTTTCCTCTTTTCCCATACCACTACTTGGAGAAAAAATGACAGCTTCTCCATAAGAGCGGACCTCAAGATGCTCTGCAATTTCTTTAAGGTAATTGGCTAAAACTTCTCGCGTGACTTCAATGTTAAAAAATCCTTCTATTAACAGTCTTTGTCGGAATATTTCAGGAGCCAAATTTTTCACATGTCACCTCAACAATTTGATTTCTTTGCAATAAATGCTGCATGCTTTGGCGGTAAATTGTACTCACCATAATTTGTCATTGTTTGAACTTCAAAGCCAACGCGATGAAGTTGTTCTATAACTTCTATAGTCTCATATAATTGCTGACGGTGTACTTCATCATCCCGTCGGTAGTGTTCTCCCACCTTGCGAAACGTGATAATCCGACGAGTTAATATTCTTTGCTCTCGATCTTCTTCTTTTTCAACCAGTACAATCCAATCTTTACCTTCGGTAAAGTTTTTAGTTGGGTTTTCTTGTATGACTTGTCCCGGTTCTGCTATGTCAAAGATGAAGACACCTCCAGGGGTTAATGCTTTATAAATGCGCCTGAAGAGATGAACCAACATCTTGCGATCGCTGTTTGGCTCGAACAGATAATTAAGGCATTCACCAATAGAAGTCACAGCCTGACACGATGGAATTTCAATTTGAAATAGCGATCCAAGTTGGAATTTTGCACCTCGAACTCTTGTTCGTGCAATATCAATCATGGACTCAGAAATATCAACTCCAAAAACCTGATAATTCGCTTTCACAAACTCTTGTGCAGATAATCCACTTCCGCACCCCAAGTCTACGACCAACCCTTCCTTAATGTTGTTTTGTTTTAAAATTTCTAATATTCCAGGAGCGGATTTTAGAGCATAATCGCTGAAACCAACATCGTGAATAAATGCAAGGTCTTCTCTATACCACATCTTTCAATAAATCCTTAAAATATTAATTCACCCCGCAAAACCGTAACTGCTTGTCCGGCTAAATATACGCGATCGCCTCCTTCATACCGAACCTTTAATATTCCACCACGGTTGGAAGCCTGATATGCCAAAAACTCATTCTTACCCAAGCGATCGCGCCAAAAAGGAGCAAGACAGCAATGGGCTGCACCAGTCACGGGGTCTTCATTAATTCCCAAGCTAGGTGCAAAAAAGCGAGAAACAAAATCGAACTCTGAATCTGGATTTGTTGAACTAGTTACAATAATATCGGCAGCAGGTAAACTTTTTAGTAATTCAAAATTGGGCTGCATTTGTCTTACTAATTCTTCAGACTCTACCTCTACTAAATAACCCAAAGAATTTTGCAAAACTGTTTTTAAAGGAACACCTAAAGCTTCTCCTAACGCTGAAGGTGCAGTGGTGGCTTCAGAATGATTTACAGGAAAATCCAGTTCGATCCAACTACCTAACTTCTTAGCAATTAATAGCCCACTTTTCGTATGAAAACGAGCAATTTCATCCGGTAATAAATGAGCCTCCGACCATAGAACATGAGAACTTGCTAAAGTTGCATGACCGCATAATGGAACTTCTGTTGTAGGCGTAAACCAACGCAAATGAAAACCATCCTCTTGCCTGACCAAAAACGCAGTTTCAGATAGATTCATTTCCTGCGCCACTTTTTGCATCCACTCCTCTGACTGAGGTGCGGGTAAAACGCAGACAGCAGCCGGGTTACCTGCAAAAGGTGTGTTAGTGAATGCATCGACTTGAGTAATGATTTGTCCCATAGTTTTTTCTAGCAGCTGTGATTTTACCGTGAAGTTAGCCTGACATACTAAATTGTAGACTCACCGCGATCGTATTTTATACAGTGTTATAAATATTACATATAGACGCCTCGAACTTTACTAGTACAAGAAGAAAGCGATGAACCGATACAATATCAAAAACAAAATTTCTCAAACCCGTTTATTGCTACCCACGCTGCTATCTCAATACCACTTAACCAATATCGGCGATCGCTCCTCTAATTTCTGGATGGGCTGCTAGCCAGTAAGCGATAAGCATCACCCGCTCCGAAATACCTATGCAAAGCTATTCAGTACTAGGTGGTAGCGTTATTTACCTAATAACAGCCTTGCTGATTTCTTCCTGCTTCGTCCTGGGGATGTCGGCATCCTCCAGTCCACAGGCTCATCCCGAAGAGCTTTCGGTGGTAAACGCATATTTCCATAAGTTAATTGCAGCGTTTAAGTCCCTGTCACACTTAAAATTACAAACCTCACAATGGTAGATTCGTTCATCTAATGTGAGGGATTTTTTAAGATGACCACATTTGGAACAGGACTTTGAACTTGGATAAAATCTATCCGCCACAATCAACTTTGTTCCAACCAGTTTACACTTGTACTCTAACTGGCGTCTCAACTCATAAAAACTCATATCCTGCACGGCGGCGGCTAGCTTATGATTTGCCATCATCCCTCTTACATTTAAGTCTTCTATCGTTACAAAGCTGTGGTTTTTGGCTATGTAAGTAGTTAACTTATGCAAGTAATCTTTTCGGAGATTGGCAACTCTTCTATGTAGCCGTGCAATCTGCATTTGTGCTTTTTTCCAATTAGCAGAGCCTTTAACTTTATTCCGGTGTAACCACTGCATTCGGCTTAATTTAGCTTGATGCTGTTTGTCAGCTTTTACTCCTTCAAACACTTTTCCAGTGCTGAGAGTGGCTAATGCTTTAACACCTAAATCTACCCCTACATCGGGATGCATCCACGTTAGGGAGCATCCTGGCTCTAAATCCTTGACCTCTACTTTGTAGCTGATAAACCATCTGTCAGCTTCACGGGAAATCGTACAAGTCTTGATAGGAACGGAAGGTACTTTCTCGTAAGTTTTCAGAATTCCTATTACCGGAACTTGAATTCTTTTCACTCCTTTTACTTTGATTGTCCCTTCCAAGGTAAAAGAATCCTGTTTCCCTTTCTTCTTAAACTTAGGTACTCCCTTTCGTTTTTCCAAGCCATCTTTCCATGCTACTCGCAACGCTCTTAACGCCATTTGCGGTGTGGATTTACTGCATTCGTAATACCACTTATTCTCAGGTTTAACTAGTGCAACTAGCCATTTATGCAACTCAATTGCGCTTGGGAATGGGATTTTATCGTCTGGGTTAACTTTATTGTGCTCTAGGAGCTGCTTGGTTAATCCTAATCCCCAGTTCCAGGCATGACGTGCAACCCCACAATGTTTTAACATCATTGTTCGTTGCCGATTATTTAGCTTTAGTTCGGTTTTAAATCCTAATAACATGGCAACGCTTTCATCCATTCTCGAATTGCTTGTGACTTGTTCGATCCTTGCGCTTCGGCATACTTTTCCAGCTTAGTTAGCTCTAGTTCGGTGAGTAAAACTTTCACCCATTTATCTCGGTGTACCATATTGTCCCTTTTCCTATGTAGTCATATCATGTCTATATTATGACTATCTCACCAGTCGAGAACACCGTATCTATCCCGAATACAAAATCAAAAAGCTCTGCAATTTTGCCGAGCCCTGCATAGCTTTGTATAGAGATTAAGTTACAGTTACTAGCCCTCCAATTTTAGCGAGATCGCGATAAATCGCTGCTTATTCTGAAGATGGCTCTGATTTAGTCCGCTTTCTGGTTCTTCTTTGCGGAATATCTTCAGGTTGCCTCATTTGTAGTAGCTCGCCCACATCCTTACCAAAGTAGTTGCACAGGACTTCTACGGTAGCCACATCGACCCTGCTGAATTTGTTTGTAAATAAACGGTTGATGGTCGTGATATCCAACCCTGTGTCTCTTGAGAGCTGTCTTTGAGACAACTGGGGGTCTTTTTCTGCCATCAACACGGCTAAACGACAGTACATCTTTTTCATGCCCCTATAGTACTGATAGATACAAATAAGCACAATTTTGGCATTAAAACAAACAATACAAATTTTTAAGTAAATAAAATATGCTTATTTTTTTTATTCATATGCACTAAAACATACGATAATAAAAAAAGAGCAAATAAAATTTGCCAAAAAACAAAGGCGATCGCTCTGACATTAGTCAAAATGCGATCGCCCTCTATAAAAACCTATAACTATTACTTATCATGCCACAACTTCAAGCTTTTGCATCAAACGAACAGATTCTTGCTCAAAGAGAATTCAACCAATACGTTGAAGCGCAAGCCAACGCCATAGCGCCAGAAGCCCCTGGTGATTCTTTTGGTAACCTTGCTCTTGCCAGCCAAAACATCCTGGTCCACGCCATGATGCTCGCCCAACAAAAAGAGCACTTATCCAAAAGTGAGTATAAAAAGTGGCTATTGCAGCGCGGTTGGAAGAATGAAGACCGGAAGTACTTAAAAGTGGCTGAAGCGTTCGGGCACTTTGCCAGTCAAGATTTAGCAAAAATCGAGCCAGCGACTCTCTTCCGTTTGGCCAACAATCCCAAAAAGTACCAAAGCGTTATCGACCAACTGCGTTCTTTAACAGAAATTAACCAATCTGCCGTGCGGGACCTCATTGCCCAACAGCAACAACCCAAAGAACCAAAACCAGAACAACCGAGCATCTGGCGGCGGACGAAGAATGGTGGAAGATATTGCCAAATTCCACCGATTCAAGAGGAGGGCGAACAGACTGGTACTGCCTTGCAAAAGATGATGGATGAGGAGGGGTTGACGGCACAGCGTATTGTGGCTGAGGCTATAGCATTGCGGCAGGCATACAAAGAAGGTCGATTGGTGTTGGTAGAAAGTTTTAAGCAACCAAGTGAAGAAGAAGTTTGGGTTGGGGACAATACAGACGCTAACACTGAGGGTGAATGGACTTTCGAGCCTGCACCGGAAAAAGATGATTGTATGGAAGACGATGATGTGGTTGTTGAATCCAAACCAGAGCGCGGCACCCTGTCTCCCGTCGAGTTGTTAATTGAGACGTTTCAGAATGCTACGACTTGGGAGGAAATCAGAGTGGCTGTAGCCGTTCGCGAAGACTGCAAGCAAGAGGCATGGCAGGCACTGACACCTGTTGAGAAAAAGCGAGTGAGAACGTTAATGCCAATTGAGGTCAAGAAACTAAAAGAAGCGAAGAAGGCTGGTTTGATTGTGGATTTTCAAGAACTCAGAGAGGGTGTTTATCAGGTGCGGAGAATGGGGAATGTACTGGGGGAAGTTGTGAGTGCATCGAGGCTGGATGCTTTTTTGGCACAATTACGGGGAGGCGGGCAAAGTTTTGCTTGAAGTGGGATGGATGCGGCTATTAGCTTACTCATCTCGCTATCTATCAGAGTTACGATCGATTTGGTTAATAGTAAAATTTTGTAAATAACTTACATAAAACTTTACCATAACTCAGTAAATTCTTGGCTTCACTGAGTGATTTATATGTTTAAATGAATGAGATAAGTAAATGCATCTCCTGACTTATCAACTGCAAATATTCTTAATCATTAATAATAAGCAAGTGAAAATGGGTACAGAGCAAATTATCTCAATCCCCTTGCAGTTTTTTGGTTTTTCAGTCTTGGTTAATTTTGCCAACGATCCCTAATTTGAAGTCAGAGTAGTTGATACCCGTGTTGACCTTCATTCAATCTTGTTAACAATTAAGATGATCTACAGAATTGATGAAAACTCGAAATCATCAGAATTTCTCATCAGCGATGCTTTCCAGAAAAAGCGCCCAAAAAGCGATCGCATTAGTTTTTCTATTTAACTTACCAGGAGGAGTGACTCTGTCATCAGAGGCTTGTTTGCAAATTAGTCCTTTAGGAAACTATAAAGTTTTTGCGTTAGTGCCTGCACCTCAAGGCTTTCCGGAAGGTATTGCCGTTGAAAACAACACGGTTTATGTTTGCGCTTCTGCAATCGCTATTAATTTTTTGCATACACAATCATTTATTTAAAGATGGGAAATTAATTGCCGAAAGATAAAGTTTGTATTACACCTATATGAAATATAACAAAAAGATATTAAATATTGTTGAATATACTTCCATTGCTGGTTCCGCAATAGGAACCGTAGCAGCGATCGCAACACAACAAGCTGTCTATGCAGTGGCTCCCTTGACTTTAGCTCTTTCTTTCAATGTCATTAACCGCAATCGATTTCAGCAGCGACTACAGCAGCAGGTAAAAACAACAGATACCGCTGTGCAAAACCAGCTTCAATCTCTAAAACAAAAAATTCAAACACTGCCATCTGTTGCCAATCTCAATCCCATTACCCAGTCCTTAGAACAATTGCAGCAGCAAACCGAGGTGTTAACCAAATGCTTGGATACTCCAGTAAAACCAATGGAAATTGAGGAGTTGAGGGAAGTACCAGAACTCAATTCGATAACCGAATCTTTACAGAAATTAGAGCAAACGACCAAAACACTGATACAAAGGTTTGAGACGCGAGCGGAGGTACAAAACGTTGCAAATTTGACAGGGCAATTGAAAACTTTGGAAGCACGTCTCGCTCTTGTCCCAGAACCAGTTGATTTGAGCGAGATAGAAGCAAAACTGAGCGCTTTGGAAACGCAGTTACCTCAAGTTTTTCAAATCTCCCAGCAGCTACAAGCATTACCCCCATCCTTTGATTTAAGTGCGTTGGAGCAGCGAATTACCCAACAGCAAGTCCAATACGATCGCGTAGTACAGCACGTACAAGCAGAGATTAAGCGTTTAAGCGAGATAACTGCGATCGCTAACCAACATATAGATAATCTGCCTCCTGTTGATTTGAGTAGAATAGAAGAAGCCATCTCAAGCCTTAGGACTCAGCTAAGTGACCTCAAACAACAATTTAGTTCTCGATTGGAACCATCGGAAATTGAACGTTTAAACAGGGCGATTGTTTTTACCAACGAGCGGATTGATAATCTACCTCCTTTACCCGAACCTGTTGATTTGAGTGAAATAGAGCAAGTTAATACAAAGTTTGAACAACTCGCACACAACTTTCAAACTGTTAATAAATGGGAATTAGAGATTGAAAAGTTAAAAGAACTCTATATAGCTTTCAATCAAATCACTGAAATGCGACAAGATATAGAAAATTTAGATGTCAGCACCTCTGACTTGCACGATGCAACTTGGCAGTTAACAAATAAAGTCAGTAAGGTAATAGCACAATTAGATGAATATGTTCAACTTTTTTCAAAAATTCCAGGTCAAATAGAGGGTATCGAACGCCTAAATAGCGAACTAGAGAAAAGAACAGAGTTGCTAGATGAGCGAACTTTAAATTTAAGTCAAATGGAAGACAAATTAGAAGATGTACGGCAAGTAACAAACCGATTGAATCAAAAAACAGAGCGTTTGTTAAACCGTACTAATAACTTTGAAAAAATGCTAAGCAACTTACAACAATCAACAACTCACTATGCGAAGGCAGAAGATATACAGAAGATGTTAACGACCCTATCCGAGGAAACAACAGGTCAAGTGAATAGCGTAGTAGAACAAAAGCTAGCTGGAATTAATCGATTGCTCAAGAAGATTCAACCTCAATATGAGTACAAACTTGTATATGATAGAACCGAGAGTAGAGCTTTGTTATTGAAGGCAACTAGAGAAGTAAAAGAGCGTCTTATCTTAGTTTGTCCTTGGTTGCATTGGGGTATTCGTGGAAACGATGGAGAATTGATACGTTATTTTCGTGCTCTTTTGCAACGGCAATCTCGTATCGATATCGGTTGGGGACATAAAACAGATATGGAAGATGAAGATTTTCGTAATTCATCCGCACCTACCCGCCATCGCTTTACAACTCTGTTTAATATGTATTCTGCTTTGGAAGATTTAGAGAAAATGGAAAAACACTACCCCAATCGGTTGAAGCTCAAGCTTTTAGGAACTCATGAAAAGTTTTTGGTATGCGATCGCTCTTGGGCTATGTTGGGAAGCCATAACTTTTTAAGTTCGGGTGATAAATCCAAAGAGCGCGAATTAGGTCTACTAACT
This sequence comes from Tolypothrix bouteillei VB521301, assembly GCF_000760695.4. Taxonomy (GTDB): domain Bacteria; phylum Cyanobacteriota; class Cyanobacteriia; order Cyanobacteriales; family Nostocaceae; genus Scytonema; species Scytonema bouteillei_A. The sequence continues at coordinate 3,848,822 of NZ_JHEG04000001.1, read as the reverse complement.
AACGATCCGCGTATTATTCAGGATTTGATTTCACGATTTGACAGCGCAGAAGACTTGGAGAAGACAACAGCAAAGGTTTAAGTAGGTGCGAACTACAGGAATTTACCAAATTCTAGTGCTGTTCCAAAACTTGCGTACCCATGCTTTGTGAGATAAGCGAAAACCTTCTTCAAAGGCTCTAAATGGATTTAACATTTAAGCTTCTGTTGTTCCAAATTTACAGACAGTCTTATGTTTCCCATATAGCGATCGCAATGATTTTGCAAACAAGCGCAAGATGCACTGTTAGTTGCGCTCGCTCTGGAAATCTTGTGAAAACTCGCGTTATTGGTTTGCTCAGAGTTTGAGACTTGTCTTCACTACCAATTACATTTGCGGTTGCATTTTACAGTTTTAGTTGACCTGGAGAGTAGGTAAGAAGTGTAGTCCAAGGAGTGCGATAAGCGCTCTTTCAGCTTGCGCTTCGCGATAAGCCGGGTACGGCTTGCGCCTTCATGCGATCGCACTTGGCGCAAATTTGCCAAAGCGTTTGGCTTAAAAGCATTTTCAAGCAGCAAGTCTACCTACTTTCACCCTCCCTATTTTATATTAATTTCCTTATATCATCTAAAGGCGATTCAGGATCATCAGGTTCATCAGGACAAAATTCTAAATAAACTTGATTTAGCTTCTGATTGATAATTGATTGACTTACTTGAATTTTCAGCTTTCCTTTCTGCCAACCTTTGCCACAAATTCTAAGAATCTGGCAATTTTTAATAGAGTGAAATTGAATTTCACTTAATTCGATATGTTCTTGAACAATAGAGGCTTTAGCGAATGAGCCAATAACTAAACCTTGAGGTTTTTGAGTTTGTTGATTGTAAATTATTTGATTTAACTTAAGACTCATGTCCGTAGAGAGCAATTCTTTTAATCTACTGATTTTAAACGTATCTTTTTCAAAAAGAATGACATCATCATCACAGACTAGAGGGGTAAATTTATTATTCATATCAATGCCATTAAGTTAGATGTTACTCTTCTTCACTTTTATTTTTATTTAAGTAGCAATATAGCAATTCTCACTTTCATGAGATATGGAAAGGGGAGCATCCCAAAGAGCGCCAATTGCCCTCAGAATGGAATTCACCGACGGCAGGCGCTTCAACGGGGGGAACCCTCCGCAGTTGCTCCTCTTGGGCAAAGCCCAAGACCGCACTGCTCTCCGCACGGCGCTGCTCTGGGCAACGCGCTGCCTCGGCTATACAAACAAAGTCCACCTACGTGGACTTTGTATACAGTCCGCGCAGGCGGTGAGACCAGTGCTGTAGGCGGTGAGACCAGTGCTGTAGGCGGTGAGACCAGTGCTGTAGGCGGTGAGACCAGTGCTGTAGGCGGGTTTCCCGCGCCCTGGGGACTGGCGAACCCGAAGGGGTTTCCCGCGCCCTGGGGACTGGCGAACCCGAAGGGACTTTGTTTGTGTAGCCCCAGAATTCTATTCTGAGGGCAATTGTAAATTTGGGATGCTCAATCTCAAAGGCACGAACAATAGAGCGTCGTTTTAGCCAGAAGGATATCATCAAAATATCAAAGAGAGAATTGTCAGAGGTAAACATATGAGTTCATATGTGCTTGGTTTTCAGGAAATTGACAAAACAAAACTCTTGGTTGTTGGGGGTAAAGGCGCGAACCTGGGGGAACTTTACAAGATTGAAGGAATCCGCGTACCCGATGGCTTTTGTATTTCTACTGAAGCCTTTAAAAGAATCATTGGGAAAACGTCGTCGATTAACGAATTACTGGACCAATTATCGCTTCTAAAGGTGGAAGACCGGGATAAAATCCGCGAACTTAGCGGTGAGATTCGCATGGGCATTGAAGAGATAGCCATTCCTGAAAACATTTGTGAAGAGATTACCCAACTTCTCTCCGGGCTTGGAGAAAACAATGCCTACGCAGTACGATCGAGCGCAACTGCAGAGGATTTACTGACGGCCTCCTTTGCCGGACAACAGGATACGTATTTGAACATTATCGGAAACGAGGCAATCTTAAAGCATATCGGCAAGTGCTGGGCGTCACTATTTACCGAGAGGGCAATAATTTACCGCCTTCAAAACGGCTTCGACCACCGTAAAGTCTACCAGGCTGTGGTTGTCCAGAAGATGGTCTTTCCGCTGGCGGCAGGAATTTTGTTTACTGCCGATCCCGTCACTTCTAACAGGAAGGTGTTATCCATTGATGCGGGCTTCGGACTTGGTGAGGCCACAGTCTCCGGTCTGGTGAATGCTGATAGCTACAAAGTGCGTGAAGGCAAGATTATCGATAAGAAGATATCCACAAAGAAGTTGGCTATTAATGCCCTGAAAGATGGCGGTACGAACAAGCAGGAGATCGAGCCTGAGCGGCAGAACAAGCAGGCGCTGACGGACGCGCAGATTTTGCAGCTGGCACACGTGGGCAGGAAGATCGAAGAACACTTCGGCTGCCCCCAAGACATCGAATGGTGTTTGGTTGATGATACATTTTATATTGTCCAGAGCCGACCGATCGCTACTTTGTACCCCATCCCTGAAGCAAGCGATCGCTCAAATCACGTTTATCTATCTGTCGGTCATCAGCAAATGATGACCGACCCCATGAAACCATTGGGAATATCTTTATGGCAGTTAACCGCTGCCCGACCCATGTTTAAAGCTGGTGGAAGGTTGTTTGTTGATGTTACACGTGAACTGGCTTCACCCGTTAAAAGAGAAATGGTAGTAGATGTCCTGGGAAAATCCGACCCGCTCATCAAAGATGCATTGATGACCATCATAGAGTGGGAAGATTTTATAAGAGCGTTACCAGATGATAAGAAAGAACAAAGTCCCGGTAAAAGCAATAAAGGTTTATCACCTGCGGATTTTCAAACACAAATCGAATACGCTCCGGCAATCGTCCCCGATCTGATTAAGCGCAGTCAAACATCGATAGAAGAGTTAAAACAAAACATCCAGACGAAATCAGGGCTGGATCTATTCGATTTTATTCTGGAAGACATCCAGCAATTGAAGAAGAGTTTATTCGATCCACAAAGTTTTGGTGTGATTGTGACTGCTATGAATGCTTCATCATGGCTCAATGAAAAAATGAAGGAGTGGTTAGGTGAAAAGAACGCAGCAGATACGCTTTCTCAATCTGTACCCAACAATATTACTTCGTCCATGGGTCTGGCGCTATTGGATATCGCGGATGCGATCCGTCCTTATCCAGAAGTAATCGATTATTTGCAGCATATAAAAGACGATAACTTTTTGGATGAACTGGTTAAGTTTAATGGTGGACAGGAGATCCGGGACGCCATCTATGCTTATCTCAACAAATACGGAATGCGATGTGCTGGAGAGATCGATATTACGAAAACCCGCTGGAGCGAAAAACCAAGTACACTGGTTCACCTAATTCTCAGTAATATCAAAAACTTTGAGCCTGGTGCCAGTAAGCGGAAATTCGAGCAAGGCCAACAGGAGGCTTTAAGAAAAGAACAAGAGTTACTAGATCGATTGAAGCAATTGCCGGATGGTGATGAAAAGGCTGAAGAAACAAAACGAAAGATCTGCCTGGTTCGGAATTTCATCGGTTATCGTGAATATCCAAAATACGGCATAGTTAGTCGCTATTTCGTTTACAAGCAGGCTTTACTGAAAGAAGCTGAACGACTCGTTCAAGCTAACGTTATTTATGAAAAAGAAGACATTTATTACCTCACTTTTGAAGAGCTTCGCGAAGTCGTACTCACAAATAAACTGGATTACCAAATCGTCAGCTATCGAAAAGACGAGTACAAATTATATGAAAGACTAACGCCACCACGTGTCATCACCTCTGACGGCGAAATCATTGCGGGTAAGTACAAACGGGAAAATCTCCCGGCTGAAGCTATTGTGGGTTTGCCTGTTTCTTCCGGAGTTGTAGAGGGACGGGCACGTGTCATTTTAAACATGGAAGATGCCGATTTGGAAGATGGAGATATATTAGTCACCTCCTTTACTGACCCCAGCTGGACACCGTTGTTTGTATCCATAAAAGGCTTGGTCACCGAAGTTGGTGGACTGATGACCCATGGAGCAGTTATCGCACGTGAATATGGCTTACCGACAGTTGTAGGAGTAGAAAATGCTACCAAACTGATAAAAGATGGGCAACAAATTCGCGTACATGGAACAGAAGGGTATGTAGAAATCCTATGATGGGGAAGATGTTGTCTTCCTGGTGGGAAACTGAATAAAAGATGAAAGCTAGGAAGGCAGCCCAGAACGGGCAAAGTTTTCTATCAGAGCAATTTTGAGTATATCTTCATCATTCAGTTCGCGAACAATGGCAGGAACTTCCTCTAAATTAAGAATTTCTTTGAGCAAAATATGCAGCTAATTTCTCTGGTGCTAAAGCGGTAATATATTGTTGTGCTAGCTCTGGAGTTGCTAGTTCGAGCAACACGGCGTTTTCAACCCAAAACTCAATTATCTCGAAGTAACCGCGACTACACCGCACGCACCGCCACTCTTCACGCTCAGCAATAGACTCAATTTGCGACTGGTTAAGTGGTATTGAGATAGCAGCGTGGGTAGCAATAAACGGGTTTGAGAAATTTTGGTTTTGGTATTGTATCGGTTCATCGCCTTTTCCTGGAATCATCTCAGTCCCAAGAGGATACACTTCAATGAGAGTTCCATACTCATCGACAGCAAATGCCACATAGCTGCCTGGATGAGATGGGAAAGGAGCAGAATACCCATTGAAGAGTTCAGCCAATACTGAAGCAACATGACATGGATTCAATGCAGGGATAGAAATGTGATGAATCATTCGCTAAGGACTCCTATGACTGAAGATAATTTTACTTATAAGTCTAGTTTCACATAATTTTTCCTTTGTTAACTAGAATACATCAATAAGCAAAGCAATTGCGGAGGCGATGATTGTGAAGCACCCACTGTAAGAGCATCGCTATTCCTAAGAAAAACCCCGGTAACTTTGACTGGACCGGGGTTGAATCTATGTGTAAGGAAATTTATCTATTAAACACTTAATTAAGCAGCTGGCTGTTCTAGATTCACTTTGACGACTTTGTTCTTTTCTTCTTCTTTCTTTGGCAGAGTCAGATTCAAAATACCATCTCTGTATTCAGCCTTAACATCAGTATTTTGAATTTTTACAGGCAATGGAATGACGCGCTGAAACTTACCGTAGTGAAACTCAGTTCGAGTTACGCCTTTGTCTTCGGTCTTGGTTTCTCCCTTGCGCTCTCCACTAATAGAAACGGTGTTTTCTGTCACTTGGATATCTAAATCTTTAGCGTCTATTCCTGGAAGTTCTAGCTTGAGGTACACCGCATCCGGAGTTTGGGTCAGTTCGGCAGCAGGAACTTTTACGAACTCTCTTTCAAATGGAACTTTGGTTTCTTCAAACAGGCGTTGGATTGCGTTTAGTTCTTGCCAGGGATTGTAACGAATGAGTGTCATAGGTATTATGAATAAGTAGAAACTGCGTTCTTGTTTTTGGCTTGATGTTTTTATGATATTGCTACTAAACTCCTTAGAGATTCGGCTTAAACTACTTTCTATTTCATGATGACCGTAAAATGATTTAACCCTACCAAAAATTACGGTAAACCGAAGATTTTTCTAGGACAAACTCTACTTTCAAATGCGATACTGCTTAAGCCTTTAAGCTTCGCTTATCGCTTGCCATGATGAGGAATACCATGCACTCACCTAATCTGTCATTTAATAACAGATAATACTGTACGGCGGTACCCCTATGTCTTATGTGTACTTGTAGAAAAGGTGTTTGCCTACCTGAAAGCTGTGGTGCTCCTTGGGGCTTTTTATACTTTAAGACCTTCATTATAGAATCTTGATTCTTGATTATTTTTTATATTCTGCAAGAGTTATTGGGGTAAGGCATCTGATGTGGAAGTTACTGTTGAGTTGAAGAGCGCGATCGCTTGACGGATGACGTGGGGATCGTTTACTTGACGGAGCGAGCAACCAGCTTGCTCGAACTTGTACCGAGTTTGCGCTGATGCGTCTGGATCGGGAGCCGCATAAACCACATATCGTACACCTGCTTGAATCAAGTTAGTTGTACAGTCCCCCATATATTCGCCCTGTCCTCCAGGAGTGCGTTTTCCACATGGCTCTACTGTTGTATATACGATGTCGTCCGGAAGAACTGACATACCAGAGAATTCAATCTGACGCAGAAGTACATATTCGGCATGTTTGCCGTCGTTACAACTGATTCCAACAGCCACAATATTTCCTTGTCGTACCAAGCACGAACTTACGACTCCACCAGTGTCGTCGGATTGCTCCGCAATGGTGAATAAATGTTCAAATATCTCTTGCTCTGTCATCACTCTCAAATTGGGATGCTTCCAGTCATTTGGCATAACGTTTTCATAATACATAAAAAAGTTATGGAACCGCTGATGAACGCAGCCCGTAGTAAATAAATCTGTACTTCATTCAAGTGAGAACTGCTATATGTATGTTCTTGATTTAAACCTAGCCTAAAACAGTGAATAGGTTATAAAGTTCTGTAAGTTTGTCTTCAGGGATATTTTGCAGTTCTTGTACGATCTGCTAAATCAGCATAGGTTTCTTAGAAGCTGGCGCACGAGTGACGTTCACTTACCCGTAATCAATGAAAGAAACAAGTAAAATCCTCTTACATAGCTGCCCTCTACCCTCTGCCATCTGCCTTATTTCTTGAAAGAGGGTTAGTAGCCTACAAATATATTCTGCATACATCTGCCACAGCCTGCGGTTTCTTAAAAACCTCTATCTAAAGGAGTAAGTAGTAAATGCTACTGTTGAATGAGAAAAAACTTTTATCCCTACTGCATACTGAAATCAGTAAACACAGGGTGCCAGTTCTTTAAATACAGGGTGTACTTATCTTTCACTATGAGGGTGTATTTCGCATCAAGACATAAAATATGTATACCTTGTCTTTCACATTGATACCTTTTGACTCATGCTATGGCACTTGCACACATACATGAGTCACTTTTTATTTGACAGGTTCTTTTGAAAAACCCGGCAGTACTTAACATTTTTCATAATTCTTATATATTGTGAGTCATCAGAATATATAATGTACCTCCTCACAAGTTGAAAGCAGCCAATTTTCAAGGCTAAAATTGGCTCCAGGAGTAAGTTTATCGCTCAACAGTGTGTGAGATTTGGTAGAAAGAGTGATGGAAAAACAAATTGTGCAAAATCCGTTTCCGGGAATGAATCCATATCTGGAACAAGCAGAGTTGTGGCATCAAGTTCACAACAAATTGATTGTGGCCGTAGCAGATGAAATTACTCCAGCTAACTAACTCATTTCAGGTCTTAAACACAGTTAGCAATACTGCTGCTCCAAACGCTGCTATTGTCCGAACATGGTTCCAGAACGTCCAGTTGGTTAGATATCGAGCCCATAGATTTGCGCCTTCAGTAGTATCTGGTTTGGCGATCGCTAAGGCATCATTCAACGGCACATTGAAAGCGATCGTCACCACAACAGTACCAACGAGATAGAGTAAGCTAGCAACCAGCCAATAGACTGCACCGGGTTGATGCCACTTTAACAGCGAGGCGATCGCTAGAAAAAGACACGCCAAAGCCGTGCCAAAGAGCGCTACCATAAACAATGGATTGATGGCTGTTATATTAATCGATTGCATAGCAACAATACCTTCCCGTGGCTGAAGTCGAGCAAGAGCACTCATCACGAAGGTTGAGAAAGCGAAAAAGACTCCAGCCACTAGCCCACAGCCCAAGGTAGCAACAAGTTTTAACGCAAAAAGTAATTGGTCAGTTATCATAAAACCTCTGACAAAATTTCTTCCGAGCAAGGCTAGCGATAGGAGTGCAGTAGATCTGCCATAGTTCTTCCTAATTCGTCATTCGTTTAGTTTAGGCAAACACTCTTTGCTCAGCTATTTAATTCTTGCTTCACTATCAAAATCTTGCGATTCTTGTATGTACTCATCTTTAAATACAAAACAATGTACCTTATTACTGCTTGTAGGAATGAAGGGATCTGGCAAAACCTTCATCGGTGGTGTTTTAGAAAAATATTTAGACGTAAAATTTTTACGAATTGAATCCATATTTGTTGAACTTCTTCAGTTAGAGCCAAAGTTAGAAGGAATTGCTCTTGAGAAACGAGGATTCCAAATCGTACTGGAAACACTAGATGAGCTAGCAAAACACCATCGCATCCTTTGTATTGAGTCTACGGGAACTGCTCATACTTTTCCCGATCTCTTAGCCGCCTTGCGTCAGGGATTTCACGTATCATTCATTCATATACAAGCTCCTTTAGATACCTGTATTCAGCGAGTTATGGCTAGAGATGCATCAGCCCATATTCCTGTTTCAGACGAAAGATTAAGAGAAATTAACGAGCGTGCATTGTTAGTTAATCTTCCTTGGGATCTAGAGATTGATAATTCTGAGCTTCATAATGAGACTTTCATTGCTCAAGCTGTCAAAGAACTTTTACAAAATAAATCTGAAAAGCCATAGCAATCTATGTAAGAATTGTGAAATACGCGTACTACAAAGAGGATGGGCATTGCCCACCCTACAGTAGTGCCCTCTGCCTCTCCCCCATAAAGTAAACTATGGACAATTCACGCCTAGTTAAAATTAGCAAATACCTTAGCAGACACCTCCGACACCAACCCGAACGTATTGGAATTGAACTTTCTGCTGGTGGTTGGGTAGCTGTCAAGGATCTTTTAGCAGCTTGTAGAAACAACCGATTTCCCATCACTCGTGAAGAACTCGATGAAGTTGTTGCAAACAACGATAAACAACGCTTTTCTTTTGATGCTACGGGGACTTTAATTCGCGCAAACCAAGGACACAGCGTAGATATTGATTTACAATTAGAACCCGTCGTTCCTCCAGATGTGCTTTATCACGGTACCGGACACAAATCTGTAGAGCTAATACTGCAAACTGGGTTGTGTAAAATGTCGCGCCATCACGTACATCTATCAAAGGATGTTGCCACAGCAGAAACTGTCGGCGCAAGACATGGGAAACCCGTGGTGTTTTTGGTTGATGCAGCAGCTATGCACCAAGCGGGTTATACCTTCTATTGTTCGGACAATGGAGTGTGGTTGGTAGATAGTGTACCACCCAAGTATTTGCAAAAGTTGGCAACAGATGGATTGGAGATGTAATACGTGTAAAGACAAATTTTGAACCGATTGGGAGGCTATTCCTACTTAGTACCACTCTGGGCGCTGAAAGCCACGGAAGAGGGCGGTTACCTCACGGGTATTTCATCTATCTAAAGTATGAATTTATAATTGTAAGAATCATAACATAAAAAATTAACATCTTACATTCAATTTAATACTAAATAAATAGGTATACTCTTATAGCAGAATTCGTTATGTAACCTTATCAGCGTGAGGAATGTTCTAATTGTCAAGAATGACAAATATTGAATTGCCAGTGTTATTTTTGTTAGTAGAAGATAACACCAATAATTTAGCTCTCATCTTTCGTGCTATAGCTAAAGCTAAATTAAATATTATGATTCAATATGTAGAAAGTGCTGAAAAAGCTATAGATTACCTGCTAGGTATAGGACAATACGATAACAGAAAACGTTATCCATTACCGGACGCTATTTTATTAGATAAAAATTCATCTGTTATGGATGAAATCAAATTACTTAAGTGGCTGAAGAAACAACCAAGCTTGAAAGATATACCTTTTTTGATAATGAGTCATTCAGATTTAATTCAGTCTAGAGAAACAGCTACTTCTCTGGGGGCTACTTACATTACTAAATCTACATCTGTAGAGGATTACATATCAATTTTAAAAACATTTAAGAATTTCAAGTTTAAAAAATAATACTTTCTTCGCTCAACTGCATAAGTGGCTTTTGCGGGCATTTAGATAATCAGGAAAGCTTTTAAACTTAATAGGGCTTACGCAAGCTCAACGGTATTTTGGGGATTTCACGTGTTGCAGATCCCTCAACCCCCTTAAAAAGAGAGGCTAGGCGTAAGTTCCTACTTAACCGAAGGAAAAAAGAAGGTGAGGAAAAAATGCCCAATATTTGGTTTCGCAAAATTTGTTATTCTCACCGCATTCATACTCTTTGTATCGGGAAGTTCGTGCTTTCTGAGTCATTCACTCCCAGCCCAAGCTCTAACGACAACACAAAAACAATTCACAACAGGTAATTTTCAATTAAGGAGTTCTAAAGACAAACAACAAGTTCTCACCTCTCAAGAACGAACCCTCGTTGCACGAGCTAACGCAAATTGCACTCCAGTAGACCAGGCAAGATATTTCGTTTCATTGATGGAATAGACTCGTGCGTAGCACCTATGAGCGAACAGGAAATTGGCGAGAATCTTAACGATCCTTTCGCCACGGCTGTTCTTCGCAAAGGTATTTTTCCAGACAGTGTTGATGCCATTGTGACTGAAATTTCCAACTCGCTCTGCCCAGGCGGGCGGGTTTCCTCCGAACTGCTCGACAACGCTTGCGGCGAGCGCAACCAGAACGAGTCGTTCTCTAGGGAAGGGAGCCCCAAAGACTATCACGATCCCAAAACTGGAAACAGGAGACTCTTGACAACTTTTTACACGCTCGCTATGCTACTTACTATAATTTAAGTAAGTCGCCTGCTCGAGTAGAAAAAGTGTGAACGCTAAGGCAAAATCAGGAGATTCGCGAGAGCAACTGCTGCAATTAGCAGAAGCTCTATTTGGGGAGCGCGGCTATACATCAGTCACCTTGCGAGATATCGCAGATGCCTTTAAGGTACGTCAGGCTGCCCTTTACTATCACTTTCCCGGTGGTAAAGAGGAGTTGTTTGTTGAGGTGATCAAACGTAGTTTCATGCGACATCTCGACGGATTGAATCGCGCCATTTCCGAGGCAGAACCGAGTCTGTCCAGTCAACTGAATTTGATGGCGGATTGGTTGTTAGCACAACCTCCACTCGATATGATCCGTCTGGCACGCTCGGATCTGCCAGCCCTTTCTCCAGACCACGCTCAAACTCTCATGGAGTTAGGAGAGGTTTCTCTCGTACAGCCAATCCAGCAAGTTCTAGCGCAGGCTTACGAGCGGGGAGAAATTCGCTTGGTTGATTCTAAACTCATGGCTACGATGTTTCTTTCCCTGATTGATACAGCGCATGATATGCATCGGTACAAGACCATTCCCAAGCAGGTTCTAGCGCGGGATACGATCGATATTCTGTTGGATGGAATGCGTCGCCGCTAATTTTTTTTGCTCGCTAACTTACTTAAAATTAAGTAATTAAAAACTCAAAGGAGCCTACAATGATGACAACACAACGTGGAGTGGCATTGGTTACGGGTGCTTCTTCTGGAATCGGAGAAATGACCGCGATCGCCCTTAAATCAGCCGGATTCATCACCTATGCAACCGCTCGGAATCCTCAATCTCTCAGCAATCTGGCGGTAAAAGGGTGTCATGTGCTTCAACTCGATATTACCGATGAAGCATCGATGTTGGCGGCTGTGCGATCGATTGAAGCAAGGCATGGGGGGGTTTCGGTACTGATTAACAACGCGGGATATAACCAGATTGGTCCTTTAGAAGAGTTAACAATGGATGATGTTCGCCGTCAGTTTGAAACCAACGTGTTTGGCTTACTGCGGATGTGTCAACTGGTATTGCCAGGAATGCGATCGCAGGGTTATGGGCGCATTATCAATGTGGGTTCGATAGGTGGAACGTTTACCACACCGGGAAATGGTGCTTATCACGCCAGTAAGTATGCCGTTGAATCATTTACTGACGCATTGCGGTGTGAAGTCAAACCCTTTGGAGTGGATATTGTTTTAATTCAACCGACAGGGGTGCGAACGCCGTTTGTGGAAAAGCTTTATTCATTGATGCCGCAAACAGGGGATGATAGTCCTTACGCTGCATTCAAGCGCAATATGGAAGCACAGGTTCAGCAGATGTTTGCAGAGAATGCTTGGGGGATTTTAACACCAGAAGATGTCGCAAAAGTAATCGTTCAAGCGGTTCTGGTGCGTCGTCCTCAAACTCGTTATAAAGTTGGCTTGGGCGGAAAAATTTTCTTCTGGATGCGTCGTCTGTTATCCGATCGTGCCTGGGATGCGATGATGGCTCGAATGTTCCCAATGGGTGAGGTATCACGCTCCAAAAATCGTAGTAAAGCTGCACGAATTTGTGATTTTAGCGCAATGAATTGATTGGAATTGGTGGGTAAGTTTCGTGGGGCACAATTTTCACTAGCAGAGAGGTTACTATGCGATTTCCTTTCTTGACCACTGTTGCAATGACGTTGGCACTTACGATCGCTACTGAAATCTATCCAGTGACAACGCAGGCAAATTCTCAATCAACCCAAGTTGCTGAAGCATTTTTGAACAATTTGGAGCGTAAAAATACTGATGGATTGGAACAACTTTTTACCGCTGATGCCACCTTTGAAGCTTTTAATACGAGGGTTGAGGGACGTAAGGCAACCTTAGAGCAACTATTGACTGGATTAGAGTCTTTCGATCGACTCGATTTCAGCAATGAGCGAATTAGTATGGGGCAAGACAACCGAACAGTGCTAGTAGAAGCGCAGGGACGATATACTCTTAAGCAAACTGGGGTAACTGTACAAAATAGCTTTGCACTGGTTCTTCAACTAAATCGCAACAATCAAATTACTGCAATTCAAGCTCAAATGACTCCATTCGTCAGAGTCAGAGAATCCAATACTGCCATGCAAATCATTCATGCTGACGAGCAATGGGAGAACTTTCGGAAACTCCGTATTTTGTGAACTTTCACCACCCATTATTGATTGGATGAATGATGAATTCGGGTGTGCAAAAGTCAGTTGCATTTGTGATTCTTAGTTTCAAGTTTTTCTGAATTGAAACCAATGAATGCTGATTTGCTTATTCGTAATTTTTACGATGCCTTAAGCCGCGATCTACTTATCTACATGATTGCTGTAGCCGTTGCAGCAGTTGCTACCTGGGGCGTCTGGTACGACAAGCGGACAAAATATCGACGCGCCTGGTTTGCCGGTGCGATCGCGCTCACATTGCTTGGGGGTAGTCTCATTGGTGCAGCCTACAGTTACTGGGTTGGTATTCCGGCAAAGTTAGAGGCCGATCTGGTAGCCACCCAAACAAACCTTGAGGCGGCTCGGCAGGCGATCGTAGAGCGATATGGTGCTGAACAGGGAGTTCCCCATTTTCGCAGGCTTGCTATCATCTGGACGGTTTTGAGTGGAGTTGCGATCGCAGCCATGTTTACCTTCCGTCGTCCAGTTGTGTTTGGGATTTGTAGTGCTGTTTTATTTCTCTGTCTCGCATCGTTTGTGTTAGACCTGACGGCTTTTATGCGAGATATGACTTACACCCATCGGTGGATGAAGTTGGAATGATATTGCAATCGCTCAAAACGCTCAATCGCCCAACGCTAGCTCTATTTGCCGTAGGAATTGCGATCGCGGGTGTCTCATTCTATTACACGTCTTCGTTGACCCAACCAGAATCGACTGGATCGGTTGTGACGGTTCCCGCTAATGAATCTGTCACTGCATTAGGACGACTGCAACCTGTTTCAGAAGTGGTGCGCGTTGCGGCTCCGACCACATTAAACAACGATCGCATTGCACAATTACTGGTTAAGCGCGGCGATCGAGTTCGAGCCAATCAGGTGATTGCCATTTTAGATAGCCGCGATCGCTTACAAGCAGCCTTATTGCAAGCACAAGAACAGGTGCGAGTGGCACAAGCCAATTTAGATCGGGTCAAAGCGGGCGCACAGTTAGGGCAAATTTCAGCACAACAGGCGGAGATTGTACGGCTACAGGAGGAGTTGCAGGGAGAAATTACCAGCCAGACGGCAATCATCGCTCGACGGCAGGCAGAAGTAAACGTGGCACAGTCCGAATACAATCGCTATTTGTCACTGTATCAAGAAGGAGCGATCTCGGCTTCTGTGCTGGAGCGGCTACGACTCACGTTAGACACAGCTCAAGCTCAACTCAAGGAAGTGCAGGCAAATCGCAATCGCACCGCAGATACGCTACGTGCCCAAATCAAACAAGCCCAGGCGACTCTAAACCAAATTGTAGAAGTTCGTCCAGTTGATGTGCGGGTGGCTCAGGCTGAACTATCCCAGGCGATCGCCGCCGTCAAGCTGGCTGAAACAGAGTTAGCGGCATCCTACATTCGCGCTCCGATCGCAGGGCAGGTGTTAGAGGTACGCACCAAAACTGGAGAAGCAATCGGTGCAACAGGAATTGTGGATGTAGGTTTTACCGAGCAAATGGAAGTGGTGGCAGAAATTTACCAGACTGATATCGATCGAGTTCGCACAGGTCAATTAGCAACTATTACCAGTGAAGCCTTTCCTGGAGAATTGCGAGGAACAGTCCAACTGATTGGGCTGCAAGTGGATCGGCAAGAAGTTTTTAGTAACCAACCAGGAGAAAATCTCGATGGGCGGGTAGTAGATGTGAGAATCCGTCTGGATAAAAACTCTAGCAAACGAGTGGCTAGTTTAACCAATTTACAAGTACAGGTTCGTATTCAACCCTAATTCACGATGCTGCGTAAATTCCTTCGTAAAATACCCCTGGCATGGTTGCAAGTTAGACGAGAACCAACTCGTCTGCTGGTAGCAATTTCAGGTATTGCCTTTGCCGATATTCTTATCTTTTTCCAATTAGGACTGATGGAATCTGCTTATGTTTCTGCTACAGGAATGCATTATCGATTGCGTGGTGATTTGTTTTTAACCAATGCCATCTCAGATAATATCAACACAATTAGACCCTTTCCTCGCGCCCGACTGTTTCAATCTCTTGCCACTGATGGCGTTGCTTCGGTGAATGCTCTATACACCGGGATTGGACAATGGCGCAATCCCGACAATCGAACCTTTTGGCAGGTGCAGGTGTATGGTTTCAACCCTAGTAATCCTGCAATGGAAGTACCTGATGCGAAAGTTAAATTCGATCTCCTCAAGATGTTGAATTATGCCCTGTTCGATCGAGCGGCTCGACCCGATTTAGGCAATATTGCAAGGGTGCTGCAACAATCACCCTCGCTAACCGTTCAACTCAACAACTTTAATATTCAAGTGGTCGGTGTGTTCGCGATGGGAGCATCCTTTTCAGCCGATGGCAATTTGATTGTGAGTGATTCTACATTTCTGCGGCTATTTCCGGAACGCCAACCGGATGAAATTGATATTGGTGCCATTTCCCTGAAACCCGGTGTCAATATTGCACGGGTGCAAGCCACTTTGAGAGCAAAACTACCTGCTGATGTGCTGGTTCTCACGAAGGAGGAATATATTCAGCGAGAACGAAATTACTGGAGTCAGGTTAGCCCGATCGGTGTGATTTTTGGCTTTGGCACGATCGTCGGTTTTCTGGTAGGAACCGTTATCGTCTATCAAATTCTTTACTCAGATGTGTCCGATCACTTACCGGAATACGCCACGCTTAAAGCGATGGGATATAGCGATCGCTATCTGATCGGCGTCCTACTTCAAGAAGCATTAATTCTGGCAATTTTGGGCTTTGTTCCAGGTTATACAATTTCATTTGGGTTGTATGGGTTAATCGCTCAAGCCACGTTACTTCCCGTTCAGATGTCAATGAATCGCGCCGTGCTTGTATTCGCTATGACGCTGGTAATGTGTATTGCATCCGGTGCAGTTGCGATGCGGAAATTACAGTCTGCCGATCCTGCAGACATTTTTTAAGTAGGATAGGTGTCAATAATTTTAGGATGAGATAGTCATCGATCGTTGGTAAATTGCAATGCACTAATGACAAGTGACGAGTGACTGATGACGCTCTAATCTAACAATTTACCGAATTTTAGATATTGCCGATCGCATTGTTTACATGGAAGATGGTCGTTTAGCCAACAAGTCTGACGCTGTTTATGCATAGTCAACACGATTGGTATCAAGTTGATGAGTTATTTATCTCCTGTTGAACGGAAAACGGCAATCTCCCAGGCTAGCAACTGTGGTTGCATAAGTAGTTGGACAGAATTAATTACACAAATATATAGTAAGATATATTCGGACAAATGAACTTAAGCACGAGATTATATGATATTTATTAGAGAAATTAATCCCCTATCCGGGAGCAGTAGTAGTTATGGATAATTTATCGGCACATAAACTAGCATCAATCGAACCAATGATTGAATCTGTAGGTGCGAAAGTCCTGTGTTTATCTCCATACTCTCCTGATTTTAATCCCCGCCGAGTTATGGTGGTCACAACTTAAATCTTTTTTACGTACTTTTTCTCCAACTACAACCGAAATGGTTGATAAAGTTATTTAGGTGAGTATACAAAGGCTGACAGCCGGATACTTAGGAAATACGGCAGAACTTCCTAAGGAATCTCCGCACGTTTACGTCGGAGAGAGTCAAAATTTAGAAGCATATCGATCGCTCTTTTTCCAATATCCATCATCAGACACAACCATACCTTTACTTTGGAAATTCTTTAAGGCTTCCGTCACGCGATCGCGAAGCGCAGAAAAATCTCCTGTCACATCGATTCCTGCGATCGAGTTACCAAGAAGGTAAGGTCAGACGCCCCCACCTCGTTACCAGGCTCGCCTGGGAATACCTTTTTAGACAGCTCCACCTAGGGTGTTGTCACGCGAAATATAGCCCTACTCCCTACTCCCTATTTTTAAGACAGTGATATAATATTTTTTCACTGAGTGGCAAAGACCGAAGTGCTGTTAGATCGGTTTTTGGTTTGTGGGTTGGGTAGTTTGGGACAACATTGTGTTGTTGCCCTGAAGTTGTTTGAAGTGAGCGTAATTGCTATAGACAAACAGCTGCCTCAAGAGTGGGAAATTTCTCAACTTCCAGATTTGTTGGATAATTTGATCGTAGGTGATTGCCGTCACTCAAGTGTTTTGGAGCAAGCCCAAATTCTACAGTGCAGAGCAGCTCTTATAGTCACTAATAGCGAGCTAGTGAATGCAGAGACAGCTTTAGCAGTACGAAAGCTAAATCCCAAAACTCGTATAGTTGTCCGTTCTTCAAAAAGAAATCTCAATGAGTTACTGAGCGAACATTTAAAAAACTTTACTGCTTTTGAGCCTACGCAGTTACCTGCTCCAGCCTTTGCCCTTGCTGCTCTTGGTACAGAGACATTAGGATTATTTAATTTAGAAGGACAGTGGTTGCGGGTGGTAAAACGCGTTATCTCGTCAACAGACACTTGGTGCAACAACCGTTTGTTATACGATCTGAACACTCACAACCGTCGGCTCCTCCATTATCAATCTGATGCTGCTACAACGAAAGTATTTGATGAATGGGAATTAGATGCACGCATTATACCCGGAGACACGATTGTTTATATTGAAGCAACAAATCTAAATCTCACTTATTTGGAGCAACCAATAAGAAAAAATTGGTATAGTCCCCAGCATATTTTAACAAAAATTAAACAGCTTAGTTGGGTCATTTTTAAGCAAAGCATAACTGAATTTTGGCAAAATTCTGATAAAAATAGACTCAAGCAGGTTGGTATAATTTGTGGAGTAATTGTAGTCTTTTTATTACTTTTGGGTACTATTCTCTATCGGTTAACCTATCCCAAAATCAGCTTGATAAATGCTTTTTTGACTTCAGTTATGCTGCTCTTAGGAGGATTTAACGATCTGTTTGGAGGATTCGATTTTACACAACCAGTTCCTCTTTGGTTGCGCCTGATTAGCTTGGGGATGACAATTAGTGGTACAGTTCTGATAGGAATATTCTACAGCTTTTTGACAGAAAGACTATTAGCCGCTAGGTTTCAGTTAATTAAGCGGCGTCCACCTGTTCCCCAAAAAAATCACGTAGTTGTGGTAGGGCTTGGGCGAATTGGTCAAAGAATTGCAGAGATTTTACAAGAGTTTAAACAGCCGCTTGTTGGCATTACCTTTAATACAAATTTAGATGCGTCTCTTTTGCCAAAAATGCCACTCCTGAACGGTTCCCTAACAGAGTCTCTTGCTAGGGCAAATCTTAAGACAGCAAAGAGTGTTGTGGTGGTGACTGATGATGAAATGCTGAATTTGGAAGTCAGTCTCATGACCTATGATGTCAATACAGAAAGCAATTTGGTTGTTCGTACCACAGGGCTAGGGTTAAGTAATAATTTGGCTGAACTCTTGCCAAAGGCTCAAATTCTATGCGTGAATGCTGTAGCATCTGAAGTTTTTGCTGGAGCAGCATTTGGAGAAAATATTACTCATTTGTTTCGTGTCGATCGCACAACTATTTTGGTTACAGAGTACCAAATTGAGCTTGATGATACGCTGAATGGTTTATTATTATCTGACGTAACTTGTGGTTATGGAGTTGTTCCCATCCTTTACCAAAAAGAAGCAGAAACACCAAAGTTAATGCCTTCTGAAGATATTCGATTAGCAGTGGGCGATCGCATGATTGTACTAGCAACGAGCCATGGTTTGCAGCGAGTTGAGCAGGGAGACACTAGGCTGGCATTAAAAAACTGGCAAGTTCATATTGCCAGAGCTTTAACAGAAGATGCAAAATTTGAAGGAGCCAATGTTATTGCCCGAATTTCAGGATGCAGTCTTAATGTTGCTAGAAACTTGATGAAAAATTTACCAGGAACCTTGCCTTTCCCACTCTACAAACATCAAGCTCAACGTTTGGTTCTAGAATTAGGAAAAGCTCAAGTTGTTGGCTCTTTGCGTCCAATTAAGTAAATTAGTTTAATTACGCTCGCAAACCAACACTGTTCCTCGTTCCACCCCACGAGTGATTCGCATTTCCTCATCCAGGTAAAGAATTTCCAAACGCCCTTTTGGCGAACGTTTCATCGTAAAAGAAATGGCTCCAGTTTTTGAATTCATAGCTCCTGAAGAAACTATACCAAACATCAACTTCCAGAAACCGGACAATAAACTCTCTTTCCAAGTTCTCTTTGCAGACTGTTTCTGTCGAGCAAAAATAGCCTTCCACTCATTCACAAGCAGCGAGTGCTTCACGCAAAGCTATTTTAGCGACTGCACGTTTTTCCGTATCTACTGCCATATGTTGAAATGTATTGGCTTTAACCGATGCTAATTTAAACCATAGACTGATTTTTTAAATCTACCTCACCCAATTTGTTAAAAAATTGTTACATTCTGAGTAGAGAAATTATTAAAAATATTGTTAATTGCACCATGTCGAGCAGCATTCTCCAGTCAGAGGAATCACCTCTTTCAGTCACTTCTCAAACTCAAGACAAAAAAGAACTCCCCAGTGGCGGGCTCGACCCAGATCGGTTTGATTGGCATGAGGTTTGGTATCCCGTCCATTACATTGAAGATTTAGACAAATCCCAGCTAACTCGTTTCACTTTACTAGAGCGGGATATTGTCATTTGGTGGGATAACAACGAACAGATGTGGCGAGCATTTGTAGACCAATGTCCCCATCGCTTAGCTCCACTTTCCGAGGGGAGAATTAACGAAGACGGTTTACTCGAATGTCCCTATCATGGCTGGGCATTTTCAGGAACGGGTAAGTGCGATCGCATTCCGCAGCAGGCTCCGGGAAACAAAGCAGAAGTTTCTCAACGTGCGTGCGTCACTTCACTTCCTACCACAGTTCGTCAAGGACTGTTGTTTGTTTATCCCGGTTCTCCAGAGAATGCGTCTAACACCAAAGTCCCGGTGGTTGACGTCTTGGACGAAGAACCCGAAGGTTGGGTTTGCCTCAATACCTTTCGAGACATACCTTATGATGCCCTGACCTTGATGGAAAACGTCCTCGATACCAGTCATATTCCTTACACCCACCACCGGACAGTTGGTAACAGAGCCAATGTCTCTCCTGTAGAGTTGGAAATCGTAGAATCGGGAAAATGGGGATTTAAAGGAATTTGGGCGGAAGGTCCGCGCAAAGGGACTTTAGGTCGCCAGGATACTAACTTCATTGCTCCTGCTATGATGTGGCATGACCTCACTTCCAAACAATTTGGTAGGACGATGACCGTCGTCTACGCTACTCCCATACGGAAGGGAGAATGTCGGTTATTTGCGCGTTTTCCCTTTAAGTTTTCCTCAAAATTACCAGGGCTGTTTCTGAAACTTACTCCGCGCTGGTACTCTCACATCGGGCAAAATAGCGTGTTGGAAGATGACCAAATTTTCTTACATCACCAAGAACGGTATCTAGAACAACGTGGTGGGAGTGCTAACTTTACCAAAGCATTTTATTTACCAACCAAAGCCGATTTGTTTGTATTCCAGCTGCGTTCCTGGGTGAATCAATATAGTATCGATCCTTTTCCACAAACGACTCTACCACCGGCATTGCCCAAGGAAATTTTACTGGATAGATACCACTCTCACACAAAGAAATGTACCAGCTGTAGCAAGGCTTTAAGTAACTTGCAACGATTGCGGGTGGGAGTCGCTGCAGTGACAGGGTTAGTTTGGGCGCTGCTTCCTTTGCTAATGTTTGTTTACCCTCAAGCAAATATCATCACCATTAGCTCTCTAACCTTGGCTGTTATTGGCGGTGCTGCTATTTGGTTTAGTTTGGGCAAATTGGAGCAGCGATTTTATCAAGGACGTTCAATTCCTCCCAGGAATTTGCCTGAGAAAGCGATCGCCAAGCAGTGACGGGCGATTGAAAAAACCTCACGTGGCAGGTTTTAAGCTGTTCGCTAGAATCTATGTATTTTGCTGAGATTTTGCGATCGGTCAATGGATAAACTTCTTAACCGTTCCATCCAAGCAGGAACGGTTTTTAGTTGTTCTTCAGCAAGCTTTTAGCTGAAAAAGTGCATAACTGAATTTTCGCACTTATGGATATAGAAGGAAAACGACTCAAGTTTTTACGCATTCATATACTCATCTATTTGTCAATCATTAAGCAGTATAAAGCTATTAGTACGCCTTTAGAACTTTAGGTTAAATTACGGTGATATGGGAATAAGACCATTTCTCTTAAATTAGACTGTAGATTAAAAAAGTTCGTAGTTGCGCTATAGCACCGCAATCAAGGATGTGTAGCGTCTAATTTAGAGATTTCAAACCCATTTTTCTGATGAAAAAAGTTTGAGCGCATAAATCTAAACAAATGGGGAACTAGTTTCTATGCCTAAGCTCAATCGCTCTGATTGGTATGATTTGGCTCGTGATATGAATTGGAACTTTAAGTATGTCACTTACGATCGCGTGTTTCCTGAAGAAATTGCTGGGGACTATAAAGTTCCAGAAAAGGATTGGTATGTATGGGACGAGTCTTACAAAATTACCTACCGGGAGTACGTTCACAATCAATATGAAAAAGATATGGGCGTATATTCGGTCAAAACAGCGTTGGATCGCTCCAAATTGTTTGAGCAGCTCGATCCTGGTTGGGTTTCTTCGCTCAAAGCTCATTACGGTGCTATGGTGATTCCAGAAATTCTTTCAGTCATAGGGGAAGCGCGTATGAGCCGCTTTGGGAGGGCGGCGGCGTGGCGGAACATGGCGCTGTTTGGAACCCTTGACGAAATGCGTCACACCCAGATCCAGCTTTTGTTTGCTCACGGACTGTTAAATAAAGACATCCAGTTTGACTGGGCTCATAAAGGAGTCCACACGAATGAGTGGGGAATTATTGCTGCCCGTCACTTGTGCGATGATATGTTTACTGCAGCCGATCCGATCGCAACAGCAATACAGTTAACGTTTACTCTAGAGACTGGTTTTACCAACGTGCAGTTTTTAGGTATGGCTGCAGATGCTCTGAATGTAGGTGATGTTGAATTCGGAGCGCTGATCTCAAGCATTCAAACAGACGAATCCCGTCACGCCCAACAAGGTGAACCTACTTTAAAGATTCTCCTCAAACAAGGCAAAGACTTACCACAAAAGTTAATTGATACAATGTTTTGGCGATCGTGGCGTATCTTTGCTCTGCTGACTGGTTTGTCAATGGATTACTACACCCCTTTGGAGCATCGCCAGAAGTCTTTTAAGGAGTTTATGGAAGAATGGATTATTCAGCAATTTGTAGCTCAGTTCCGCGATTTTGGTCTTGAACTTCCTTGGTACTGGGAGACATTTCTGGAAGAATTAGAATGGTACCACCACGCCCTACACTTGGGTGTTTGGATTTGGCGTTCAACATTGTGGTGGAATCCAGATGCGGGCGTTTCTCAAGCGGAGCGTGAATGGCTCCAGTCAAAATATCCTAATTGGGAAAAGCAGTTTGGTCCATACTGGGATACACTTACCGAAAATATTCGCAACAATCGCCTCGATCGCACTTATTCCGAAACTTTCCCAGTCACCTGCAACCTTTGTCAATTGCCAATAGTTATTCTACCATCAGCAACTGAAGCACCGAAACCAAAGAAAGTAAACTACAAAGGACGCGTCTACAATTTCTGCTGCGAACCTTGTCAGTGGATTTTTGAACAAAATCCAGAACGATACGCCGGACATCTATCGATAGTAGATCGCTTGCTTTCCGGTCACATACAGCCTCCCACGCTAGAAGGGGCGTTAGCTTACATGGGTCTGACGCCGGAAACATGCGGAGATGACGCAGATAAATACACATGGGCATCATAAAAGGATAGTTCATAATTTGGAATTTGCCATTGGATAAGCCATTATGAATGACGAATTCCAGATCCAATCACAGGTCAAGCAAGAAAAATATTATGGCAACAATACCACTTATGGCAGGATTTCGGGGCGACTTTGCACTCATCCTTGCGTTCGTAGAAAATACAGACACAATGGATGTAGTGGCTCAGAAAGTAGCTCATCATGTCATTGGCAAAAGGCTTCCTTCCAAAAAAGCTTCGATGAAAGTTAAACATAACGAGCGCGTGCTTGAATCTCATGTAACAGTCGCACAAGCTAACATTCAACCCCAAGATTATATAGAGGTTTTTTACGATGAGTGAGACCCCCAACATGAAATGGGTTAAAGTTGTTAGCTATGATGACATTTGGGAAGGCGAAATGCTTGATGTCGAAGTTGATGGACAAGATATTTTATTAGTACATTGCTTGGGAGGTCACCTTCAAGCTTATCAAAGTAGGTGTCCCCATCAAAAAATTCCTCTCAGTGAGGGGAATTTTGATGGCAAAGAGATCGAATGTCGCGCACATTTGTGGAAATTTGACGCTGCTTCAGGCAAAGGTATAAATCCCGAAAATTGTCAATTACTTGCTTATGCAATCAAAGTTGAAAGCAATGAAATTTATATTGGTATACCACAAGGAGAAAACACTGAAAAAACGTTTTTTAAAGTCTAATTTTTCAGGAATGTTATGATGTCAACGAAACTCGTTGGTCCTGTTATCCGCCACAGCGAGATAGCAGAAGCCTTGATTGCAGCTATTGAACGTGATAATCCAGATACTTTTGTATATGTCGATGACCGTGGAGGTTACATCCGCATTCATACTGAAAAATATTGCAGAGTAACTCGCAAAACTTTAGAAGCAATTCTTGGTCGTTCCTGTCCGCTTTCACAACTAGAGCATACTTTAGCGACTTTTGCAGGACGCATTAAATCTGGAGAAGAAGAGATTGTTTGGTATTTAGAAAATTAGAGAATTATCATGTCAAGTCAACGAAAGTCACAGAGAAGAAAACGTCGTACTTGGAGCTTGTTTGGTGAGTTACAACGAATTCCCAGTGAATATGAAATTGTTACTCATAAACTACACTATCATTTTCGACGCGAACCAGCTCCTTTTGAAATAGACCCAAACGTTCCTATTAACAATTGGTACTTAAAGTACCGTGAAGGCTCTCCATTTCAGGTGGATGATTGGGAAAACTTTCGCGATCCTTTTCAATTAACATATCGCAGCTATATTCAACAACAAAAAGAGCGCGAAACATACATTGATAATTTAATTGATGAATTTGAGCGCAAAGATAGCGATACGCATCTGAGTAAGAACTGGGTAGAAATTCTAGAAAGGCTTTATATTCCCTCTCGTTTTTCCACTCATGTCCTGCAAATGGTCGCCCAATATATTGGGCAAATGGCACCTTCAGCTTATATTAGCAATATGGTTCATTTTCAAGGAGCAGATGAATGCAGGCGCATACAACGCAGTGCTTACCGCACAAAAGCACTTTCCCTAGTTCACAATCCAGATTTGGCTTCTAGTGAAAAAACGCGTCTTATTTGGGAAGAAGACTCTGTTTGGCAACCCATGCGCGAGTTTTTAGAAAAATTATTAGTCACATACGATTGGGGAGAAGCTTTTGCAGGACTAAATTTGGTAGCCAAGCCCTTGTATGATGAGTTGATGCTGAATGAACTTGGTAAACTCGCTGAACTGAATGGCGATCGCCTGCTGACATATATAAACGGCGATTTGGCTCTTGACAGTCAGCGAAGTCGGGATTGGACGCAAGCACTCGTGAAATACGCTATTGAACACCGCTCTGAGAATCAACAGTTACTTCAACAATGGGTGAACAAATGGATACCACTAGCACACCGTGCGGTGGAAGAGTTAGCAACTGTCTTTAACAATGCACCCCATCCCAACAAACCAGATGAAGTGACGCAAAGTGTTATTGGATTGCATCAAGCTTTTCTTGACACTACATTAGGATGCTCTCAATCTCTATAAAAATTATGTCACGCAAAGATGCTAAGAAGATCTTCGCAACAAGTGCGCCTTTGCGTGAGCTTAAATAACTCATTAACTAAATTTGATATTATCTGTCAGAAATTGGGAACTTTAATCATGGATATAACCATATACTTTTAAAATTATCTCTCATGAACCCAGACAAGACGCAGAATCAGAAGAAGCCAATTTGGCTGACGAAGCAAAAACTTTTGATAGGACTTGCTATTGCTGGAGCTATTGCAATTCTTCCTGAGTTATATCGGGTTAATTGGATTGGATTTGGACCGGACTCGAATAAATCAGTGACAACAAAGGAAGTTATAAATCCTAAAGATGGAAAAATTATCAAGCTTACAGAGACAACTGAGCACGAACAATCAGCCAAAACTCTTTGGGACTGGTTGGGGTTAGTTGGTACACTCGCAATTCCGATTGTGCTTTACCAATTTCAACGTAGCGAACACGAACAGGTAGATACCAATTCCCGTGAAGAGGCTGTGCTTGGTTATTTTAAGCATATATCAGAGCTGTTGATAGATAAAGAATTGAAACTGTTGATGACTAAAAAATTAGAAACAACAGACTTTAAAGACCCCAAGCTCAATGCGTTACTCGATGCTTCCCGTGCATGCACGCTATCAATGCTTCGCAGGCTGAATCAAGATGGAGAACGTAAAGGGCGTGTGATCCGCTTTTTAAGCGATGCAGAACTTATAAGTGAGTTGAACTTGGAGCTAGCTGACTTAAGTTATGCAAACCTAAGTAATGTCAAGCTCAAAGGTGCTAAATTGGGCTACGCCAACTTAAGCAATGCCAACTTAAGTGTAACCGACTGTCGCATCATCAAGAAAATCAAGAATGCAACTTTTTTAGAAGATTTTGCTGACACGGGAGTACAACTATACTGTGCTGACCTGAGCAATGCTAACCTTAGCGATCGCTTCTTGCCAAATACCTGTCTAAAAAGTGCCATTCTCATAAATGCCATTTTAAAAAATGTTTGCTTCAGTGGGGCGGATTTAAGTAATGCGAACTTGCAAGAAGCCAACTTTACTAATGCCAATCTCAGCGGTGCTAACCTAAGTGGTGCGGACTTACGAAAAGCCAACTTTACTGGTGCGGACTTAAGAGGGGCTATTTTACCCAACGGGGAAACCTATGCATTCCCAAAGCAGCTTCAGCAATTTGGGGTTCAAGCTAACTCCTTACCAACACTACTAGAGACGTCCGAATTCACACCAACAACAAACGCTTTACCAAAGTTGGGATGCGAGTAGCAGCCAGAATCGATGTAATTTGTGCTCGACTGATTGACCTAACCTTAAGTCTAGTTAATACCTAATCTTTTACTTAGATTTAATCTGAACTTAAGACTGGTGACAAAATAGAGTGAAGTCTAATAGATTTAATTCCGCTATAGCTGAAAATTACTAGCTTGTAGACCTACTTCTAAAGAAAGTATTAATACACTTGCTTTTTCTAAGCAAATCAGTAACAATTCATTTGTTTGTTATTGTTTTAACATAAAAACAATAATTAAAGTAAGATTTGAGATGCACTACTCATTCATCTGTTCTCTAAACTACTAACAATTAACAACTTCTTTACAAAGTTAGGTTTTTTCACATCCATCTACTTAGATTAAGTCCGCTGTTAGATAAACTAGACCATTCCATAGCAAAATCTATCTGCAATATCTGGAGAAAACATGACATTATTTAAAGTCATGACTTGGAATGTAGAGAATTTATTTCGCGTTGGCAGTGAATTTGGTCCCAGAACCCAACAAGAGTACACGCAAAAGCTGAAAAGCTTAGCTGACGCGATTTTGGCTCTAGATCCTCATGTATTGGCTGTTCAAGAGATTGGTGATTTGGAAGCATTTGACGATCTTGTAGCACGACTTCAGGGGCGCTATCCACACACACGCATATCTGAATTTCCAGATCCGCGTGGAATCCGTGTTGCTTTTCTTTCAAAATTGGAAGTTGAGGAGCATGAGGACATAGTAGATTTTCCTGAAGGTAGCCTCATCAAAATACTCTCTCAAGAGTCTGAAGATACCATAACTGAAACGACTCGTATGAGTCGGGGTTCTCTCCGCATTCTTGTCAAACCCAAAGTAGATTTTCCCGTTCATCTTATCAATGCTCATTTGAAATCTAAACTGTTGACTTTTCCTTCAACCGCAAACCAGCCACGATTTACGCCTACAGATGAAAATGAGCGCAGCCGAGTTGCTGGATTGGCACTTTTAAAGAGAACAGCAGAAGCTGTCGCATTGCGTGTCAAAGCAAATGAGTTATTGGAAAAGAATAGCACCGAGGGTCTGATCGTCTTGGGAGATATGAACGATGTCCCATCTGCTG